>LSKJ01000782.1 GCA_001557035.1 Rhodospirillaceae bacterium CCH5-H10 | reverse complement strand
CCGTCACGGCATGACCGAGCGCAGCGAGCCGCTCTCGAGCCGCGTGGGCGAATACTGGGGCGCCTGCGGCCGGCCACAGTGGAACGGCACCTCGGACAAGCCCTGGTCGGGCGCCTTCGTTACGTGGGTGATGGTCCAGTCGGGCTACAGCGCCTCGCAGTTCCCGCGGGACGGCCGCCACGGCAGCTACCTCTCGACGCTCTACGACCGTGAGCGCGCGTCGCGCGGCGCGCCGTTCCTGCTGCATGCGCCCAACGAATACTCGCCCAAGCCCGGCGACCTCGTCTGCTCCGGCTCGGCCGGGGCGACCTGGCGCTTCGCCGACCCGCGCACCGCTCATCGCCGCATCGACAACACGGCGGCCCATTGCGACATCGTCACCGATGTGCGTGGCGGCTACGTCCACGCGATCGGCGGCAACGTGAAGGACAGCGTGGCGATGAGCCTCTTTCCCGTCGACTCGCGCGGCCGCCTGATGAACGTCTCGGGTCGGCCCTGGCTTCTGGTCGTCGAGAAGCGCGGCTAAGCCGGAAGCCGGCTCAGTTCGTCATTCCCGCCGCGTGCATGATCGCGGCGGTGCGCTCGGCCAGCATCATGCTGGGAGCGTTGGTGTTGCCGCCGATCAGCGTCGGCATCACCGAGGCATCGACCACGCGCAGACCCTCGACGCCGTGCACCAGCAGCTTGTCGTCGACCACCGCCATCGGATCGCTGGCCGGGCCCATCTTGCAGGAGCCGACCGGGTGATAGATCGTCTCGCACTTCGCGCGGATCCACTGTTCGATCTCGGCATCGGTCTTGGCGGCCGGACCTGGCGCCAGCTCGTCGGCGCGGTAGGGATCGAAGCCCGACTGGGCGAGGATGTCGCGGCCCATCTTCACGCCGGCGATCAGCGTGTCGAGGTCCTGGCGCTCGCTGAGATAGTTCGGGTCGATCAGCGGATGCTCCTTGGGATCCTTGCTGCGCAGCCGGATCGTGCCCTTGCTCTCGGGGCGCAAGGTGCAGATGTGCAGGCTGTAGCCGTCCCTGTTCAGCCGCGTGCGGCCATGGTCCTGGACCAGCACCGGCAGGAAGTGCAGCTGGATGTCGGGTGCCGCCAGCCCCGGGCGCGTGCGCAGGAAGCCGCCCGATTCGGCGATCGGCGAGGTGCCGGGGCCCTTCTTGTTCACGACATAGTGGTAGAGCGAGGCCAGCTTGTTGGCCCGGTCGTACGTGTCGCGCGTCTTGCAGAACTGCAGCAGCGCCGCATCGAGATGGTCCTGCAGGTTGCCGCCGACGCCCGGCAGGTCGTGGATCGGGCGGATGCCGATCGACTTCAGGTGATCGGCCGGACCGATGCCCGACAGCATCAGGAGCTGCGGCGAGTTGATGGCGCCGCCGCACAGGATGATCTCGCGCGTCACGCGCGCCACCTCGTCGCGGCCGTCCAGCGTGTAGCGCACGCCCATGGCGCGGTTCTCGTCGAAGATGATGCGCTCGACCAGCGCGCCGGTGACGACGATCAGGTGGGCGCCGCTGTTGGCGACCGCCGGACGCAGGTAGGCGCTTGCGGCGCTCCAGCGTTGCTTGTTCTTCTGCGTCACCTGATACATCCCGACGCCATCCTGCTCGGCGCCGTTGAAGTCCGCGTTGCGCTTGTGGCCGGCCTGCTCGGCCGCCTTTAGGAACGCCTCGTTCAGCTTGTTGGGATCGGCCTGGTCGGCGACGTTCAGCGGTCCGCCCGTGCCGTGGAAGGCATCCGCGCCGCGCTCGTTGTTCTCCGCCTTCTTGAAGTAGGGCAGCACGTCCTCATAGGACCAGCCCTCGTTGCCGAGCTGGCGCCAGTGGTCGTAGTCCGAGGCATGGCCGCGGATGTAGAGCATGGCGTTGATCGCCGAGGACCCGCCCAGCGTCTTGCCGCGCGGCCAGTACATGCGCCGGTCGTTGCAATGCTTCTGGGGCGTCGTTTCGTAGTGCCAGTTGTACGGGTTCTTCTCGCCCAGCGAAGCGAAGCCGGCGGGCATCTTCAGCATGAACGACTTGTCGGGACCGCCGGCCTCCAGCACCAGGATGCGCAGCTTGGGCCGCTCCCAGGCGAGGCGGGCGGCCAGAGCGCAACCGGCCGAGCCGGCGCCGACGATGATGTAATCGTAGAGCGAAGACATGGTCCTTCCTTCAGGGCAGCCTGTTCTCGATGACGGCGAAGAATCGGCCGGATAAGGGCGACAAAAACCCGTTCCCGTCCAGTGGAAAGACGCTCCGTGTGACGGAGTCACCCACGTTGCCGCCGATGGCGAAGACCTGGCCGGGGCGGACGTCGACCACGATGTCGCAATGTCCGGCGCCGCGGTTGAGGTTCTGCAAGGTCGTGCCGCTGCCTTCGCGCGAGGCGCAGACCAGGTCCCCGACCTGTGGCGCGCGCTCGGCCGGCGGATGCGGGATGAAGGCGGCGCCGGGGCTCTTCGCGCGCTCGACCATCCTCTCCACATAGATCGTGTGGCGCTGGTCGGGGCAGAACAGGTCGCGCGGCACGCCCGCGCTTTCGATGTCCCAGGAAATGAAGGCCGCCGACCACGGTACGTCGTTCAGCCCGCTCAATTTGTTGCCGACGGCCGCCCAGTAGTCGGCGATGCGCTGTGGGGCCTCGCGCTCCTTGATGCCGAGCTGTTCGGTCTTCGCCGGCGCGTTGTCGGAGTAGGTGATGACCTGCTTGCCGAAGCGGCCCCATTCGCCGACCGCCAGCAGAACCATCGAGGTCTTGGCGCTGGCGGTGGGCGGCGGCGCCTCGGGTGTCCACGCGGCGGCGCGGCAGGGGCCGAGCGGTGGGAGATCCTTCGCCTGCACGATCGGCTTCGACGCAGGGGCCTGCGTGCAGGCACCGGCGAGGACCAGGAGCAGGATCGCGGTGAGGAAACGCATGGCGCAGTCTACCAGCGCTGCGTCACCAGCGCCCGACTCCGCCGATCAGGATCGTCGGAACGCCTTCGGTGCCGTTCTTCACGGTGCAGACCTTGCTGCCGGGCCGGCGGCCGTCCCGCGGCTCGGAGACATCGAGTCCGGCGGCTTTCAGGCGTGCGGCGGCGGCGTCGATGTCGGACACGCGCCAGGACAGGCCCCACAGATGATCCGGCCCGTCCGACACGCCTTTCTTGAGATCGTGCGCGATCTCGACCACGAGGTCGCCGCAGCGGAAGAACAGCAGACGCGCGCCCCATTGGGGATTGCTGCGGTCGAGGCGGAGGTCGAGGCCAAGGCGCCCGGCATAGAAGGCGATGGCGCGCTCGGGATTGGGCGTGCGCACGACGACATGGTCGAGGCCGGTGACGGCGCCGGCTTCTTCGGCGGCGAGCGGCGAGGGGGCTTCGCCCGTCCCGGCGCAGAGGCCGATCGCGACGCCGTATCCGTCGAACGCAACGCCGTCCCGCGTGCGTTCGGCCTTCACCGCGCGCCGCTCCAGCAAGGTCGCGGCCTTTTCGATATCCGATGTCGCGAACGCCATCGAGCGCAGACCCGCCGGTCCGTCCTCGAAGCGCAGCCCGACATTGCCAGCGCGCAGCCGTCCGTCGGAGGCGCTGCGCCCCAGCAGCGTCTCGTAGGCGGCGACCGAGCCGCCGACAGTGAGATGATCGAGCGCCGTGATCATCGGCTCAGCCGATGCGCTTCAGGTTCGCCTTGTAGTCCTGGCCGCGCTTGACGTAGCTCTCCGCACTCATGGACAGTCGCGAGGCATTCTCCTCGCTCAGTTCGCGGACGACCTTTGCCGGCGCACCGAGGATCATCGACCGGTCGGGAAAACTCTTGCCCTCCGTCACGACCGATCCGGCGCCGACCAGGCAGTCCTTTCCGATCACGGAGCGGTTGAGCACGACCGACTGGATGCCGATCAGCGAGCCGTCGCCGATCGTGCAGCCGTGCAGCATCACCTGATGACCGACCGTCACGTGCCGGCCGATGGTCAGCGGCGCGCCCGGGTCGGTGTGCAGGACGCTCAATTCCTGGATGTTGCTGTCGTCGCCGATGACGATCGGTTCGTTGTCGCCGCGCAGAACCGCGCCGGGCCAGATGCTCACGCGCTCGCCCAGGACGACCGACCCGATGATGGTGACGCCCTCGGCGATGTAGCAGGAGGCCGGGATGACGGGCACGCGGTCGTTGAGCTGATAGATTGCCATTGGGTATCCTTCTGCCTGCGCGGAGCGTTGTCTTCGTGCCATTCCGCATGCCACCTTGAACTGGCCAATTCAATAGCGCGGCCTACGGTCGGGCGGTACGCGAGGCAGGCATAGATCATGAGTACCAAGGACGAAACCGGCGCAGCGTCGACGGAAGGCCACGCCCCGGTTGCAGAAACGGAGAAGCCCGCCTTCATCGTCACGGCCTCGCGGCAGTTCCAGAGCTGGCTGGCCGACAGCGGAAGCAGTCTCGCGATCTCGACCTATCAGAGCGGCAAGGTCATCCTGATCGGCAGCAACAAGCAGGCCGGGCGGCTCTCGGTCTTCGAGCGCACGATCGAGCGGCCGATGGGCATGGCCTTCCGCGACTCGCGGCTGGCCGTCGCATCGATGATCCAGATCACCAGCTTCGTCGATGCCGCGGGCGGCACGCCGGGCGCGGCCGGCTACGACGCGCTGTTCGTACCGCAGAC
>LSKJ01000781.1 GCA_001557035.1 Rhodospirillaceae bacterium CCH5-H10 | reverse complement strand
CGCGCCGGCCGCGACGCGGTCGTCAAGGAAGTGCCGCGGCTGCGGCGGGAACTCGGACTCGATTTCGTAGTGGTCAACGGAGAGAACGCGGCCGCCGGCTTCGGCATCACCGCCAAGATCTGCGCCGAGTTGCACGAGGCCGGCGTCGACTGCATCACCACCGGCAATCATGCCTGGGACCAGCGCGAGATCATTCCCTACATCGCGCAGGACAAGCGCCTGCTGCGGCCGATCAACTTCCCGCCGGGCACGCCGGGCTGGGGCGCCAACCTGTTCCAGACGCCGCGCGGCCAGAAGATCGTGGTGATCAACGTCATGTGCCGGCTGTTCATGGACGCGCTCGACGATCCTTTCCGCGCGCTCGATGCCGAACTGACGAAGTACGCACTCGGCCGTGGCGCCCAGCTGATCCTGGTCGACGTTCATGGCGAAGCGACCAGCGAGAAGCAGTCGATCGGGCATTTCTGCGACGGCCGCGCCTCGGCGGTGCTGGGCAGCCACAGCCACGTTCCGACGGCCGACGGCTGGGTCCTTCCGGGCGGGACCGCCTACCAGACCGATGTGGGCATGTGCGGCGACTATGACAGCGTGATCGGGATGAAGAAGGAGGTCGCGATGCAGCGATTCATCCGGAAAATGCCGGGTGAGCGCCTGTCGCCGGCGGAGGGCGAGGGCACTTTGTGCGCGGCGGTTGTCGAAACCGACGACCGGACCGGTCTGGCGAGGTCGATCCGGCCGGTCCGGGTAGGGGGCAGGCTGGCCCCGACCGTCTGATTTCCCGCATCTTGTATGCGCCTCGGGTCATATGCACCTATTAGATGTGGCCCGAAGAGGGTCATTGACGGGCTGGGGAAAAACCGGCATCCTTTTGATGTTAAAGAGTTTTTCGCCACATTCGGCGAACGGTCTTCTAGGTTAGAGGGGGCGTCGGAATCAAGATTCCGACGTTTTTTAGCGGGGGCTTCGGCCCCCGCCTTTTTTTGTCCCAACGGCCGGTTGGGGCGCCTGCCTGCCTGCCAAAACCCACGAGAAGTGGTATATGCGGCTCTTCTCATTACTCAATCTGGTTGTCGGCGATGGCGGGGCATTCCCAATTCAAGAACATCATGCACCGCAAGGGGCGTCAGGACGCCGTGCGGGCCAAGATCTTCACCAAGTTGATCCGGGAGATCACGACGGCTGCCCGGATGGGCGCCGCTGATCCGGCATCCAACCCGCGCCTGCGCGCTGCGGTGATTGCGGCGCGTGACAACAACATGACCCGCGACACGATCGATCGGGCCATCAAGCGCGGCTCGGGCACGGACGCGGACGCGAACTACGACGAGGTGCGCTACGAAGGCTATGGCCCGGCCGGTGTCGCGGTGATCGTCGAGGCCCTGACCAACAACCGCAACAGGACCGCGGGCGAGGTCCGCTCGATCTTCTCCAAGCATGGCGGCAACCTGGGTGAATCCAACAGCGTGTCGTTCATGTTCGACCGGCTGGGCGAGTTCCGCTTTCCGCTCGCCGTCGGCAGCGCCGACGAGGTGATGGAAAAGGCCATCGAGGCCGGTGCCGAGGACGTGGTGAGCGGCGAGGGTGAAGAGGCCGTTCACGAGATCTATTGCGCGCAGGACGATTTCAACCTCGTCCGTGAAGCGCTGGAAAAGTCGCTGGGCCAGCCCAGCGTGGCCAAGCTGACCTGGCGTCCCAAGACCGGCGCGCCGATCGAGGGTGAGACCGTGCAGACCATGCTCGATCTGATCGCCGCCCTGGAAGACAACGACGACGTCCAGAACGTCTACGCCAACTTCGAGGTTTCGGACGACGCCCTGGCGAAGTTCGCGGCCTGAGTCGGGCGGGATGAGATTGATCGGCCTCGACCCCGGCCTGCGGTTGACCGGCTGGGGTGTGATCGAGGTCGAAGGCAACAGGCTGCGCCATGTGGCGCACGGCGTCGTGAAGGTCGCCCCGGCGGGCACGCTGGCGGAGCGGCTGAGGGAATTGTTCGAGGGCGTCGCGGGCGTCATCGAAGCGCAGCGCCCGATCGAGGCCGCGGTCGAGGAGACCTTCGTGAACGTCAATCCCGGTTCGACCCTGAAGCTCGGTCAGGCGCGCGGCGTGGTCATGCTCGCGCCGGCCCGCGCGGGGCTCGAAGTGTTCGAGTATTCGGCGAACCTCGTGAAGAAGTCGGTGGTGGGAGCGGGGCACGCCGACAAGAACCAGATTGCCATGATGGTGAGCCGGCTGCTGCCCGGCGTGACCGCCAAGGCGGATGCGGCCGACGCCCTGGCCGTCGCCATCTGCCATGCCCATCATCGCGCCACGGCGCGGCGGATCGAGGCCGCGCTGTGATCGCCAAGCTGAAGGGGCTCGTCGACTCGGTCGACACCGACAGCGCCGTCATTGACGTGGGCGGGGTGGGCTATCTCGTCTCTGCCTCGGCGCGCACGCTGCGCGATCTTTCGGTCGGCGGTCAGGCCACGATGCTGGTCGAGACGATCGTGCGCGAGGACGCGATCTCGCTCTACGGCTTCCTGGCGACAGCGGAGCGTGACTGGTTCCGGATCCTGACGACGGTGCAGGGCGTGGGTGCGCGCGTGGCCCTGTCGATCCTCTCGACCCTGTCACCCGACGAGATCGCGCGCGCCATCGCCGCGCAGGACAAGGCTACGCTCTCGCGGCCGGCCGGCGTCGGGCCCAAGCTCGCCGCGCGCCTGGCGACGGAACTGAAGGACAAGGCCGCCGCCTTCGGCATCGCGCCTGCGCCTGTGTCGGAAAGCAACGCGGGTGCGCCGGCCGCTGCCGCCGGCTCGATCAACGAGGACGCGATCTCCGCCCTCGTCAATCTCGGCTACAAGCGAGTCGAGGCCTTCGGCGCCGTCGCCCGCGTCACCCAGCGCCTGGGTGCCGAGGCCAGGCTCGACGCGGTGATCCGCGCCGGCCTGCAGGAGTTGGCGCGATGAACGCCGTTCCCGAACGCCTCGTAACGGGCAAGCGCGCCGAGGAAGACGCGGCCGAACTGGCGCTGCGCCCGCAGACGCTCGACGATTTCATCGGCCAGAAGCAGGTCCGGGAAAACCTCAAGATCTTCATCGCCGCCGCCAAGGGACGGGGCGAGGCGCTGGACCATGTGCTGCTGCACGGCCCGCCGGGGCTGGGCAAGACCACGATGGCGCAGATCGTGGCGCGCGAGATGGGCGTGGGCTTTCGCGCGACCTCGGGACCCGTGATCCAGAAGGCGGGGGACCTCGCGGCGCAGCTCACGAATCTACAGCCGCACGATGTGCTGTTCATCGACGAGATCCATCGTCTCAATCCTGCAATCGAGGAGGTCCTCTATCCCGCGATGGAGGATTTCCAGCTCGACCTGATGATCGGCGAGGGGCCCGCCGCCCGCTCGGTGCGCATCGAGCTGCCGCCGTTCACGCTGGTCGGCGCCACGACGCGCTCGGGCCTCATGACGCGGCCGTTGCGCGAGCGCTTCGGCATTCCGCTGCGCATGGTGTTCTACGAACCGGCCGAACTGGAGACGATCGTGCAGCGCGCCGCGCGCGTCCTGAAGATGTCGCTGGCGGCGGACGGCAGCGCCGAGATTGCCAAGCGCTCGCGCGGGACACCGCGTGTCGCCAACCGGCTGCTGCGCCGGGTCCGCGATTTCGCGGCGGTCGCCGGCAATGCAGGCGTCGACGCCCGGGTCGCGGACGCTGCCCTGACGCGGCTCGAGGTCGATGGGCGCGGGCTCGACGCGATGGACCGCCGTTACCTCGCCTGCATCGCCGAGAATTACGGCGGCGGCCCCGTGGGCGCCGAGACACTGGCGGCTGCCCTGGCGGAACAGCGCGACGTCATCGAGGACGTGATCGAGCCCTACCTGATGCAGCTCGGCCTGCTGATGCGCACGCCGCGCGGCCGGTTGCTGTCGGAAGGCGGCTATCGTCACCTCGGCCTTTCCATTCCCAAGGGCCAGAAGCAGCAGCTCGACCTGCTGGCGGGTGGCGGCCCGGTGGAGGAAGCGTGACCGCGGTGCCGACCTCGGGCCGCATCGACGACGGTACCCACGTGCTGCCGTTGCGCGTGTACTATGAAGATACCGATGCCGCCGGCATCGTCTATTACGCCAACTGGCTGCGCTTCCTGGAGCGTGGCCGCACCGAACTTCTGCGGCTTCTCGGGCAACAGCATACGGCGCTGCGCGAGGAGCGCGGCGTCAACTGGGTCGTGCGCCGCTGCGCCATCGACTACCTGAAGCCCGCGCGGCTGGACGACACGATCGAGATCGTCACAAGCTGCGGCGAATTGCGTGGCGCCTCGCTGGACATGCTCCAGCATGCGCGCCGCGGTGAAGAGATCCTGGTTCGAGCCGAACTCGTCGTCGCCTGCATGGGCGAGGGCGGTCGGCCTGTCCGATTGCCGCCGCTCGTGCGGACTGCCCTGGCCCAGGTAGCCGTGAACGGATCGCCCCGCTCACGCCATATTCGGATACAACCCTCTTGAACCAACGGAGAACATAAATGGACGCGTTTGCGCAGGTCGCCGGAGCCCCCCTCGGCGGCACGGGGACAATCGACATGTCCGTCTACGGCCTGTTCATGCAGGCCGACTGGGTCGTGAAGGCCATCATGATCCTGCTCCTGCTGGCCTCGTTCTGGTCTTGGGCGATCATCTTCGAGAAGGTTCTCCGCCTGCGCTCGCTGAAGCGCAGCGCCCAGACTTTCGAGGACACGTTCTGGTCGGGCGTTTCGCTCGAGGACCTCTACGACCGCGTCGGCGCCAAGCCCGACGATCCGATGTCGAGCATCTTCTCCGCCGCCATGCGCGAATGGCGCCGCTCGGTCTCCAAGGGCCTGGCCTCGAGCGCGACGGCGCGCGCGGCATTGCGCCAGCGCATCGAGCAGGTGATGGGCGTCACCATCCAGCGCGAGATGGAGGCGATCGAAAAGCGCCTGGGCTTCCTCGCAACGGTCGGCGCCAACGCCACCTTCGTCGGCCTGTTCGGCACGGTTTGGGGCATCATGAACAGCTTCAGCCACATCGCGCAGTCGAAGAACACCTCGCTTGCGGTGGTGGCGCCCGGCATCTCGGAGGCGCTGTTCGCGACCGCCATCGGCCTGGTGGCCGCCATTCCCGCCGCCGCCGCCTACAACATCCTGTCGGGCCAGGTCTCGCGCTATGCCCAGCAGCTCGAGGCCTTCGCCGGTGAATTCATCACCATCCTGTCGCGGCAGCTCGAGGAACAGGTCTGATGTCGGGCGTCATTCCGGCACCCGGCGCCAACTCGTCGGGCAGCAAATTCAAGCGGCGAAGCTATACGCCCATCGCCGACATCAACGTGACGCCGCTCGTCGACGTCATGCTGGTGTTGCTGATCATCTTCATGGTGACGGCGCCGCTGCTCCAGGTCGGCGTGCCGGTCGACCTGCCGAAGACCAGCGCCCAGCAGGTCGGCGGCAAGGACGAACCGATGGTCGTCTCGGTCAATTCCCAGGGCGAGGTTTTCCTGGGCGAGACCAAGTACGACGTCGCCGAACTCGGTGCGAAGCTGAAGGCGATCCATGAGGAGAAGCCCGACCAGCGCGTCTTCATGCGCGGCGACAAGAGCGTCGACTATGGGAAGATGATGGAGGTCATGGGCGTGGTGATCGACAGCGGCTTCCGCCAGCTCGGCCTGCTGGGCGAGCAGGCGCAGGCGCTCGGACGGGGCGGCGGCACGGTGAGCCCGGCCACGCCGGCGCAGCCCGCGCCGCGGGCGCCCACGCCGCAACCCCAGGCGCCGGCCCAGCGGCGCTAAGACAGGCGGATCCAGGCAGGCGATGGTTCGGCGTCACCCTTCCAGCATCGAAATGCGCACACCGGCGATCGTGTCGTCGATGGTGCACGTCTTCGTGCTGGGGGCGGCGGTGCTGAACCTCGACTTCTTCGGCAAGCCGCCGCCGATGGAACCCGAGCCCGTGATGGTCGAGTTCGAGGCCATCGCCGCGAAGGCCGCTGCGCCGACGGTGGGCAATCCGCCGCCGCAGCCCAAGGACGTGCCGATCGCCCAGGAGACGACGAAGGCGCCGCCGCCCAAGTCGGCCGAACCGCCGCCGTCGCCGCCGACTCCCAAGCCACCGGAAGTAGCCGAGCCGCCCAAGCCGCCGGCCCCCCCGAAGCCGGAGGAGAAACCCAAGACCGAGGCTGCGAAGCCGGTCGAGGACCTCGTGGCGATGAAGCCCAAGGAGCCGGAGCCGCCGAAGGTCGAGAAGCCGCCGGAGCCACCCAAGCCCGCGCCCGAGGTGAAGAAGCCCGAGCCGCCCAAGCCGCCGCCGCCGAAACCGACGCCGCCGAAGCAGAGCGTCGATTCGATGATCGACGACATCCTGAAGAACAAGCAGTCGCCGTCGAAGGTGCAGACGCCCGAGCAGCAGCCCAAGCCCGTGCAGCAGGTCACGCGACAGGCGCCGGCCGCGCCCAATCTCGCCGCCGTCGTCACGGCCAGCGAGATCGAGGGCGTTCGGCAGAAGATCCGGCCGTGCTGGAACACGCAGGGCGGCGCCCGTGACCAAGCGATGATCATTTCGCTGGTTGTGGAAATGAACCAGAACGGCACGCCGGTGAAGGCTGAACTGCGCGATCCCGGGCGCTACAATAGCGACCCCGTCTATCGCGCCGCCGCCGACGCCGCCCATCGCGCCATCATGAATCCGCGTTGCCAGCCCTGGCCGCTTTCGCCAGAAAAGTTCGCCAGCTGGAAAACCATCACGTTCAATTTCGACCCACGCGACTACTAGACCCCTCCACCCTACAGAAACCTTGAGATGAAGAGGTCCGACATGATGCTTCCCCGACGGACGTCCCTGCTGGGCGGCGTAGCGCTTGCCGCGGTTGGCGCTGCGAGCACGGCGCGCGCACAGCTCACCATCGACATGACGCGGCCGAGCTTCGAGCCCGTGCCGATCGCCATCGTCGACTTCAAGGGCGATGCGGTGGGTGCGCAGATGGCGGGTGTCATCCGCAACAACCTGCAGAACTGCGGACTGTTTCGCGTCATCCCCTCGGGCTCCTACATCCAGAAGGATGTCGACGCGACCTCGCCGCCGCGTTTCCAGGACTGGCGCAGCGTCGGGGCGGCTGGCCTTGTCGTCGGCCAGGTCACCTCGGTCGGCGGCAACATCAAGGTCGACTTCCGGCTCTGGGACGTCGTGACCAGCCAGCAGGCCACCGGGCTTTCCTTTACCAGCCAGCCCAACAACTGGCGGCGCCTGGCGCACATCATCTCCGACGCGATCTACAAGCGCGTGACCGGCGAGGAGGGGTACTTCGACACCCGCGTCGCCTACGTCTCCGAGACCGGTCCGGCCAACGCCCGGGTGAAGCGCATCGCCATCATGGACCAGGATGGTGCGAACAATCGCTACATCACCGACGGCAAGACCCTCGCGCTGACGCCGCGCTTCTCGCCGACGCTCCAGGAAATCGTCTACATGGCGTACGGCGAGAACAACGGCCCGCCGCGCGTCTACCTCCAGAACGTCGACAGCGGCCGCCGCGAGCTGCTCGGCAATTTCCCGGGCATGAGCTTCGCGCCGCGCTTCTCTCCCGACGGCAGCAAGGTCGTCATGAGCATCGCGGAGAATGGCCGTACCAACATCTACGAGATGGACGTGCGCGGCCGGCAGCTCCGCCGCCTCACCAACTCGCCGGCCATCGACACCTCGCCGTGCTTCTCCAACGACGGCTCGCAGATCGTGTTCAACTCGGACCGCGGCGGTGCGCAGCAGCTCTACATCATGAGCGCGGGCGGCGGCGGCGAGCGGCGCATCAGCTTCGGCGAAGGCCGCTATGCCACGCCGGTCTGGTCGCCGCGCGGCGACTTCATCGCCTTCACCAAGATCTCGGGCGGCAGCTTCGGCATCGGCGTGATGCGGGCGGACGGCAGCGGCGAGCGCATGCTGGCCAACGGCTTCCTCGTGGAAGGTCCGACCTGGGCGCCCAACGGACGCGTGCTGATGTTCTTCCGCCAGCAACCGAGCTCGGGCGGTCGCGCGGGTTCCGCGACGCTGCACCAGGTCGACATCACCGGCCGCTTCGAGCGGCAGGTGCCGACGCCGACCGACGCCTCCGACCCGGCCTGGTCGCCCTTGATTCCGCAGTAGCGAAATATATGATCTTTTCTGTCGACCCGTGCGTACCCTGCGCCCGGGTCGATTCTGTCAGGGAGTGGATCGAAAGATGAGCATGATCAAGGCCTTGTCGGCCCTCGCGGCGATGTTCCTCATCGCGGCCTGCAGCAACAACGACACCCAGACCGCCTCTGCCGCCAGCACGTCCGTAACGCCGGGCTCGGTGGGCGACTTCCGGCAGAACGTCGGCGACCGCGTTT
>LSKJ01000780.1 GCA_001557035.1 Rhodospirillaceae bacterium CCH5-H10 | reverse complement strand
GTCTCCAGACGCAACCCCGGCGGTCTGCCCTTGGCCATCGATGCCTCGCTGAACTATCCACGATCAGCGAATCAAAACTTCAAACACAGCGCCAGAGGTTTCTTCACAACCTCTCCAGTGGCGCGCTCCATTGCCGGCTCATCCTTCGGTCCACGCCGAAGGAACGTCGGGCCTGTTCGTGGTAGCAACCAGGGCCATGTCGTCGAGAGCGCTCCTCCTCATCCTGCTGATCGCCGTCACTTGCCTCAGCCAGTTCTATCGCGTGTCGAACAGCGTGATTGCGCCTGAGCTCGTGCGCGACCTCGATCTCAGCGCGCGCCAGCTCGGCTGGGCGGGCAGCGCCTTCTTCTTCGCGCTGTTCGCGGTGCAGGTGCCAGTGGGCATGTGGTTCGACCGCTTCGGCGCGCGGCGCACGGTGGCCGCGCTGTCGCTGCTGGCCATGCTGGGCTCGCTCTGGATCGCGCGCGCCACGGACGCCGCCGATCTCATCGCCGGCCGCACCATCGTGGGCGTGGGCTGCGCCGCCTCGTTCATGTCCGTCGTCTTCCTGTGCTCTCGCTGGTTCGAGCAGGCCAAGCTCGCAACGCGGCTCTCCTGGGTGTTCGCGGCCTCCAACATCGGCACCCTGGCGGCCGCGACGCCGCTCGCCTGGATCGCCGCCACGGTCGGATGGCGCGCGGGCTTCCTGGGCCTCGCCGCGATCACCCTGCTGGTGGCCGTGGGCTTCCTCGTCTTCGTGCGCGACCGGCCGCCTGAATATCGCGGCGCGGAGGCCGCCAAGGAATCGCCCGGGCAGATCCTGCGCGGCCTCTGGGAAGTCTGGCGGACGCCCGGCCTCGGCCCCGTTCTGTCGATGCACTTCTTCGCCTACGCCACGATGCTGACGGTGCTCGGCGTGTGGGGCGGCCCCTATCTCTACGACGTGCACAAGCTCGACGGCGTGGCGCGCGGCAACGTGCTGCTCGCCATGGGCGTCGCGCAGATCCTGGGCATCCTGGCCTACGGGCCGATGGACCGCGTGCTGCGCTCGCGCAAGCGCGTGGTGTTCGGCGGCGCGGCGATCTCGATGGTGCTGCTGGCGATCATGGCCGCGCTGCCCAACCCGCCGCTCTGGCTCGCCGTGACGCTGCTGATCGCCTTCTGCTTCTTCTGTGCCTACGGCACGGTGATCGTGGCGCAGGGCCGCGCGCTGTTCCCCGACCGGCTGGCCGGCCGCGGCGTCACCACCGTCAACATGGCGCAGTGCCTCGGCCTCGCCGTGCTGCCGGCCCTCGCCGGCTACATCGTCGAGGCGTTCGGCGCCGACGACACCGCCTATCGCTGGGTGTTCGGCATGCTGGCCGCCGGCCTCGTGCTCGGTTCGATCGCTTACGTGCGGGCGCGCGACAGTTTTACCGCGCGCGCGTAGAATCGTCTCCCAAGGAGGAGGCACTCATGCTCGCATCGATGCTTCGCGTCGCCGCTCTCATCCTCGCCCTGCTCGGCCTGGCGCTCGGCGGCGCAGTCGCACAGGGCCAGCCGCAGCAGGCACCTCCGCAGCGCGTGCCGGCGCCGGAACGCCATTCCGCCACGGGCTTGAATTTCCCCTCGCAGATCGCGGGCGCCGTCAAGTACGGCTCGACCGACTACGGCAAGACGACGGGCAAGCCGGAACTGGGCTTCGGCTGGAACTACCGGATCGGCGACAAGCTCATTGCGACGGTCTATGTCTACGACCTCTCCATTCGGTCGATTCCCGACGGTCCGTCGAGCGCGGTCGTCCAGCAGCAGTTCCAGACCTCGCTGCAGGAAATCTATCAGATCGCAAAATACAATCGCTACGAGGACATCAAAACGGCAAAGGGACCGACCGATTGTACGATCGGCAGCTTCGTCTTTCGCTGCATAACTCTCTCGGCGATCCGAAGCATCGACAAGAAGCCGATTTATTCAGCGCTGATGTTGACCGGGTACCGCAACAATTTCCTGAAGTTGCGCCTCGACTGGCTGGAAGGTTCGGCCACCAGCCAGTCGATGGTCGACCAGTTCACACAGACGCTGGTCGGCGCGATGATGCGCTGACTACTTCGTCGCTTCCTTGAGATAGGCGACGAGGTCGGCGAGCTGGCCAGCATTCTTGACGCCGTTGTAGAGCATCTTGGTGCCCGGCACCTTGCCCTTGGGATCGCGGCTGTATTCGGCGACCGTCGTGTCGTCCCAGACGATGCCCGAATTCTTCATGGCGTCGGAAGACTCGTAGCCGCCGCCGGTGCCGGCCTTGCGGCCGAACAGGCCGTGCAGGTTGGGGCCGGTGTGGCTCGTGCCGTCCTTCTCCACCGTGTGACAGGCCTTGCACTGGGTGTTGAAGACGCGCTGGCCCTTCGAGGCCTCGCCGGATTGCGCGGCGGCCGGACCGCCCGCGGTCGCCATGCCGGCGACGATCACAGCGGCGGCAGTGATCCAATTCCTCATCACGCTACTCCTGATGTTCCGCCAGAGGATGCCCTATATCTGACCGATGAGATTGAGCCTGTTCGACGCAGATGGCGGAACGGAGGCGCTGGGGCCCGGCGCTACGGTGTTTCGGGGATTCGCACAAAAGCGTGATGTCGAGCTGCTGGCGGCGATCGAGGAGATCGCAGCCCGAGCGCCCTTCCGGCACATGGTGACGCCGGGCGGCTTCGAGATGTCGGTGGCGATGACCAATTGCGGCACGGCCGGCTGGGTCACCGACCGGTCGGGCTATCGCTACCAAGCGCATGACCCGCAAGGCGGCGCGCCGTGGCCCGCGCTGCCGCCGGCTTTTCTCGCGCTCGCCGGCGAAGCCGCGGGTGCCGCGGGGTTCGCGAACTTCGTGCCCGATGCCTGCCTGATCAACCGCTACGAACCCGGCGCGAAGCTGTCGCTGCATCAGGACAAGGACGAGGCCGACTATGCCCATCCCATCGTGTCGGTCTCGCTGGGTCTGCCCGCCACCTTCCAGTTCGGTGGCCCCAAGCGCTCCGACCCGGTGCGTCGCGTGGCGCTCGGGCATGGCGACGTCGTGGTGTGGGGCGGCCCGTCACGCCTTTTCCACCACGGCGTGCTCACCTTGAAAAACGGCGAGCATCCGATGACCGGAGCCCGCCGCTTCAATCTAACGCTGCGTAAGGCGCTTTAGAGAAGCGCTCGACCAATTCATCCACCTCACCCTGAGGAGCGCCCATAGGGCGCGTCTCGAAGGGTCGGCTACAGCCTTGGTGTTGCCCACCCTTCGAGACGCCTCGCTTTGCGAGGCTCCTCAGGGTGAGGTCTGTAGATTGCCATGGGGCTGACGCCCTACTCCGGCTTGATGTTCTGTTCCTTGATCAGAGTCGTCCAGCGCTTCTCCTCCTTGCCGAGGAAGGTCTTGAACTCGGCCGGCGTGGAGGAGCGGATCTCGACGCCCTGCGGCTTGAAGCGCTCGATCATCTCTGGCTCGGCGGCGATCTTGGCGATCGCCTTCTGCAGCTTGTCGACGATCGCCTTGGGCGTGCCGGCCGGCACGACCATGCCCTGCCAGAACACCGCCTCGAAGTCCGGCAATCCCGCCGCCTCGACAACGGTCGGGATATCGGGGAACGCGGGCGAGCGCTTCAGGCTCGAGATGGCGATGGCCCTGGTGCGGCCCGTCGCCAGCACCGGCTTGGCCTCGAGGGCGGCCGAGAACATCATCTGCGCCTGGCCCGAGGCCACGTCCTGGCCGGCCTGCGCGCCGCCCTTGTAGGGAACATGCGTGATGTTGAGTCCGGCCTGCGCCTTCAGCAGCTCGGCGGCGAGATGGTTGGTCGCGCCGATGCCCGAGCTTGCGATGTTGAACTTGCCGGGATTGGCCTTCACGTAGGCGATCAGCTCGGCCATGTTCTTGGCTGGGAACTCCGAGTTGACGTGCAGGATGAAGGGCGTGAACGACATCAGCGACACGAGCTCGAAGCTCTTGTTCGGGTCGTACTGCACCTGGCCCGTGAGCGTCGGATTGATGATCAGCGACGTGCCGGCGGCGTAGATCGTGTAACCGTCGGGCGCGGCCTTGGCGACGAAGTTGGACGCCACGGTGGTGGCCGCGCCGGCGCGGTTGTCGACGATGAACGGCTTGCCGAGTTCGGTCGAAAGCTTCTCGGCATAGACGCGGGCCACGGCGTCGTTCACGCCGCCCGGCGGATAGGGCACGACCAGCGAAACCGGCTTCTGCGGCCAGTCGGTCTGGGCCGAGGCGGCAAACGGCAGGACCAGCGCGGCGAATGCCGACGCCACGAAAACAGAACGCTTCATTTCAACTTCCTCCCAGGATTTCTCTATTCGGCGACGAAGACGGGCAGCGTCACCTCTTTGTTGACCGGCTCGAAGCCGAGCTTCACACGCAGCCCGATCTTCAGCGCCGCCTCGGGCACGCCGTGCAGCTGCGCGTTCACGCGCACGCCGGCGTCCATGTCGACCAGCGCCACGATGTAGGGCGCCGATGCCTTGAAGAAGAAGTTGAACGGATGGTGGCACACCGTCCAGGCATGGAGGGTGCCGCCCAGCGGCGCTTCCTTGAACTCGCTCTCCATCGAGAAGCAGTGCGAACAGACGGGCCGTGGGTAGTGCCGGACCTTGCCGCAGGACGAGCAGTGCTGCAGCAGGAAGCGGCCTTCGCGCATGCCGTCCCAGAAGGGCTGGCTCTCGCGCGTCGGCGTCGGCAGCGGGCGTTCGGGCGCGGGCGGCACGGCGGCCGATATCGGAGCCTGGCTCATGCTGCCCTCTTCAGGATCGCGATCGAACCGTCACCCATGTCGCCGTAGCCGGTGACGAGCCCCAGCTCGGCATCCTTCACCTGTGCCTTGCCGGCCTCGCGGCGAAGCTGGCGCGTCAACTCGATCACATGGTTGAGGCCCACCACATGACCCTGGCTCAAGAGTCCGCCATGGGTGTTGATCGGAAGTTCGCCGCCCAGCGCGATGCGGCCGTCCATCACGAACGGGCCACCTTCGCCCGGTTTGCAGAATCCCAGGATCTCGAGCTGGCGGATCACCGTGAAGGTGAAGCAGTCGTAGATCTCGGCAACGTCGATGTCCTTCGGTCCGACGCCGGCCATCGCGAAGGCGCGCGGCGCGGATTTGACGAGACCGAAGTCCAGGATATCGGGACGCTGCGCGATCGAGGCCGGCGAATCGGGATGGCCCTCGGCCGTGCCGGCGATCGTGACCAGCGGCTTCTTGAGATCCTTCGCGCGCTCCGTGGCGCTGATGACCACGGCGGCACCGCCGTCGCTCTCCAGGCTGCAGTCGAACAGCCGGAACGGATCGGCGATCATGCGCGAGGCGTGATGGTCCTCGACGGTGAGCGGCTTGTTCATCACCACGTTGCCATTCAGGATCGCATGCTGGCGCGTGACGACCGCCACTTCCGCCATCTGGCGCGCCGTCGTGCCGTAGAGTTCCATGTGACGGCGCGCGCCCTGGGCATAGAGCTGCGCGGGTGCGAACATGCCGATCGGCGCTTCGAACTCGGCGGCCTGCGCGAACACCGGGAACTGCTGCAAGCGCGTCGAGACGCGCTGGCCGGAATAGCCCGTACGACCGACCGAGATCAGCACGTGTTTGCAGACGCCGGTCGTCACCGCCATCGCCGCCATCTGGATGGCGGCCACGCAGGTGGCGCCGCCCATCGGGATGAAGGCCGAAAGCGTGAGATCCTTCAGGCCGAGATTGGCGATGAAGTCCTCGGCGATGGCGCCGCCCGGAAAATAGGGAATGACCCCATCGACATCGCGCGGATCGATGCCGGCATCGTCGAGTGCCTTGAGACTGGCCTCCAGTTGCAGCGCGAGCCCGCTCTTGGACGTGCCGCGCGTGTACGCGGTCTCGCCAATGCCGCTCACCGCCGCCTTGTCGCGAAGCGGATGCACCATTTGATTTCCTCCGGCGCGCATTGTGCCGGAAGCGGCGCCTCAGGCAATTAGTCTGCGCGGATATTTCCTTCCCTGATCACCTCGCGCCACCGCGGCAGCTCCTTGGCGATCAACGCGGTGAAGCCCTGCGATCCCAGCGTGCCGGGACGGATGCCGAGCTTGTCGAAACGCTCCTTGATCTCCGCGCTTTGCAAGGCCGCGGCGATTTCCACCTCCCATCGCTTGGCGATTTCGGGCGGGATGCCGGCCGGCGCGGAGAAGCCGAACCAGTTCGTCGCCACGACGTCGGGAAATCCCGCCTCGCGAAAGGTCGGCACGTCCGGCAGGGTCGGCGCGCGCCGATCCTCACTCACCGCCAGCGGCTTTATGCGCCCGGAGGTGAAATATCCCGTCGCCGTCGGCAGACTCTCCATCAGCGCGGTGATCTGGCCACCCATCAGGTCGTTCATCGCTGGTGCCGAGCCGCGATAGGGAATGTGCGTGAGCTGCGTCTTGGTCGAGAGCGCGAGCAACTGGCCGACCAGGTGGTTCATCGTGCCGTTGCCGCCCGAGCCGTAGGTGATCTCGCCCGGCTTGGCGCGCGCCATGTCGATCAGCTCCTTCGCCGAGGTGATGGGCGAGGTGCCGTTGACGGCCAGCACGGTCGGGAAGGTGCCGACCAGATGGATGTGCGTGAAGTCGGCCAGCGGATCGTAGGGCACGTCCTTGTAGAGAACGGGTCCGATCCCGTGCGAGGCCGCGCTGGAGATCATCACGATGTGGGCATCGCCGCGCGCCTTGGCGACGATGTCGGCGCCCAGCATGCCGCCGGCGCCGGGCTTGTTCTCGACGACGATCGGCTGGCCGAGCTTCGTGCCGAAATATTCCGCCAGCGCTCGCGACATGATGTCGGCCGCGCCCGCGGGCGGGAAGTTCACGATCCAGCGGATCGGCTTGGTCGGCCACGGCGCAGGAGCCGCGGTCTGGCCAGCGGCCAGGCTCGGAGACAGGGCGGCGGCGGTGCCGGCGAGCAGGAGATGACGTCGGGAAAGCATGGTTCTTGCTGAGCCTCCGGGGCCGTCGGACTGTTATTGGCCGACGGCATGGTGCAACATGCGTGCCGGCCGCCGCCGGCAACTGGAGTGATGATGGATTTCGACCTTGTCCTGCGCGACGTGCGGCTCGCCGACAGCGCTCCCGATCAACCGACCACCGATATCGGTGTAAGCCAGGGCCGCATCGCCGTCATCGCCCCGAAGCTCGGCGGCAGCGCCCGGGAAGAATACAAGGGTCATGGCCGGCTGGTCTGTTCGGGCTTCGTCGACACCCACATCCATCTCGACAAGGCCTGCATCCTGGGTCGCTGCGAGCACAATACCAGGCGCATGCCGCACCTCGCGATGGAGCGCGTGTCGGCCGTGAAGCACACGATGACCGTCGAGGACGTGATCGAGCGTGCCTCGGCCACCATCGAGAAGTGCATCAGCCACGGCGCCACCCGCATGCGGCCCCATTGCGAGGTCGATCCCAAGATCGGGATGCGCGGCTTCGAGGGCGTGAAGGCCCTGGTCGACAAGTACAAGTGGGCGATCGACATCGAGCTCTGCGTCATGCCGCAGGAAGGCCTGACCAACAATCCGGGTACCGACGAGCTGATGGTCGAGGCTTTGAAGAACGGCGCGAGGGTCGTCGGCGCGGCGCCGAGCTACGACAGCGACAGCGCGGCCCAGATCCATCGCGTCTTCGAACTGGCGCGCGAATTCGATGCCGACATCGACATGCATGTCGACAGCGGTCCGACCGCCGAGCATCTCGACACGCTGCTGGTCTGCGATCTCGCCGAGAAATACAAATGGGGCGGCCGGGTCGCCGTCGGCCATGTCGGCAAGCTCGCGACCATGCCGTTCAAGGATCTCGACAAGGTCGCCCGGCGCATGGCCGATACCGGCGTCGCCGCGACGGTGCTGACCGCCACCGATCTCTATCTCGGCGGGCGGCACACCGACCACAACGTGCCGCGCAACGTCCTCGACCTGAATTTCCTCACCGAGCGCGGCGTCACCTGCTCGGTCGCCTCCAACAACATCCTCAATCCGTTCACGCCGTTCGGCGACGGCCAGCTGCTGCGCCAGGTCAACATGCACGCCATCGTCACCCAGCGCGCCAACGACGACGAGGTGAAGGCGCTGTGGGACATGACGACCTCCTCGGCCGCAAAGCTGATGCGCAAGGACGAT
Organism: Rhodospirillaceae bacterium CCH5-H10; assembly: GCA_001557035.1. GTDB lineage: Bacteria > Pseudomonadota > Alphaproteobacteria > Reyranellales > Reyranellaceae > Reyranella. Next base: position 17,963 of record LSKJ01000780.1, on the reverse strand, counting down.
TACGGCATCGCCGTCGGCGGTCCCGCGGACCTCGTCGTGCTCGACGCGCCGGATGCGGTCATGGCGCTCAGGACCATCGCGCCCGTGCTCGCCGCCTACAAGAACGGCCGCCGCACCGTCACCCGCACGCCGGTCGAGTTGCACCGGCCCTGACTTTCATCCAGTGAACTGAAGCGTTTCTGAAAAAGGGGAAATGATGTCCAAGAACGAGCTGGTCTCGCTGTCGTCGGTCGAGATGCGCCGCCGCATCGGCACCAAGGAGATTTCACCGGTCGAGCTGCTCGATGCCTGCCTCGAGCGCATCGAGGAGGTGAACCCCGCCGTCAACGCCGTGACCGCGATGTGCGTCGACCGCGCGCGCAAGGAAGCCAAGGCCGCCGAGGCCGCGGTGCGCCGTGGGGACGACCTGCCGCTGCTGCACGGCCTGCCGACCGGCATCAAGGATCTCGAGGAGACCAAGGACCTTCTCACCACCTATGGCTCGCCGCTCTATCGCGACTACGTGCCGGCCTACGACAACGTCATGGTGGGCCGCGTGCGCGCCGCCGGCGCCGTCATCGTCGGCAAGACCAACGTGCCGGAGTTCGGCGCGGGCTCGAACAGCCGCAACCCGGTCTGGGGCGCCACCGGCAATCCCTTCAACCCCATGCTGAACGCCGGCGGCTCGTCCGGCGGCTCGGCGGCGGCTCTGGCAACCGACATGCTCCCGGTCTGCACCGGCTCCGACACCGGCGGCAGCCTGCGCAACCCGGCGGCCTTCTGCGGCATCGTTGGCTTCCGCCCCTCGCCCGGCATGGTCGCGGTCGAGCGCCGCGCCATGGGCTGGACGCCGATCTCGGTGCTGGGTCCGATGGGCCGCAACGTCGCCGACGTCTGCCTGCTGTTCGCGACACAGGTTGGCCAGCACGACAGCGATCCGCTCAGCTTCCCGCTGGAGCCGGAAGCCTATGCCGAGCCGTGGCCGGTCGACCTCGGCAGCCTCCGCGTCGCCTACACCGAGGATTTCGGCGGCGCGCCGGTCGACAAGTCGATCCGCCAGACCTTCCGCGAGAAGATCAAGGCGATGAAGCCGATGTTCCGCAGCCTCGACAAGGTGGACGTGGATTACGGCGGCGCCGACCGCTGCTTCGACGTGATCCGCGCGGTGAGCTTCCTGTCGCGCTACCAGGACGCCTACACCAACAATCGCAAGATGCTGGGCCCGAACATCATCGCAAACTATGAGCTGGGCGCGAAGCTCACCCTGGCCGACTTCGCCTGGGCGCACGGCGAGCAGACCCGCATCTTCCGGGCCTTCCAGGAGATCTACAAGGAATACGACCTGGTGATCGGCCCGACCGTCGGCTTCTCGCCCTTCCCCTGGAAGCAGCTCTACATCGACGAGATGGATGGCAAGAAGCTCGGCACCTACTACCACTGGATGGCGACCAAGTACTTCGTCACCCTGACCTCCAATCCCGCCGTCTCGCTGCCCTGCGGCGTCGACAGCCAGAAGATGCCGTTCGGCCTGCAGGTCATCGGCCGCTTCCGCGGCGACGGCGAAGTGCTGGGCGCCGCCCACGCTATGGAACAGGCGTTCAAGACCAACCCGGTCCTCGCGCGGCCGCTGCCCAACATCGGGAAGCTGCGCAAGCCGGTGCCGGCGCTGAAGTCGATCGTCACCCATCCGCCGAAGCTCAACGCCAAGGTGGCGCGCGGCCCGGCGCCGGGCGCGCTGTAGTCGGAAAGAGGGCACCAACGTCCGGCAGCCTCCATCGGTTGCCGGACGGGCGGTCTTTACAGAACTTCATCTTTTCGCCCGCGCGATGCCACTTCGGGCGACGTACCTCGTTCTAGTGGGCGTGTCCCCGTCGCAAGACAGGGTTCGACCCCAAACGGAGGTAGCGATGAACAAGCTGAAGTTCGTGATGGCGGCGGGCCTTCTGGCCGCGACGGCCGCCTGTACCCAGACCGGCTACGACAACTCGTATGCCTACAACAGCGGCTACAACACCCGCCCCGTCTACAACAACGGGTACTACGCCCAGAACAGCAACGGCTATTACAACAGCCGTCCGGCCTACAGCAGCGGCTACTACGCGCAGAACACCAACGCCCGCTACGGCTATCAGGGCCGTCGCGGACCGAATGGCGACTATGACCGTGACGGCGTTCCCAACCGTCGCGACATCGACGCCAACGGCGACCATATTCCGGACGCCTTCCAGCGCTAGCTGAACCTCCACCCGACACGATCGACCGGCTCCCGAATTCCTTCGGGAGCCGGTTTTGATTCTCCGGTCACCAGTCGATCACCGCCCGCCTTCAACAAATCTCTATTGCGCCTGCGCGGCGACACCGTCGCCCGCGAATCTCTTCTCATGGGAACGTGCCGCTCGCGAACGGCGGACTTCCCGGTGGAGGGAAAGAATGCGCTGCGTCAGTTGGCTCGCCGCCGCGGGCCTTGTGATGGTGACGGCGGGATGTGTCGAACAGTCGGGCTATCCGACCACCTACGGCTACAGTCCGGGCTACGGCTCGTCGAACTATGGTTACTCCGGCTACTCCAACAACTATGCGAGCCAGCCGAGCTACTACCGGCCAGCCCCGAGCTACTCCTACTACACGCCACCGCCGCCCCGGCCGCAGGTGGTCACCCAGACCCGCTACGTGCCGGTCCCGGTCTCGCCCCAGCGGTCGTACAACCGATCGATGAGGGACAGCGACCGGGATGGCATCCCGAACCGCTACGACCGCGACAGGAACGGCGACGGCGTTCCCGACAAGTACCAGCGCTCGCGATTCTGAAAGCTGCCAGACGGCGCGACCTTCGGGTCGCGCCGCTTTCTCTTCCGGGATCAGCGCCTGCCGCGGATCTCCGCATCGTGCTGCCCCAGCGTCGGCGCCGGCCGGCGGACGCCACCCGGCGTCGCCGAGAGCTTGAGCGGCACGCCCAGCGTCTTCTGCCGGCCCGCCCTGGCATGCTCGACCTCGGCCACCATGCCGCGCGCCAGGATCTGGGGATCGGCGAAGACCTCGTCGTGATGCAGCACCGGGCCGGCCGGAATGCCTTCCTTCTCCAGCGCCGCCATCCAGTCGTCGGTCGTGCGCTTGGCGATCTCGGCCTGCAGGATGGCGACGATCTGCTCGTTGTTCCTGACCCGGTCGGCATTGGCCTTGAAGCGCGGATCGTCGGCGAGTTCCGGCTTGCCGATCATGGCGCAGAGCTTGCGGAAGAAATTCTGCTGCGCCCCGCCGATGGTCAGCCAGCCGTCGGCGGTCTGGAAAACCTGGTAGGGCGAGGAGCCGCGATGGCCCTGGCCGAGCTTCTCCGGCCGGATTCCATTGGCGAAGTAGTTGGCTGCCTCGTACACGCCCAGCGACACGGTGGCTTCGAGCAGCGAAGTCTCGACCCACTGCCCCTCGCCGGTCTTGTGCCGCGCCTGCAGCGCGCTCAGCACGCCGATGGTGAGGTAGAGCCCTGCGCCGACATCGGAGATGGCCAACGGAATGCGGTAGGGCGGGCCATCCTTGGGGCCGGTCACCGACATCAGGCCGGACATCGCCTGGATGATCAGGTCGAAGCCGCCGCGCCCGGCATAGGGACCGGTCTGGCCGAAGCCCGAGATCGAGCCCAGCACCAGCCGCTTGTTGCGCGCGTGCAACGCCTCCCAGCCAAGCCCCAGCCGCTTCATCACGCCGGGTCTGAAGTTCTCCAGCACCACGTCGGCGCCGTCGACGAGTTCCCAGAAGACCTTGAGGTCGTCCTCGTTCTTGAGGTCGAGCTTCAGGCCGCGCTTGTTCCTGTTCCAAAGCATGAACGGCGCGGACTCACCTCCCAGGAAGGGCGGCGCGCCGCGCATCGAATCGCCCTGGGGACTCTCGATCTTGATGACGTCGGCACCCATGTCGGCGAGCTGCATGCCGCAGAACGGGCCGGAGAGATGGGTGGTGAGGTCGAGGACGACCAGACCGTCGAGAGCGCCTGCCATGTTGCTATCCCAGAAGTTTGCGGAGATCGTCGAGCGTGTTGGCCCATTTTCTGACGCCGAGATGGTTCGACACCAGCCGGCCGGCCTGCACGATCAGGAAGCGCGGCGCACCGCTCCGGCGCGGGATCTGCTTCAGGATCGGCGCCAGGTCGCCCGGCCAGTACTGCTCCTGATAGGCCTCGCGGAAGCGGGCCGCCTCGACCTCCTCCCAGATGACCTGTCGGAACTCCGGCGACGCGACCCAGGCTTCGAGGTATTCGCGCTTCCAGCGTACGCAGGGCGGGCAATCGGGGCCGCCGACCAGGATGACCCTGATCTCCGCCGGAGCGGCGCGGGCTGGCGCGGGCGCCGCGACTGCGACGGCAAGACCGGCGAAAAGAAGCGCGCGGCGATTCATATCCGGTAATGTAGGCCCGCATGACGCGACCGACCAAACCCTCTCTCGTCACCCTGGGCGATTTCTTCAAGTTCGCGGTCGCGCGATTCCGCGCCGCGAGGCTGGCCTATGGTCATGGCACCACCAACGCCGTCGACGAGGCGGCCTTCATGGTGCTGGAGGCACTGCGGCTTCCGATCAACCGGATCGACCCGTGGTTGGACCTCGTGCCGACGCCGGCAGAGAAGGCACGCCTGATCACATTGATCGAAGCGCGGGTGTCGCTGCGCATGCCGGCGCCCTACCTGCTGGAAGCCGCCTACATGCAGGGCGTGCGTTTCCACATCGACCGGCGCGCGCTGATCCCGCGTTCCTTCATCGGCGACCTTCTCGCGGGCGGTGCGTTGCCGACCGCCCGGCCGCGTCGCATCCTCGATCTCTGCTGCGGCTCGGGCTGCCTCGCCATCCTGGCGGCGCTGGCCTTCCCGCGCGCCAGGGTCGATGCAGTCGACCTGTCGGCCGGCGCGCTGGCGCTCGCCCGGCGCAACGTCGCGACGCACCGGCTGGGCGACCGCATCACCGTGCATCGCGGCGATCTCTTCAAGCCGCTGCAGGGCCAGCGCTACGACCTGATCATCAGCAATCCGCCCTATGTCGATGCCGGCGGCATGGCCAAGCTGCCGCCCGAGTTCCGGCACGAGCCGCGGATGGCGCTGGCGGCGGGCGACGACGGACTCGACCTGGTGCATCGCATCCTGGCCGAGGCGCCCAAGCACCTGACCAAGAGCGGCGGCCTCGTCTGCGAGATCGGCCGCGGCCGCGCCCCGCTCGAAGCCGCCTACCCCAAGCTCCCCTTCCTGTGGCTCGACACCGAACTCAGCGAAGGCGAGGTCTTCTGGTTGTCGCGAAGCGATCTGGCTACGTAGCTCTTGTCATCCTGAGCGCAGCGAAGGATCTAGCGTTTGCTCCGGTGTGCTCTGGTCGTTCCGTCAGGTCCTTCGCTTCGCTCAGGACGACAATTCTAACCCGCGTCACCCAGGCAGATCCCCAGCGCCCGCGCCGTGCGGATCAGCGTGCCGTCGGGGTCGACCGTCCTCGACCGGCCGACGACCTTCGACAGCGGCACGTCGATCACCTGCCGGTTCCACCACGCCACCATGTGGTCGCCCTTGCCCTCGGCGAGGAGGTCGACGGCGCGGACCCCCAGCGCGGAGGCAAGCAGTCGATCCTCGGCAGTCGGCATGGCGCCGCGCTGGACATGGCCCAGCACCGTGGCGCGGGCTTCCGCACCGGTCGCGCGGGCCAGCCGCTTGGCCAGCCAGTCGCCGACGCCATGGTCGGGCGCATCGGCTGAAGGATCGGCGGCCTCGTCCGACTGACCGGCCGCTTCCGCCACCACGACCAAGGCCGAGGTGCGGCCCACGGCGCGCAGCCGCGCGATATGCGCAACCACGTTCTCCAGCCTCCAGTGGATTTCGGGGATGAGCACGACGTCGGCGCCGCCGGCGATCGCCGACGCGATGGCGATATGGCCGGCGTCGCGACCCATCACCTCGAGGACCATGGTGCGCTCGTGACTGGTGCCGGTCGGCTGCAGCCGGTCGAGCGCCTCGGTCGCGATCGCGACGGCGGTGGAATAGCCCACGGCGCGTTCGGTCTGGCCGACATCGTTGTCGATGGTCTTGGGGATGCCGACGAAGGGAATGCCCGAGGGCGCCAGCAGCTTGCGCAGGATTGCGAGGCTACCGTCGCCGCCGACGCCGATCAGCCCCTCGAGGCCGAGCTGCTTCAGCCCCTCGATCATCTCGCCGGAGCGGTCCTTGCGGCTGCCGTCGGGCATCGGGAAGGCGAAGGGATCGCCGCGATTGGTGCTGCCGAGGAACGTACCACCCTGCCGCGCCAGCGCCGCGCCCAGCCGGTCGGGATCGAGCGGCACCGCCTCCACCGGTCGCTCCAGCAGGCCGAGCGTGCCGTAACGCACGCCGACGGTCGTCCAGCCGTGGCCATGATGCGCGCGCAACGCGACGGCCCGGATGGTGGCGTTGAGACCGGCGCAATCGCCGCCGCTGGTCAGGATGCCGATTCGTCTCGTCATCTGCTTACTCCGGACAATCCAGGGGCCGACAGGTTGACCCTGCCAATCAATCTTGAAACCGCAAGGCCGCGGTGCAGGATGACGGCATGAAGAAGCATTATGTCACCTTCGCGGGCTACAATGCCTGGGCTAATCGCCGGCTCTACGACGCGGCCGCCCGGCTCGGCGATCCGGCGTATCGCGCCGACCGGGGCGCCTTCTTCAAGTCGATGCATGGCACCCTCAATCATCTGCTCGCGACCGATCGCATCTGGATGAAACGCTTCACCGGCGCGGGCGATGCACCGGAACGTCTCGACGCGATCCTGCACGAGGATTTCGCCGGTCTGCGCACGGCGCGCGAAGCCGAAGATCGCCGCATCGTCGCGTGGATCGACAGTCTCGACGAGGCACGGCTTGCGGGCGTCATCCGCTACCGCCGCGTCTCGACGCCGGACGAATTCGTGCAGGAGCTGATGCCGGCCCTGAACCATTGGTTCAACCATCAGACCCATCACCGCGGCCAGGCGCACATGATCCTGACCAGCCTCGGCCAGGAGACGCCGGAACTCGACCTGCTCTTCTATCAGCGCGAGGTCGCCGCCGGCCGGGCGTGAGCGATCGACGGACTGCGCGCAGGCATCACTTCAGTTCGCAAATCGAGCGCTGCCGCCCCGGCCCCGGCCAGCGCGAATCGCAGATCGCCAGCGTCTCGCCCTCGATGCCGTAGAGCACGCTGCTCCAGGTCCCGTCCTCGACGGGCCGCACGATCATCGCCGCGAAGTCGCGCAGCCCCACGACATAGGCCGGGCCCCTGTCCAAGCCATCGACGCGGACCGGCGCTTTGGGGTTCTCCGGCGAGGGCGGCGGTTGCACATGCGACAGTTCCATGCCGCCGGTACCGACGGCAAGATGCGGCGGGTGCGGCCCGTCGAAGCCGATCGCCTGGAACCGGTGCATGTGTCCGGCGATGACGGCCGTGACGTGACGCGGCAGGCTTCCGCGAAACACACGATGGATCGCTTCGCGCTGCGTCTCGTTGATGAAGCCATAGGGCGTGAGTCCGATCGGCCCGCCTTTGTCGCGCCTGACCACGGCCCAGACGGGCCGGTGCGTCACCAGCCACGTCGGCGTCGGATCATCGGCCAGCATCCTCGCCACCTCGCGATACTGCGTGAGGTAGGTCTCGAGATTGTAGAGCACGGCATCGGCGGCATTGGCCGAATCGACGGCGATGATGTTGAGCCTGCCGAGCTTCAGCCGAAACGGCGCGTCGGACACGATCGGGAACGGCTGGCCGGCGAAGGGCAGCGCGGGCGGCTTGGGCCATGCACCGGGCCGCCAGTCGGCCGGCAGCTGCGGCGGACACTCCTTCTGCTGGCGGCCGGGACCGAGCAGGGGTGAATTCACATCCAGCAGATAGAACCAGCCGGGACCGCCACGGCTGCAGAGTTCGTGGTTGCCGCGGCTGAAGAGCCACGGCGCGGCGACCAGCAGCCGGGCAGCCGGCCGGAAGAAATCGTCGCGCCAGTTGGTCCACCGGTCCGGATTCGGACTGCCCTCGATGTTCTGGCTCCAGTAGGCGGCGCCGATCGGCAAGTCGGGTTCGTCTTCGTCGTCGAGATCGCCCGTGTCGTAAACGCTCACCTTGAGTGGCGCGGCATAGCCGGTGAGGCTCGTGGGAAGCACGAGGCCACGCTCGGTGCCGCGATAATTGTAGTCGCCGACATGCACGATCAGATCGGGACGCTTGTGTGCCTCCTCCTCCGACAGGATGCCGAACGGCCAGACCTTCGCGAAGCCGTCGCCGCCGCAATATTGCGGCTTGGCCAGCGTCTCGCCGCGGCAGCCGCTGTCGCCGATCAGCACCACGCGGCGCGGCGTGGCGAGTGAAACGGTCGGCAGGTCGATACGCCGGTCGCCGAGGAAGACGCTGGCCGCCTCGCCGACCGGATAGCGGGCCTCGCAAACCATCACCGCGTCGAAGTGACCGCCCGTCGGACGCCGGCGCGGACTCATCGTCGTCGATCCCCCGCCCGCCGACGTGCGCAGGACCGGACAGGCCGTGGCGCCTTCGGCAACGCTGCGAACCATCGGCAGGGGCTGGCCGTCGCTTCCCTCGCCGAACAGGACGAAAGCGAAGAAATCCGGCGCCCTGGGCTGCGCCTGCACGCCGAAGCACGCGAGCATGAGGCAAAGGACGGGCACGAAGGCGGCAGGACGCATGGCTGAACTCCGGAAGCGCCCCAGTGTAGCAAGCCTCGGCGGGGGAAAGTCGCCGGCGTTCAGCGCCGGCCCCAGCTCCGTCCTGCCCTGCGCAGCAGGGCGAGCGTCAGTCCCAGCAGGACACAGGCCAGCGCGACCATGGCCACGTCGTGCAGGTGCATCGGCCCGAAGCCGAACAGGCGCCGGACCGGCGGCACGGTCACGGTGGCGGCCAGGAACGCGATCGTGAGCACCTGAATGCCGAGCAGCACCCGATTACCGCCGGCCAGGAAATCGAAGGGCTGTCCGCTAAAGGAGCGGTTCGCGACGATCAATCCGAGATTGGAAAGCACCAGGGTGAAGAAGGTGAGCGTGCGGACTTCTTCCTCCGGCATTCCGCGCTGGACGGCAAGCAGGTAGACGGCTGCAGTTACCGACAGCGCGGCAACGCCCTGCAGGACGCTTCCGGCAAGCATCGATACCGAGAACAGCCGGGCATCGGGCGCGCGCGGCGGCCGGGTCATGACGTCGGGCTCCTCGTGCTCGGCCTCGAAGGCGACCGAGCAGGCCGGATCGATGATCATCTCTAGGAAGGCGATGTGCACGGGCAGCAGGATGAGCGGCAGCCCCGTCAGGAGTGGCAGCAGCGCGATGCCCGCGATCGGCACATGGACGGCCACGATGTAGGCCATGGCCTTGCGCAGATTGTCGTAGATGCGGCGGCCCAGCCGCACGGTCCGTACGACCGAGCCGAAATCGTCGTCGAGCAGGACGATCGACGAAGCCTCGCGTGCCACGTCGGTGCCGCGCCCGCCCATGGCGATGCCGATGTCGGCGCGCTTGAGACTCGGTGCGTCGTTGACGCCGTCGCCGGTCATCGCCACGACCTCGCCCCTCGCCTGCAGCGCCTCGACGATGCGCAGCTTCTGCTCCGGCAGGATGCGCGCAAACACGCCGACGCTGGCGACTCGTTCCCGCAACCCGGCGTCGGAAAGATCGGACAGTTCCCGACCAGTCACCACCGTGTCCGCCGGAAGCCCGGCCTCTCGCGCAATCGCCTGGGCCGTGGTCGGGTGATCGCCGGTGATCATCACGACGCGGATGCCCGCGGCGAGGCACTCGGCGATGGCGCCTGGCACTTCCGGCCGAAGCGGATCGGCGAGCCCCACGAGGCCGGCCCATTGGAACGTGTAGCCACGCGGCGAGTCGGGCAGCGCGCCCTCGCCGGATACGCCGTGAGCGACCCCGAGGACACGCACGCCGCGCGTACCGAGTGCCTCGACCGTGTCACGAACCGCCCGAGCCTCCTCCGGCGCAAGCCGGCACAGGTCGATGATCGCCTCCGGTGCGCCCTTGGCTGCCACCACGAGCCGCGCTTCACCGGGCACCCGCCAGACCTGAGTCACCGCCAGCAGGTCGGCCGACAGGGCATAGCCGCGCACGAAAGAGCGACCCTCCGTGCCAACGGACGCGGCCTGCGCGATGGCGCGGTCCATCGGGTCGAAGGCCTCCGGCACGCAGGCCAGTTCGGCCCATCGCAGGAGCTGCGCGCGGTCCGACCCGTCCGCGGCAACGCACGCCGCGACCGTCATCTGGTTGCGCGTGAGGGTGCCGGTCTTGTCGGTGCACAGGACCGTGGCGGCCCCCAGCGTCTCGATGGCGGTGGCCCGGCGCGTCAGCACGCGGGCCTGCGAGATTCGCCAGGCGCCCATGGTCATGAAGACCGCGAGCACGAGAGGAAACTCCTCCGGCAACATGGCCATGCCCACCGCGATGCCGGCCAGCGCCGCATCGAGCCACGAGCCGCGCAACAGCCCGTAGGTCACGATGACGGCCACGCTCGCCAGCAGCCCACCCACGGCGAACAGCCTCACCAGCCGCCGCGTCTCCAGCGACAGGCGCGGCGTGGCGGCATCGATCGAGGCCAGCGACTTGCCGATCCGACCGATCTCGGTCGCCGCGCCGGTGGCGTGGATGAGAACGACGCCGGTTCCGCGCACGACCAGCGAGCCCGAGAAGACGGCGGGGATATTCTCGCCGCCGGGCCGCACGTTCGCGCCCTCGTCGTCGGAGCCGCGGGCGCGCTTGCCCACGGCGACCGATTCGCCCGTCAGCATGGACTCGTCGACCAGCAACTCGCGCGCTTCCAGCAGCACGCCATCGGCCGGGATGCGGTTACCCTCGGCGACCAGCACGACATCGCCGCGGACGACCTCCCGCCCCGGTATGCGCCGGGACCGGCCGTCCCGGATCACCAGGGCGCGCGGGCTCGTCATCGCGCGCAGGGCGTCGAGAACCTTCTCGCTGCGGATCTCCTGCACGATCGAGATCGACACCGACAAGGAGGCGAAGGCGAGCAGCACCATTCCGCTCACCAGGTCGCCGAGGGCGGCGTAGACCGCCCCGCCCGCCAGCAACAGGCCGAACATCGGCTCGCGCAGTATCTCAAGGGCGATCTGCCAGAAGCGGCGCGGACCGGCGGCCGGAAGCTCGTTCGGCCCGTCGGCCGCGAGGCGCCGCGCGGCCTCCTGCTCCGTGAGGCCGGCGGACGCCGGCATCATGACCGACCGATGCCCGGGCGATAGAGCGTCGCCACGGCTCTCGTCATCATCCGAATCGCACGCACGAGACTCTCCCTGGCGAACGGAGACATATGATCACGCAATGCCGTCGCGACATTGCGCCAGATCAAGAGCCGCCGGAAGCCCGGCCTGGAGCGCTTATCGGCGAGATTGAATCGAGGCGAGCGGTCCAGCACCGGCCTCACCCTGAGGAGCGGCCAAGAGCCGCGTCTCGAAGGGTGGGAACACGCACCGCGCTCGTTGCCCATCCTTCGAGACGGCGCTGGGCGCCTCCTCAGGATGAGGTGAGTGGGTCAATGCGACTTGAAGAACCCTAGAGGTCGATCTTGTCGAGTCCCCAGTCCACGCCCGGCAGGTTGGGGAGCTCGCGCCCGTCATCCTTGCCTATCTCGGCCTTGATGATCGCCTCGAGCTTGCCGTTCATGGCGACCAGCAGCTCGGCGTTGGACTTGCGGTCGACCGCCAGGTTGTTGGCCTCCGACGGATCGCTGGACAGATCGAACAGTTCGACGTCGTTCCACCTGAACAGGTCGTCGAGCGTCCTGGGGCTGTTGTGGTCGAGCGGCGAGAAGTAGCGCGTGAAGCGATGGCGGCCGTCGAAGGCCGACCGGACATGGCCGCGCTTGCGGAGATCGGGCTTGAAGCCCTGACGCTTCGCCTCCTCCTTCGGGTCCTTGCCGGCGAGGAAGGCCCTGGCGGCGAAGTCGAACACGGAGGCGTCGTTGCTGGCCAGCCCGCTGTAGGTGAACAGGGTCGCGGACCGGACCGCGTCGAGCGGCTGGCTGCCGGGATTGGCGAGCACGGCAGAGAGGTCCCGCCCCGGCAGTTCGCGCCCGGCGAATTCGCTGGCCTGGTCCTTCTTCACGCCGGCCATCGACAGCAGCGTCGGCACGATGTCGATATGGCTCGACAGGGAGCGACTCTGCTGCCCGCCCTTCACGTCGGGATGGACGACCAGGAACGGCAGGTGATTGGTCTCGCGGTAGGCGAAGGGCCCCTTGCCCCGCAGGCCGTGCGCCCCGGCCATCTCGCCGTGGTCGGCCGTGAAGACGATGATGGTGTTGTCGGCGAGCCCCAGCGACTCCAGTTCGATGAACAGGGCCTCCATCGAGCGATCCACGTTGCGGATGCAGTTGATGTAGTAGTCGTTGAAGCGCTTCCAGCGCGCGTCCTCGAGCGGCACGTTGCCCAGGATGTAGTCCCAGATCCGGTCGAACTCGCGATGCGCCGGCGGCCGGCCGGGCGCGTCGAACGGCTGGCGCAAGGTGGCCGGCACGGGGATGTCCCAGGTGGACTTGTACAGCGCATGTTCGGGCGCGCGGGCCGCATGCAGGCGCAGCCTGCCGGTGTCCTGCACGCTTTCGCCCGGCGCGTCGGTGTTGAAGTACATGACGTCGTGCGGATTGACGAAGCTCACCGTCATGCACCACGGCTTGCCCTCGTCCGACAGCGGCCGCCCGGACGTGCGCAGCCAGTTGATGGCGCTGCCGGCGGTCAGGTGGTCGAAGCCGTAACCGCCCAGCGTGTGGCCGATCAGGTCACCGGGCGAGAAGTTGTCGGCGAAGCCGTACTTCTCCATCTCGGCCGTCATGAACGAGCCGATCTCGCGCGTGTCGGTCGCCCTGCTGAGATGCCACTTGCCCTTGTAGGCGGTGTAGTAGCCCGCCTTGCGCAGCAGATGGCCGAGCGTGGGATGGGCGAGCGGCAGATCCCCCATCCACGGCACGTCGAGATTCTCGAACATGCCATTGTCGGGAGTCTGCAGGCCCGTCATCATGACCGAGCGCGACGAGGTGCACATCGTCGCGGGACACTGGTGGTTCGTGAACGTCACTCCCCGCTTCTGCAAGCGCTCATGCCCGGGCAAGAACAGGCCCTGCGGCCATTGCGCGTGGTAGCGTTCCTGGTCGGTGAAGACGAACAGGATGTTCGGCCGCGCGTTCCGGTTGCTCGCGGGAACGATGGCGGGCGCCGCCGGTGTCTGGGCGCGCGCGTTTCGGGCGAGAGATGGCACAAAGAACGAAGCGAGCGCGGCACCGGAGGCCGCCGTGAGGAAGGCGCGCCGCGCCGGGTCGGGCCTGGATTGTTTACGCTGCGTCATGACAATACCCGTATCGAAAACTCTCCCCGCCAAAATTGTATGACCCATATAAAATTGAACGACAAGTGCAATTGAAAGCCGACATGGAACGCCTTCCCGACATCCTGCAGCCTGCACGTTCCGGCGAACGGCTTTCCAAGCGCGAGCGCACGCGCCGTCAGCTCGTGGCCGCGGCGATCCAGGTGTTCTCGGCGCGCGGCGTCGCGGCGACCGCCCTGCCCGAGATCGCGGCGGCGGCCGACGTCACCATCGGCACCGTCTACAATCACTTCCGCAGCAAGGCCGATATCGTGAGCGCGGTCGCGCTGGACATCGCCGAGACCATCCGCAGCCGCAGCGCACCGGGCCGCGCGCAGCTCGAGACGGCGGCGGAGCAGATGGCCGCCGGCTGCCGCCGGTACCTGGGCCTCGCGAAGGACAGCCCGAGCTGGGCGCTGCTGGTCCTCGACGTCGCCTCGATCGATCCGGCGTTCCGCAAGACCATCACGGGGTTCGTGGCGACCGAGCTGCGCAAGGGCATGAAGTCGGGCGAGTTCACCGTCGACAGCGAGGCCGCGGCGCTCGACCTGGTGATCGGCACCACCATGGAAGGCATGCGCAACATCGCGCTGGGCGCGGCGCGCAAGACCCACGCGACCGACGTCACGGCCACCATCCTGCGCGCCCTCGGCGTTCGCCCGGCCCGGGCACGGCAGGTCGCCTCGAAGCCGCTGCCGCTCTTCTGAGAGCGCTCAGCAGCCGTGCGAGTTGGATGGGTCCAACCCGTACCGCTCATGTTCCTGTGGATCGATCGGGTAAGTGCTTGCGGGCATTGGTGGGCGCACCAGGGCTCGAACCTGGGACAAGCTGATTAAGAGTCAGCTGCTCTACCAACTGAGCTATGCGCCCCCACTGCCTAGCAGGGTCATTGCCCGGAAGGCGGCGGCTATAGCAAGGCTGTTCCGCCTTGTCGATAGCCCCGTTCGAAGGAATTTTTCCCGGCTCGCCTACCGGGTCCGCGGCAGTTGCGCATCGCGGTAGACGTTGACCCCGATCAGCAGTCCGCAGGCGAACATGACCGACAGCAGCGCGGTGCCGCCGTTGCTGACCAGCGGCAGCGGGACGCCGACCACGGGCAGCATGCCCATCACCATGGCGGTGTTGATGAACACGTAGAGGAACAGCATCGCCGTGACGCCCAGCGCCAGCAGGCGGCCGAAATGGTGCTGGCTGCGGAAGGCGATGGAGAAGCCCCAGACCACCACCAGGGCAAACAGGCCTAGCAGGACGAGCGCACCGGCCATGCCCCATTCCTCGACGAAGGTCGTGAAGATGAAATCGGTCTGCTTCTCGGGCAGGAAGTTCAGCGAGGATTGCGTGCCCTTCAGGAATCCCTTGCCGAACATGCCGCCCGAGCCGATGGCGATCTTCGACTGGGTGATGTGGTAGCCGGCGCCCAGCGGATCGCGGTCGGGATCGAGGAAGGTGAGCACGCGCTTCTTCTGGTAGTCGTGCATCAGCGACCAGGCGATGGGCAGGCAGGCCACGGCACTTACCCCGGCCGCCAGGAACATCCAGATGCGCACCCCCGCCACGAACAGGAGCGCGCCGCCGCCCATCAGCACCATCATCGCGGTGCCGAGATCGGGCTGGACCATGACCAGGCCGACCACCACCAGGATCATCATCAGCGGCGGCAGGGTGTAGACGAACTGCGAGGCCTGCTCGCGCCGCAGGCCGTGATAGTAGCGCGCGATCACCAGGATGACGGCGACCTTGGCGATCTCGGACGGCTGGATCTGCATCGGGCCGATCACCAGCCAGCGCTGGGCGCCCATGCCGATCTTGCCGATGACGTCGACCGCGATCAGCATCAGCACCGACACGATGTAGATCGGCCAGGCCAGCGACAGCCAGACCTTGGGGTGGATCAGGGCCACCACCAGCATCAGGATGAAGGCCGAGCCGTAGCGCACCGCATGACGCGCCGCCCACGGCTCGAATCTTCCACCGGCCGCCGAATAGAGCGCCAGCACGCCGACGCCGGCGATCGCCGTCAGCACCAGCACGAGGCCCCAGTTGATGCGCCAGATCTTCTCGGCGAAACCGACCGGCGCCGGCGCGTCGAGCGCCGGGCTGCTGCCCATCGCCGCGAGCGTCATCGCGACGCCATCTTCTTGAAGCGGTCGGTACGACGCGACGGATCGCGCTTCATCGTCTCGACCAGCACGTCGCGGCCGATCGGACCCGCGGTGGCGCCGCCGGCCTGGCCATGCTCGACGATCACGGCGCAGGCATAGCGCGGATTGTCGACCGGGCCGTAGCAGACGAACAGCGCGTGATGGCGCAGGTGCCACGGCAGCGAGGCCTGGGTGATGCCCATCTCACGCTCGCGCTCGGTGATGCGCTTGACCTGGGCGGTGCCGGTCTTGCCGGCATAGGTCAACTCCGGCTGCTTGACGCGCAGCGCATTGGCCGTGCCCTGGCTGCTGTTGACGACGTCGGACATGCCCTGGCGCACGATCGCCAGATGCTGCGGGTTGAGCCGCAGCGAGGGCGCCGTCGGCTTGGTGCGCACCGCCGGCGGCACCAGCTCCTCGCGCGGGGTCGCCTTGGCCAGCAGCAGGTTGGGCTGGACCTCGTAACCGCCGTTGGCGATGCGCGCCGTCATGATGGCGAGCTGCAGCGGCGTCGCGGTCATATAGCCCTGGCCGATGCCGAGGTTGAACGTGTCGCCGTGCTGCCACGGCTTGCCGATCTTCTCCTGCTTCCACGCCCGCGTCGGCTGGTTGGCAGCGGACTCGCCCGGCAGGCCGAGCTCGCTCACCTTGCCGAAGCCCAGCCGCTGGGCCATGTCGCTCACGCGGTCAATGCCGGCCCGGCGCGCCGCTTCATAGAAGAAGCAGTCGCACGACATGGCGATGGCTTCGCTGACGTTGGTCGAGCCATGGCCGCCCTTCAGCCAGCAGTGGAACTTGATGTTGCCGAGTTCGAGGAAGCCGGGGCACGGCAGCCGGGTCCACGGGTCGATCACCTTGGCCTCGAGGGCGGCGAGAGCCGTCACCATCTTGTAGGTCGAGCCCGGCGGATAGACGCCCGCGATCGCCTTGTTGTGCAGGGGCCGCTCGGGATTGTCGAGCAGGTCGCGCCATTCGGTCTGCGTGATTCCCCGCGCGAAGGTCGAGGGATCGAAGCCGGGTGTCGAGACCATGGCGATCACGTCGCCGGTGACGACGTCGAGCACGACGACGGAGCCGCTCTTGTGCTCCTTCATCTTCTCCGTGGCGAAGCGCTGGATGTCGAGATCGATGGTCAGCAGCGCGTTGGCGCCGGGCTGACCCTCCGTCCGGTCGAGTTCGCGAACGACGCGACCGACGGCGTTGACCTCGACCTGAACGGCGCCGGCACGGCCCCGCAGATTGTCCTCGAGCGAGCGCTCGACGCCCTTCTTGCCGAACCGCATGGTCGCGAGCTGCAGCACCGGATCGTCGCGGCCGGCGAGATCCTCGTCGGCGACGCGGCCCGTGTAGCCCACGATGTGGCTCATTAGCTCGCCCTCGGGATAGTCGCGCGACTGGCCGAGGTCGATGAACACGCCGGGCAGGTCGGGGGCGTTGAATTCGAGCCGCGCCACCTCTTCCCAGCCGAGATTCTCGCGCACCACGATGGGCTGGGCGTTGCGGCTGCGGCGCAGCTCGCGCAGCAGGCGGACCTTCTCCGTCTCACCCAGGGAGAAGATCTGGTCGAGGCGCTCGACCAGCAGGTCGGCGCCGCGGCCGCGATCCGACGTCGCCATGGCGCGGAAATTGTTGCGGTTGACCGCCAAAGGCACGCCGCTGCGGTCGAAGATCTGGCCGCGCGACGGCGCCAGCAGCCGCATGTTGATGCGGTTCTCCTCGGCCATCGTGGCGAAACGGTCGGTCTCGACCACCTGAAGCTGGTAGAGGCGGCCGGCGAGCGCCGTCATCAGCACCGCCTGTGCGCCGCCGAGCACCAGCGCACGGCGCGTGAACAGCCCGCTGCGTTCGCCGTCGCCCTTGCGGAAATTCTTCATAGCGCCGTCTCCCCCGTCCGCGCGCCGCCGCGCGACAGTTCGGGGATGTTCAGCGGGTCGCGGGCGCGCACGCGCGCGAGCAGCGGGGCCAGCAGCGGGTAGATCACGATCACCACCACATACTGCAGCATCGCGGGTACCGGATCGATGGCCGCCCAGGTCCAGAGGGTGGTGAAGGCCCAGACCAGCGCCACGAAGCCCCAGCAGACGATGCAGAAGCCGATCCACTGGAACAGGAACGGAACGCCCACGAGGTAGCGGCGGTTGGCCACGACGGCGGCGCGGATCAGGACGAAGCCCAGCGCGCTGATGCCGACCGGGGCGCCCGGCCCTCCCAGCAGCAGGTCGAGCAGGACGCCCAGGGCCAGCAGCAGCGGTCCCGGCAGCCGCTCGGGCGTCGCCAGGCTGAACTGGAAGACCACCAGCGCCGGCAGCAGCGGCAGGGCATCCGAAAGATAGGGCGCGCGCAGCGGGGCCAGGGTCAGCAGCACGAAGAACAGCAGGACCGTGCCGGGAAGCGCGGCCCGGCCCCAGCGATCCAGGAGAGCGAGCGTGCCGTCGGTCCGCATGTCAGCGGGACCGCACGGCGGTGCCGCCCGGCGGCGCCGGGGGCGACGACGG
>LSKJ01000779.1 GCA_001557035.1 Rhodospirillaceae bacterium CCH5-H10 | reverse complement strand
GCGACAATCCCGCCATCAAGCGCATCCTCGGCGTCACGCCGGGCATGGGCAAGGCGCTCGGGGTCGACGAGAAGTGGGTCTACAACATCGTCAAGCAGGTCGGGAACTACGGCGAGAGCTTCGATCGAAACGTCGGCATGGGCTCGCCGCTCAAGATTCCGCGCGGCCAGAACGCGCTGTGGACCCAGGGGGGGCTTCAGTACGCACCGCCGATTCGTTGAAGCGGGAAGTTGGGCACAGACAGGGTGGGATTTGCCCGGTTGCACCGGGGCAATTCCCACCTACACTGAGGGCAATACCGGGCAATCAAGGCCCGCGCGGACAAACCGCATCGGGCAGGGGGAATAGCGTATGGCAGTCGAGTCTCTCGGCTCTGCGCCACGGGTGAAGGTGGCTCCGTGGAACGATCCGGTCATTCGCGGCTGGGTTTTCCAGATCGTCGTGGTCGGTCTCGTCGGATTTCTCGCCTGGTATCTGGTCAGCAACACCATCGAGAATCTCCAGCGCCAGAAGATCGCCAGCGGCTTCCACTATCTGGAGCGGGAAGCGGGCTTCGAGATCGGCGACACCATGATCGAGTATTCGCCGGCCAGTACCTACGCCCGCGCGATCTGGGTCGGCATCCTCAACACCCTGCGCGTTGCCGTCCTCGGCATCCTCCTCAGCACCCTTCTGGGCACGATGATCGGCGTCGGCCGGCTGTCGCCCAACTGGCTGCTCAGCCGGATCTGCGGCTGGTATGTGGAGGCCTTCCGGAACGTGCCGCTGCTTCTGTGGCTGTTCCTCTTCTACAAGCTGATCAGCGAGGCGTTCCCCGGTCCACGGCAGGCGATCTCGCTGCTGTGGAACAGCGTGTTCCTGAGTAATCGCGGCGTCTATTTCCCGGTGCCGATGGCCGACCCGATCCACAAGTGGATGGGCGTCGCGTTCCTGGTCGGCATCGTGGGCACCTGGATGCTCGCCCGCTGGGGAAAGAAACGTCAGGAAACCACGGGACAGCCATTCCCCATCATCTCCGCGGGCCTCGGCATCCTCATCGGTCTCCCCGCCCTCGTCTGGCTGGCCGGCGGCGCGCCGCACCATATGAGCTGGCCGGAGTTGAAGGGCTTCAACTTCGCCGGCGGCACCGTCATCCAGCCCGAGTTCACCGCGCTGCTCGTCGGTCTCGTGCTCTACACCTCGGCCTTCGTCGCCGAAATCGTCCGCTCCGGCATCCTGGCCCTGCACAAGGGCCAGAGCGAAGCCGCGGCGGCGCTCGGCCTGTCGCGCGGCCAGTCGATGCGCCTGGTGCTGCTGCCGCAGGCGCTGCGCGTCATCGTTCCGCCGATGACCAGCCAGTATCTCAACATCACCAAGAACAGCTCGCTGGCCATCGCGATCGGCTATCCCGACCTCGTCGCCTCGATCAATGTCACGATCAACCAGACCGGCCAGGCGATCGAGAACATCCTGATCATCATGGCCGCCTACCTCTCGGTCAGCCTGTCGATCTCGGCGTTCATGAACTGGTACAATAAACGCATCGCTCTGAGGGAGCGCTGAGCATGACCGACGCCATGCACGACGGCGACCGCAAGCCGATCGCCCCTCCCGTCGACGAAACCGGCATCATCGGCTGGGCCCGCAAGAACCTGTTCTCGAGTTGGGGCAACGGCATCACCACGGTCGTGCTGATCGTGGGCGTTGTCTGGATCCTGAACTGGTTCCTCGAATGGGCGCTGTTCACCGCCAACTTCACCGCCTCTACCGGCAGCGAATGTCGCGGCGGGGGCGCCTGCTGGGCGCTGATCCGCGAGAAGTTCCGCTACATCTTCTTCGGCTCGTTCCCCTACGAACAGCATTGGCGGCCGCTGTTCGCCGTCATCGCCATGCTGGCCATGCTGGTGCTGAGCGCCGACCGGCGCATGTGGAACTGGCGCCTGCTGGTGATCTGGGGCGTCGGATCGTTCATCACCTTCATCCTGATGTTCGGTCAGATCCATATTCCGCTCAGCCTCATCCTGTTCGTCGCCCTCGCGGGCGGCGGCATCGGACTCGCGCTGCGCAGCGCGCTGGCGACGCCGTCGGAGCGGATGGCCTACTACGCGCTGATCGGCATCGGTGCCGTGGGCCTGGTCCTGCGCATCGCGGGCATCCTGCCCAAGTGGAGCATCGCCATCGCGCCGCTCAGCTACGTCGAGACCAGCCTGTGGGGCGGCCTCCCGGTGACGCTGATCCTGGCCACCTATGGCCTGGCCTTCGCGTTCCCCTACGGCATCCTGCTGGCGCTGGGCCGGCGCTCCAACCTGCCCCTGATCAAGGGCCTGTGCGTGGGCTTCATCGAACTGATCCGCGGCGTGCCGCTGATCAGCCTGCTGATCATGGCCTCGGTCATGCTGCCGCTGTTCCTGCCGTCGGGCACGACCATCGACAAGTTCCTGCGCGCCCAGGTCGCGGTCATCCTGTTCGCCGGCGCCTACATCGCCGAGGTGATCCGCGGCGGCCTGCAATCGCTACCCAAGGGCCAGTTCGAGGCCGCCGACGCGATGGGCCTCAACTATGCGCAGAAGACGCTGCTGATCATCCTGCCGCAGGCGCTGCGGGTGGTGATCCCGCCGCTCATCAACACCTTCATCGGCTTCTTCAAGGACACGTCGCTGGTGCTGATCATCGGCATCTTCGACTTCCTGAACACCGCCAACCAGGCGCTGGTCGATCCCAACTGGGCGGGCTTCCCGGGCGAGGTCTACCTGTTCGCCGCCTTCGTCTACTTCATCTTCTGTTACTCGATGTCGCGGTACAGCAAGTACCTCGAGATCGAACTCAACAAGGGTACGCGGCGCTAGGCGCCGCGAGGGAGCACATCATGGCCGCAACCGCCCGCGATCTTTCGAAGGTCGAATCGGTAATCCAGCTCAAGGGCGTCAACAAGTGGTTCGGACAGTTCCACGTGTTGACCGACATCAACCTCGACGTGAAGGAAGGCGAGAAGATCGTCATCTGCGGACCGTCGGGCTCCGGCAAGTCGACGTTGATCCGCTGCATCAACCGGCTGGAGGAGCATCAACGGGGTGACATCGTCGTTCACGGGGTCACACTGTCCAACGACGTGAAGAACATCGACGCCATCCGCCGCGAGGTCGGCATGGTGTTCCAGTCGTTCAACCTCTTCCCGCACCTCACCATCCTCGACAACCTCACCCTGGCGCCGATCTGGGTGAAGAAGATGCCGAAGAAGGAAGCCGAGGAGATCGCCATGAGCCTGCTGACCCGGGTGCGCATCCCGGAGCAGGCGCTGAAGTATCCCGGCCAGCTCTCCGGCGGCCAGCAGCAGCGCGTGGCGATCGCCCGGGCGCTCTGCATGCGCCCCAAGATCATGCTGTTCGACGAGCCGACCTCGGCTCTCGATCCCGAGATGGTGAAGGAAGTGCTCGATGTCATGATCGAGCTGGCGCGCGAGGGCATGACCATGCTCTGCGTCACCCACGAGATGGGCTTTGCCCGGGCCGTGGCCGACCGGGTGATCTTCATGGACCGCGGCGAGATCGTGGAGCAGAACGAGCCGGAAGAGTTCTTCGCCAACCCGAAGAACGACCGGACCAAGCTCTTCCTCGGCCAGATCCTCCACAATCACTGAAGACGCCGCGGAGCCGCCTTGGCTCCGCCCCGATCTCCGCCTAGAAGGCCGGGCATGAGGATACTCGTCACCGGCGGCGCGGGCTTCATCGGCTCGGCGGTCGTACGCCACATCATCCGCGACACCGACTGGACCGTCGCCAACGTCGACAAGCTCACCTACGCCGGCAATCTCGAATCGCTGGGCGAGGCGCGCACCAGCAACCGCCACCGCCACTACAAGGTGGACATCTGCGAACGCGGCGCGATCGACGCGGTTCTCGCGGAAGTCCAGCCGGAGGCCGTCCTGCACCTGGCCGCCGAAAGCCACGTCGACCGGTCGATCGACGGCGCCGCCCCCTTCATCGAGACCAATGTCGGTGGCACCTACACCCTGCTCGAGGCGGTCCTCGCCTACTGGCGCAAGCTCGACGAGGGTGCGCGGGCCCGTTTCCGCTTCCAGCACATCTCGACCGACGAGGTCTTCGGTTCGCTGGGCGCGACCGGCCGCTTCACGGAGACCACGCCCTACGCCCCCAACTCGCCTTACTCCGCCAGCAAGGCGGCCTCGGACCATCTCGTCCGCGCCTGGCATCACACCTATGGATTGCCGACGCTGGCCACCAACTGCTCCAACAATTACGGCCCCTATCATTTTCCCGAGAAGCTGATTCCCCTCATCATCATCCGCGCGCTGCGCGGCGAGAGCCTGCCGGTCTACGGCAAGGGCGAGAACGTGCGGGACTGGCTGCATGTCGAGGATCATGCCGAGGCGCTGACGCTGGTCCTCCGCAACGGACGGCCGGGCGAGACCTACAATGTCGGCGGCGACAGCGAGCGCCGGAACATCGACGTCGTCCGGGGCATCTGCGGGCTGCTCGACGAGTTGGCGCCGGAAAGCCCGCATCGCCCCCATGAATCGCTCATCAAGTTCGTGACCGACCGGCCCGGCCATGACGCCCGCTACGCCATCGATGCGAGCAAGATATCGAGCGAACTCGGGTGGCGCCCGCGGCACGATTTCGAGAGCGGCCTGCGCGATACGGTGCGCTGGTTCCTCGACAACCGGGGCTGGTGGGAGCGCGTGATGAGCGGTGCCTACCGGGGAGAGCGGATGGGACTCGGCTGAGGCGATTGTGGCTTATCTGAGGACATGACGAATCGGCTGCAACCACAAGGTTGCCTCCTGTGTTGACCCGTGCAGCAAAGGAGATCCGCCATGAGATCCATCACTGGAATTGTCGCTGCGACCCTGATGGCCGCGACGGTCGCGGGGTGCGCCTCGGAATCCTATTACGGCCCCAGCAGCAACTACGGCTATGGTTACCAGCGTCCGCAGGCCTATGCGCCGGCCTACACGACCTACTACTCGTCGCCGGGCGCCTACTATGCGCCCAACGCCTATCGCACGACCACCTACAGCTACAGTTATGCGCAGCCGCAATCCTATCCGCAGCGCGGCGGCTATGACGGCTATTGGGATTACCAGCGCAACTACCGCGGCAGCCGTCCCGCACCTGAGCTTTAGGCGAGCGTCCGACGAATGACCGCGCAGACCTCGTCGACTGCCTCGAGAGGCATGTGCGGCCCCATCGGCAGGCTGAGCACCGTGTCGGCCAGCTTCTCGGCCAGCGGATAGCTTCCCTTGCCCTGCCTGAGGTCGGCGTAGGCATCCTGGAGATGAGGCGGGATCGGGTAGTGAATCAGCGATCCTATCCCGGCCGCCTCCAGAGCTTTGACCAGATCGGTACGACGGGCCGTGCGCACGACGTACAGGTGCCAGACGGGCTCCGCCCATTGCGGGACATTGGGCAATGCCAGGCTGGGCAGATCCGCCAGCCGGTCGTCGTAGCGCGCCGCGACAATGCGGCGACGGTCGTTCCATTCGTCGAGCTTCGGCAGCTTGGCTCGCAGGAACGCGGCCTGCAGTTCGTCGAGGCGTGAATTGAAGCCCCGTTCCAGATTCACGTACTTCACGCGGCTGCCGTAGTTTCTCAGCACACGCAGGCGTTCGGCGAGGGCCGCGTCATCCGTCGTGACGGCGCCCCCGTCTCCGAAGGCACCGATGTTCTTGCTGGGAAAGAAACTGTGCGCGCCGGCATCGCCCAGGGAACCGGCCCGCCGCCCGCGCACCCGCGCGCCCTGGGACTGCGCCACGTCCTCGATGACCTTGAGACCGTGCTTGGCAGCCAGCGCCGTGATCGCGTCCATGTCGGCCGGCTGCCCATAAAGGTGAACCGGCATGATCGCCCGCGTCCGGGACGTCAGGGCAGCGGCGATCCTGTCGGGATCGATGTTCGGTCCGCCGGGCGTCGGCTCGACCGGCACCACCTTCGCGCCGACAGCGGTCACGGCGAGCCAGGTCGCTATATAGGTATTGGACGGCACGATGACTTCGTCGCCGGCGCCGAGGTTCCAGGCGCGCAACACGAGTTCCAGTGCCTCGAGGCCATTGCCCAGTCCCACGCAATGCTTCGTGCCGCAGAACGCCGCATACTCCGCCTCGAAGGCCTCGACCTCCTTGCCGAGCACGAACCAGCCCGATTCCATCACGCGGGCGTAGGCGGCATCGAGTTCGGGCTTGAGCTCGGCGTAGACCGACTTCATGTCGAGGAAGGGGATCATGCAGTCCTCGCAGCTTCGCGCCTGAAGGTCTCGTAATCGCGCAGATACTCGCCCTCGTCGTAGAGGGTCGAGGCAACCACGAGGATGGTGGTCTGTGGCGCGAAGTCGGTGAGTTCGTGCCAGACCATGGGCGGGATGTGCAGCGCCCGCCCGGGATCGTCGAGCGACACCGTCTCCCTGATGCTTCCGTCGTCGAGGTGGACCTTGCAGGAGCCGTTCATCACCAGCGTCACGAGGTGCGATTCGCGATGGCCATGCCGCCCGCGCCACTGCCCGGGCGCAATGCCGTGCAGCCAGAACAGGCGCCGCGGCACGAAGCCCAGCTTCTGGTCAAACTCGAGAAAGTTGATGTTGCCGCGTTCGTCGCTTTTTCCGGGGACGGAAAGCCAGCGGCAGTGACGGGTCTTGAGCGGAGGGAGGGTCATGGGAGGCCGGCAGCCTATCTCAGCGCTTCATCGATTGCAGCTTGCGCCATTGCATGTAGACGACCCCGCTCAGGGCAACGAGCCCGCCGACGATCTGGTAGACGTTGGGCATGAAGCCATACGCCATTGACCACAATACGGCGAAAAACGGCACCAGATTGACCCAGAGGGACGCAATTGCGACACCGAGCCGGCTGGCTCCGATGTTCCAGAAATAGGCCCCCATGGCGCTCGCGAACACGGCGACGAGCAGCAGCTGTGTCCAGACCCAGACGTCGGTGACGACAAACGGCGACCTTGCCCATCCCAAGGCCACCAGGGCGAGGCTGAGAGGCACCATCCATCCCAGTGCCGACAGTGATGCGACATAGGCGCGGTGGAGCTGGCTCGCCCGATCGAACCAGGCCTGCGCCTTCAGGCTGTAGATCGTCCACAGCGCGTTGGACGCCAGAACGATGATCTCGCCCCCGCCGAGCGTGAGCGCTCCCTGGCCGAACAGGCTGCCGGCCGCGAGGATGGAGCCGCCGGAGAGCGTCAGCGCCAGTGCCACGCCGAATCCCGGATCGAACCGCATTCCAGTGACGAGGCGCACCGTCGCCGCCGCCACGAGCGGGCCCGCCACCTGTACCGCCGCGGCCGAAATCGGATTGCTGAAGCGGATGCCGATCGTGAAGATCACGAAGAACCCGCTCATCATCAGGCCGATCAGCAGGAACCGCTTCAAGCCGACCTCGATCCTGAGGCTGCCGACACCCTCGGCCAGCACGAGAACCATCGCCAGCGTGGCCACCGCCGTCAGTGTCCGGACGGCCAGCATCGGCACGACGTCGAAATGCAGCAGCATGACCTTGGAGACGGGCACGTTGGCGCCCCAGCTCAGGCCCACGAACACCATGGCGGCGAAGGCGCCCAGCATGTGATGCCGGTCACGGCCGGAGATCTGGGTCATCGCCGCGCCGCGCGTGTCTGGCGAATCTGGTGCAGGGCGATGCCGCCCAGGACCACGAAGCCTCCGGCGACCTGAAGCCAGCTGGGCTCGCGTCCCATCAGGGCGGCGAGGCCGATGGCGAACACCGGCGCGGAATTGGCAAACAGCGACGCGACGGGCACGCCGACCAGCGAGACGCCGGTATTCCAGAGCAGGACTGCCACCGCCACGCCCAGCACGCCGATCCACACCACCATGCCCCATTCGACCGGCGTCGGCGGGCGGGTCGGCCAGACGAGGCCGCCCAATGCCCAGACGGCGGCGCAGACCACGCCCAGCAGCACGCTGGCCACGGTCGAGGTGAGGGCCGACAGCGCGATCTGGCCGCGATCCGAGAGCCATTGCTGGGCGCGGATCGAGTACCAGCTCCAGCAGAGCTGGGCGATCACGAGCAGCCCCTCGCCGCCCTGAAGGCCGAACGAACCAGGCGCGCGGCCAGGCGTGCCCAGGACGACGACGATGCCGCCCGCGACGACCAGGACCAGCGTGAAGAAGAAGCCGGGCGGCGTGGTCGAACCCAGCATCACGCGCGACAGGAGCGTCGCCCAGATCGGCCCGCACATCAGCACGATCGCCGAGGTCGCAGGGTGGGCGTTCGCCACGCCGAACGTGTAGAGCACCGAGAAGGCGGTCATCGCCGCACCGAGACGCAGCAACCGCCCCCACTGCAGCGGCCGCGGCGGCGCCACAGGCGGCTTGCTCAACAGCACGGCCAGCCACAGGACCGGGAGGCCGAGGATGTAACGGGACCAGGAGAGCAGCCAGTTGTCGTAATGCTCGGCGAGCGCCGCCAGCACCGGGATCATCGACCCCCAGATGAGGGCCGCCAGCAACAGCACGAGGGAGGCGCGCCGCAGCGCACCGACGGAGGGAGACACCGCTGCGCCGCTCAGCCCGGCGAACGACGGCGAACCGCCTCGTAGCCGACGCGGCAATCCTTGTAGACGTCGGGCTTCTCGGTCGAGACACGGGCCTCGGACACCTGCGGCTGGGCGAGGCAAAGATCGAGAATGGCCTCGACCAGCGTTTCCTGCAGGTTGAAATGCCGGCCGCCGGCGATGGCCACGATACCGTCGTGGACGATGTCGTAGTTCAACACGTTGGCGATGCTGTCGTCGGCTGCCCGCTCGGGCTCGGCCAGCAGCAGGTCGACGTTGATGACGACGGCCTGCGGCTTCTCCAGCTCGAAATCGTAGATGCCGATCGAGACCTGCAGCCGCAGGTCGCGAATGAAGATTCGGCGCTCGGACGTGGCGGCCATGGTTACTTCTTCTTTTTCTGGTCGAAGGCGATGTCGCGCGGACGGCCGGTCAGGTGCTCGCCGCTGTCGACGACGAGCGTGTCGCCCGTATAGCTCGGCGTCGCCACGATGAAGCGGAGCGCGCGAACGAGATCCTCCGTCGTCACGCCGACGCCCAGCGGGTTCGCCGCATGCTGCTCGGCAAAGCGTGCATCGGTCTGGCTGCCGCTGCGCAGGGTCAGGCCCGGCGCGATGCCGGCCACCCGCAACCGCGGCGCGAAGGATTGCGCCAGCAGGGTCGTCAGCCCCTGGAGCCCCACCTTGGAGAGCGTGTAGGTCAGGAAGTCGGGGTTGAGGTTGAACAGCTTCTGGTCGAGCACGTTCACGACCAGCCCGGTCTCGCCCGCCGGAAGCTGCCGGGCCAGCGCCTGGGACAGGAGCAGCGGCGCCCGCAGGTTGATCGCCATGTGCAGGTCGAAATCGGCCGCCGTGGCCGTCGGCGCGCGGTCGAGCCTGAACAGCGAGGCGTTGTTCACCAGGCAGGTGAGCGTCACCCCCGGCGCCCGGCACTTGCCGATCAGCGCCTCGGTCTGCCGCGCCGAAGCGAGATCGGCCTTCACCGCCATCGCCTTGCCGCCGGCCTTCCGGATCGCGGTCACGGTTTCCCGAGCCCCCACGGACGATTCCCTGTGGTGCACGAAGACGAAAAAGCCGTCGGCCGCCAGCGCCATGGCCAGCGCACGGCCGATCCGCACCCCCGCCCCCGTGACCAACGCGCCTTTCATGCTGCGACACCCGCCCTTGGTGACTGAAAGAGGCGGCGGTTCTAGCATGCGACCATGAATTCGTCCCCGTTTGAAACCGTCGACTGCGTTGTGATCGGCGCAGGTGTTGTCGGCCTTGCCGTCGCCCGCGCGCTTGCCCTGGCGGGCCGTGAAGTCATCGTCGTGGAGGCGGCCGACGCCATCGGCACCGAGACGAGCTCGCGCAACTCCGAGGTCATCCACGCCGGCATCTACTATCCCAAGGGCAGCCTGATGGCCCGCTCCTGCGTCGCCGGCCGGCGCATGCTCTATGCCTATTGCAAGGATCACGGCGTGCCGCATCAGAACTGCGGCAAGCTGATCGTGGCGACCAACCAGGCCGAGAGCGAGAAGCTCGCCGAGATCAAGGGCCGGGCGGAGGCCAACGGCGTCGAGGGCATGCGCTTCCTGAGCGCCGCCGAGGCGATGGCGATGGAGCCCAACCTGCAGTGCACCGCCGCCTTGCTCTCGCCCAGCACCGGCATCGTCGACAGCCATTCCTACATGCTGGCGCTGCAGGGCGACGCCGAGAGCCACGGTGCGATGTTCGCCTTCAACAGCCCGGTGAAAAGCGGCCGCGTCGTCGAAGGCGGCGTCGAGATCGAAGTCGGCGGAACCGAGCCGATGAACCTGCGTTGCCGCCTGCTGATCAATTCGGCCGGCCTGTATGCGCCGACGCTCGCGAAAAAAATCGTCGGAATGCCATCCGAGCATGTTCCGACGGCGTACTACGCCAAAGGAAACT
>LSKJ01000778.1 GCA_001557035.1 Rhodospirillaceae bacterium CCH5-H10 | reverse complement strand
GAAGTCTGCGCCCGATGCGGTGTCCGTGCGACAGGTCCCGCTGCCGCGCGAACCGGAGCCGCGACGGCGCCGCCGTGTCGCGCAACGGGTGGACCTGCGGGGCGGGCGCGTCCTCTATCGTGTGGTGCCGGCGCGACGGCAGCCGACGGCCCGCCGACTCACCGTCGCGGCGGCGGTGGCGGCTGCCGGCCTCGCCCTCTTCTTCGGGCTGGGGCCGGTCGACCTCGAGGACATCAGCTGGATCGCGTCACTTTTCCGTGCGCTCGAGGAGCTGCCGGGCCTTTTTGAGCGCGTCGAGGCAGTTGGCCTCCTGGCCACGCTCGGCTTCGGCGCGCGCCGCGACCAGAACCGCCTGTAGCGCCGTCCGGTCGGCCGCCTGCTCCTTGCCGGTCTCTTTCCTGGCTGTCTCGGGAGCGGACGGCGCTGCCGGTTTCGGCGTGACATCCGGCATCGTCGGCATGCGGCTGTCGGTGGTGGCGGGTGGCGCGATGACCGAGCGGTCGGAGGTTGCGGGGGGCTCGATCACGCCGCCAGACCGTCCGAGATCGCGTGAGGTCACGCCCGGCCCCTTGTCGGGTGAGGCGGTCGGCGGATCGGTGGAGATGTTCTGGCTGCGGGCCAGTTCGCGCACCTGGTCGAGGCAGCCATCGGCGGCGGCAATTCCGGGCCACAGGGCAAGGGCGAAGGCGAGAATTCGCATGTGCATGAAGCATCGAACGAACCCGTCGGGCGGCCGGTTGCGCCCTTGAATTGCGGCTCCGGCGTACTAACATATTGTGTGCAAAACGGGCCGAGACGAACTCGGTTCAACAGGGATGTCCACATGACCAAGTTTCGTTGGCTCGCGGTCCTCGCCGCTCTGATCATCGCGGTGCCGTCGCTGGCGCCGTCGCCCGCCGATGCGCGGGCGGGCGGCGGCGGTAGCCGCGGCAGCAAGTCCGGCCAGGCGCCGGCCCCGACCCAGACCGCGCCGACGTCCAAGCCGGTCGAGCGCAGCGCCACGCCGCAGCAGCAGTCGCCCTCGGCCAACCCGGCCAGCGCGGCCGCAGCCGGCGCCAAGCCGGGCTTCATGCAGCGCAATCCGTTCATGTCGGGCCTCCTGGGCGGCATGCTGGGCGCCGGCCTGATTGGCATGTTGATGGGTGGCGGCTTCGGCGCCGGCCTCGGCAGCATGGCCGGGATGCTGGGCTTCCTGCTGCAGATCGCGCTGATCGGCGGCATCGTCTACTTCGCCGTCCGCTGGTGGAAGTCGCGCAACGGCGCGCCTGCGGCGGCCTTCGCGGGCGCGGGTGCCGGTGGTGGCAATCTGCAGCCGCCGCGTCCCGCCCTTCCGGAAGCCACGCCGATGGCCCGCTCCGGTCTGCAGTCGATGCTGGGCGGCAGCGGTGCTGGCGCCGCGTCGGGTTTCGCCACGCCGCAGCTCGCCATCCTCGAGGCTGACTACAATGCTTTCGAGGGCCTGCTGAAGGACGTGCAGACGGCCTACAGCGCGGGCGATCTCGCGAAGCTGCGCAGCCTCGTGACGCCGGAGATGCTGGGCTACTTCTCGCAAGACCTCGCGGCCAATGCGAGCCGCGGCGTCGAGAACAAGGTGACGGACGTGAAGCTCGAGCAGGGCGACCTGTCCGAGGCCTGGAGCGAGGGCCCGATCGACTATGCCACGGTGGCGATGCGCTTCAGCATGATCGACGTCATGCGCAGCGTCGCCGACGGCCGCGTGGTCGAGGGCAACGAGCAGGTCCGCACCGAGGCCACGGAGATCTGGACCTTCCTGCGCAGCCAGGGCGGCACCTGGATCGTCTCGGCGATCCAGAACACCTGACCGCTTCGCGATCCATGGAATACGGAATCGGCCGGCCCACAAAGCCGGCCGATTTTCTTTGTGCGGCCCGTTGTTTGCTCGGCGTGTTTGCTCGGATAGCCTCTCATCGGGGAAGGGAAGGAACCACACCACCATGACCAGCCTGACACGAAGGGCAGCCCTCGCGGGCGCCGCACTGTTGCCGCTCGCCGCCGCCGCGCCGTCGCGCGCGCAGGCGAAGTTTCCCGATCGTCCGATCCGCCTGATCATCCCGTGGGCCGCCGGCGGTCCCGCCGATGCCGGCTTCCGTATCCTGGCCGAGTCGGCGGCGAAGAAGCTGGGCCAGCCCGTCGTCGTCGAGAACAAGGGCGGCGCCGCGGGCGTACTGGGCGCGCTCGCACTGCAGGACGCCAAGCCCGACGGCTACACGATCAGCCAGATGCACATGAGCGTGCTGCGCCAGCCGATGCTGAACGCGTCCCTCAAGTACGATCCAATCAAGGACCTGACCTACATCCTGCAGATCACCGGCTTCGTGATGGGCGTCGTCGTGCGCCCCGACGCGCCGTGGAAGACGCTGCCCGAGCTGCTGGCCTATGCGAAGGCCAATCCCGGCAAGCTGAACTGGGGCACGCTGGGCGCCGGCTCGACGCAGCATCTCGCGATGGAGAGCCTCGGGCTGAAGCAGGGCCTCACCTGGACGCATGCGCCCTATCGCGGCACCGCCGACACGCTGCGCGCGCTGATGGGCGGCGAGATCGACTTCGCCTCGGAGTCCTCGGGCTGGGCGCCGCTGGTGATGTCCGGCAAGCTGCGCCTGCTCGCGGTCTTCACCGCCAACCGCGCCAAGCGCTTCCCCGAAGTGCCGACCGTGCGCGAACTCGGCCTCGAGATCGCCGTCGACAGTCCCGGCGGCCTGATCGGCCCCAAGGGCATGGACCCCGCCGTGGTGAAGATCCTGGCCGACGCCTTCCGCGAGGCCGCCGGCGAGCCCAAGCACCTCGAATTCCTCGACAACATGGACCAGCCGCTGCTGCTGCTCGACGGCCCCGCGTATCGCGACCAGATGGCGAAGACGATGGAGCAGGAGCGGGAGCTGCTGAAGAAGCTCAATCTGCTGGCGACGTAGTAGCAACAAAAGCCCGTCGTCCCGAGCGAAGCCGAGGGACCTCTTTTCCGGCGCACGGTGTGTCGAGACGAAAAGAGGTCCCTCGACTGCGCTGCGCTCCGCTCGGGACGACGGGTTGTTTGTTACGAGCGTAACAACGCCCCGTACCCTTCGATCGGCGTATGGATGCCGCTCATCCGCAGGCAGTGCCACAGGCTCGCCTGGTTGGCGGTGATCACCGGGCGGCCGAGGTCCTTTTCCAGCGTGTCGATGATGCCGACGCAGCGGAAACCCGTGCCGCCGATCAGCACGCCGTCGGCGTCGGCGGGACAGGCCCTGCGGATCTGCGCGTAGAGCGGCTCGATCTCCTGCTCGAAGCCCATGCCCCGCGGATAGAGATCCTGCGGCGGCACGTCCCGCCATTTGCGGCCGGGATCGAGGCGCAGATGTCCCACCGGCGCGATGCCGTGATCGCCGTAGTAGCGCAGCGCCGCGCCCACCGTGTCGTCGGGGAACCACGGCGGCACGACGAGAAACGGCCGCTTCACGCCCGAGTGACGCAGTGCCGCCAGCGTATCGAGCCCGTTGGTCGTGACCTTCGCTTCGTCGCCGGCGATGCCGCTCGACACGATCGCGGACAGCGCGTCGACGGTGGCCTCGTCCCAGCCCTTGCCGCCCACGACGCTGCTCGACGTGTGGGCGAAGACGACGGCCTGCAGCTTCATGGTGGAGAACTGCTTGGCGCCGCGCGCCAGATCGTCGGCGAGATCGACGCCGCTCCTGTCGGCGCGCCACTTCGCCCATGGCGTCGGGGCGGTGACCCGCGCGGCATGCACCGACACGCCCGGTGGCGCCATCGCCCACCATTCGGCTTCCGGCACCGCCTCGCTGCCGAC
>LSKJ01000078.1 GCA_001557035.1 Rhodospirillaceae bacterium CCH5-H10 | reverse complement strand
CATCCATCCCGTCGCAGTCGGACCGAGCCGCAGGCCCGCACAACAGCCGCTCGCCGTTGCGGGAAGTTCGCTCGAACGAGCGGGCACCGAACTCACTTACGAGACCGTCGACTGGAAGCCCGCCGAGGGTGGCAGCCTCACCGAAGCGCTGTATGAAGGCTACGAGCTACAGTCGATCCGAATCGCCGGCGCGCGGCCCCATCCAACGAGGCTCGTGCAATCCGCGGCGATGGCCTCGGTCGCTCCGCCCAAGCCCGCTTATCGGCCGCATCTGCCGGCCAATGTCATCAGCGGCGGCCTGCTGTCCGATGCCCAGCTCGAGAGTGTCGTCTATGCCGGCGAGGCCCATGCTGGCCACCTCGCGGGATCGTGGGTGGCGGATGAGACCTTCGATGTCGTCTCGGCCGCGCCCGACGATGCTGAGAACGCCGTGCGCTTCCGGCGTGGCTGGATGCTGGGCGACGGCACCGGCGCCGGCAAAGGCCGCCAGGTCGCCGGCA
>LSKJ01000777.1 GCA_001557035.1 Rhodospirillaceae bacterium CCH5-H10 | reverse complement strand
AGATGAACCGCCGCGACAGCTCGCGCATCGCCGCCATCCGCGCCGCCGAAGCGGGCGAGGCCGCGGGCCTCACGGTAAGCCCGGCGGTCGGCAGCGTCGTGGCGTCGGACGCCTTCTTCCCCTTCGCCGACGGTCTTCTGGCCGCGGCCGAGGCCGGCGCGACGGCGATCATCCAGCCGGGCGGCTCGATGCGCGACAAGGAAGTGATCGACGCGGCCGACGAGAAGGGCCTCGCGATGGTCTTCACCGGGATGAGGCACTTCCGGCATTAGCGCTCATGTTCCTCTCCCCCGATAGGGGGAG
>LSKJ01000776.1 GCA_001557035.1 Rhodospirillaceae bacterium CCH5-H10 | reverse complement strand
GGTTGCCCCGCCGTCGTTCATGGTGTTCTTCGACTGGGATCGCGCGAACCTGTCGGCCCAGGCTCTGAACACGATCAAGCAGGCTGCCGGCGCCTACAAGACCAAGGGTAACGCCCGCATCACGGCGACGGGTCACACCGACACGTCGGGTGCGCCGGCCTACAACATGGCGCTGTCGCTGCGTCGTGCGAACGCCGTCAAGGACGCCCTGGTTCGTGAAGGCGTGCCGGCGACCGCGATCGCGGTGGTTGGCCGTGGCGAGCAGGGCCTGCTGGTCCAGACCGGCCCGAACGTCCGCGAGCCGCAGAACCGTCGCGTCGAGATCGTCATCCAGTAAG
>LSKJ01000775.1 GCA_001557035.1 Rhodospirillaceae bacterium CCH5-H10 | reverse complement strand
CATCGCGCCGGCCATCATCGAGAGCTGTCCGACTCGTCTCTTCCTGCCGAACGAGCGGGCGATCGAGCCGCAGATCACCGAGATCTATCGCCGCTTCGGTCTCAATGACCGTCAGATCGAGATTCTCGCTCGCGCGACGCCCAAGCGTGACTACTACTGCCAGTCGCGCCGCGGCAATCGCCTGTTCGAGCTCGGCCTGGGCGAAGTCACGCTTGCTCTGACGGCGGCCTCGTCGAAGGCCGACCAGGCCCTGATCGAACGGATTCTCGCCGAGCATGGCCGCGAGGGATTCCTTGCCGGCTGGCTTCCAGCTCGCGGCATCGGCTGGGCCGCGGACCTCGTCCCCAGCCTCAGTACAGGAGAGTCACCATGACTTCAGTCCGTCAGTTCGGCGTCGCACTTGCGACCGCCGTCGCCATCGCAGGCGTCTCGCTCCCAGCTGCCGCCCAGATGACCGTCTTTGATCCGAGCAACTACTCACAGAACCTGCTGACCGCGGCGCGCACCCTGCAGCAGGTCAACAACCAGATTCTGTCGCTGCAGAACGAAGCACAGATGCTGATCAACCAGGCGCGCCATCTGACGAGCCTGCCATACTCCTCTCTGCAACAGCTCCAGCAATCGATCGGGCGGACCCGGCAATTGCTCGGCCAGGCGCAGAACATCGCCTACGACGTCCAGCAGATCGATCGGGCGTTCTCGACGACCTATGCGCCGGCGTCGGCGAACCAGTCCGCCCAGTCGCTGATCGCCAATGCGCAAATGCGCTGGCAAAATTCTGTTGCGGGCCTGCAGGATGCGCTGCGCATTCAGGCGACGGTGGTCGGCAATCTCGACACCAACCGCCGGGAAATGTCCGCGCTCGTCGATGCCAGCCAGGGAGCGGCAGGGGCACTGGAGGCGGCGCAGGCCGGTAACCAGCTCGTCGCCCTCCAGGCACATCAGCTCGCCGACCTCACGGCGACGGTCGCTGCGCAGGGGCGGGCGCAGAGTCTCGAGGCGGCCGCGCGCGTGGCCGCCCAGGACCAGGCGAGGGAACAGCTTCGCCGCTTCCTTTCGCCCAACACGGGCTATCAGCCGTCGACCGTCCGCATGTTCCATGAATGAGCCCGCCACCGCATGGGCAAGAGGCACGGAGTGAAAGCCGATGGGCGGCACAGGCGTTATCGACCGGTTCCTCGAAGTCTTTACCAGCTACATCGACAGCGGCTTCGGGTTGCTGGGCAGCGAAGTCGGCTTCCTGGCCGCCACCCTGGCCGCGATCGACCTGACGCTGGCTGCGCTGTTCTGGGCCTGGGGCCGGGACGAGGATGTCATCGCCCGGCTCGTCAAGAAGACCCTGTTCATCGGTGTGTTCGCCTATCTCATCGGTAACTGGAACAGCCTCGCCCGCATCGTGTTCGAGAGCTTCGCAGGCCTTGGCCTGAAGGCCTCCGGCACCGGCCTGTCGGCAGCGGACTTTCTGCGGCCCGGGCGGGTCGCCCAGGTCGGCCTCGATGCCGGGCGGCCCCTTCTGGAGTCGATTTCGGGACTGATGGGATACATCAGCTTCTTCGAAAACTTCATCCAGATCGTGGTGCTGCTGTTCGCCTGGGTCGTGGTGCTTCTTGCCTTCTTCATTCTCGCCGTTCAGCTCTTCATCACCCTGATCGAGTTCAAGCTGTCGACGCTCGCCGGCTTTGTGCTCATTCCCTTCGGACTCTTCAGTAAGACTGCCTTCTTGGCTGAACGCGTGCTGGGCAACGTCGCGTCCTCCGGCGTGAAGGTGCTGGTGCTGGCAGTCATCGTCGGGATCGGCTCGACGCTCTTCTCTCAGTTCACTTCAGGCGCTGGCGCCCAGCCTTCAATCGAGGACG
>LSKJ01000774.1 GCA_001557035.1 Rhodospirillaceae bacterium CCH5-H10 | reverse complement strand
CGTCCTGATCGGCGACGGCGTTCCGGCCGGCAGCACCAACCAGTTGTGGGGCGGGGAAGGCAGCGACACCGCTTCGTATGCCAAGACCACAAGTGTGGTCCATGCCGACCTGGGCGTACAGGCCGGCTACGTCGGCGGCGTGCTCGTCGACGAGATGAACTCCATCGAGAACCTCACCGGGGGCTCGAATGCCGACACGCTCGTGGGTGACGCAGGCGCCAACAGGTTGACGGGAGGGGGCGGTGCGGACGTGCTTTGGGGTCGCGGCGGCGCCGACGTCTTTGTCTTTTCCAGTTATGCCGAGAGCAACCTTGTCAGCGGCTACGACACGATCGGGGATTTCGTCTCCGGCGTGAGCAAACTCGACCTGCGGGCATTCGCTACCGACGCGTCTCATGTCGTGATCCAGTCGGACGGTAGCTCGACCGCCGTTTACGTCGAGCAGACCCCGGGCCACTTCAACGCGTCCACGGACACAGCCATTGCATTCATCGGACCTCATGCCATTGCGATCGGCGATATTCTGTTTTCATGAGGTAGATCTTCGACACCACGGCCATGCTGCTGGAGACGTTCGACTGATGGCCACGCTCTATCACGTACCCACCTCGCGCTCGCTCCGTGTGCTGTTCGGCCGGCGTGGTCTGCCTCTGCGAGCGGCCGTCTTTGCAATTGATTGCGCAGAAAATCGAAGGCCTCAGGCGTCCTCAGGGCGCATCCGAGCTGCCTCGGCTACCCGAATACCACCGCGTCCATTCGATCCCCTCCAGTGACCTCCCTAGGCCCGCCGAGCACCCGTCGAACTCGGTGGGGGCGCACTCCGCGCAGATCCGAAGCGGTAAGGCGTGCCAGTCAGCGGCGATGGCGAACGGGCGGTGCCGAATGCACGGCGGCCTGTCGCCCGGCGCGCCAAAGGGTAATCAGAATGCCCGCAAGCATGGGCGGTATTCTGCAGAGGCTATCCAGCGACGCCGGCAGGTGGTCGCGCTAATCCGGTCGGCGCGCAAGCTCGTCGCAGGTGTGGAAGAATGAACAGTCCCAACGGAACGACCGTTTTAAGGCTGAACTGGCCGCCTTGCGCGACACACGGGTCGCCATGCTGGAGACGCACCGGACGACGTAGACGAATGGCGCCGCGCTCAGGCCTTTCACGAATCGCTCGACGCGAACAAGCTGAAGGTGCTGGCCCGGTATGAGGCGCACCTCGACCGGAAGCAGGAGCGGATGCTGACGATGCTGGTGCGGTTGAAGGAGTTGCGCCGGACACGGCTTGCCAGGATTATCCCGTTTAGCAAAAAGCCCGCCAAGAACCTTCGGCCGTCCCTTCACCGGTATCGAAGCGCTAGCCGGCCTATTTAGATATCGAACTCTCCAAAGTTGCTGTCATGGCGCAAGGTTGTATCCTGACGTTTGTGGGGGTTGATAATGCATAAGTATACCGCGTACGCTTCGCGCTCGGGTTGAAATGGGTGGGAGGGCAAAGACTATGTATCCGAAGATTCTGACCGTAGGCCTAGCCGCGGTGCTGGGATTGATGGGCGCTGCACAAGCGCAAACAGGTTTCGAATGGAAGCAGATTGTCAATGTGCCGAAGGGCGCGAATGTTCCTAGTGGAATTTCAGCGGAAATCCTTGGCATCGAGGTTGGCATGGCTTTCGACGATGCTCAGAAGAGGCTTAAGCAGTTAGCGGAAGAGTTTGCCGCGCCTAAAGTCAAGCAGCCTGAGACGGCCGATGAGGTGCGGCGCCGAATTATGTCGGGCATGCTCTCACAGATGACCGGCGCAGATGAGCAAATCCCCTACGAGGAAATTACGAACAGGCTAAGGTTGCCCGTTTCTCCCCCTGTTGAAGTATCCTACGTGGCGAAAATCGAAGTTGACCGAACCCTCCCCGCTAACGGCAAGGATAAGACAAAGGAAAAAATCAGGGTGTTCTTTAGTTCACCCTCATCTGGTCATCAGGTCGTGGCAGTCGAGCGGTATATTCGTTATCCTTCTATCGACGACCAGCCTCGGATTAGCGAGGTGCTCGCGGCACTCAAGGCGAAGTTTGGAGCCGAGCCCAAGAAGAGCAGCAATGCCAACCACTATTCCATTGTCTTCGTAAAGGGCAATGTCAGCAATCAAGCAGTTCCCTACACCACGGCTTGCAATAACATTTTCCAGTATGAGCGGCGCACGGAGGATGGAGTGGCGGCTATTAACGCCACTCGTGAATGCGATGTCTTTTTAGGCATTGAGATGACCCCTGGCCTTTCTCCCGCTCACGCTGGCTCGATCGAGTTTAAGTTAGTTGATGGGCAGCGCATGCGAGAGAACTTTCGCGCGGACTTCGCATATCTCCGCGAGTACATGCTGAAACTCCAACAGGGCAAGGGCGCGGCACCTCCGAAGCTTTGAAGGCGTCATACTGATGAGGCCGTTCGAGCTGGGAGGCCGGTAATGTATGCACGTGCACTTGTAATTGTTGGTGCGATTGTCGCGCTGCTGCTGCCGACATTTGCGTCCGCCGAGGACGAAGTCGAGACGCCGGTGCTACGGGCGATGTCCCCTGCGGAGACGCTGCCTCCCGACGGGATCTTTGAAGTCTTGGGCGTAAGACTTGGGATGACAATCGCCGAAGCGAAGGCGGTCTTGGAGAGGATCAATACAGGTGCTGCTATCGACGAGGACACAAGCATCATCAGTATTAGTGGCGGATCAAACCACTTCCGGTTCGTCTACATCAAAGCGCTTGCGACCAATTTCCGGCAACCAGGTGGAATCTCGGAGTCTTTGAGAGTCGGCTTTTCGACCAACATCAACGAGGCTCGTGTGACGCGCATTACACGAAGAGTCTCTTACAATACTCAAATTCAACAAGTTAGCCTTCCGGAGCTTAAAGCTGGGCTGGAGCATAAATATGGACCTGCCTCTGTGATGTCAGAGGTTGGAGTCACAACCGACATGTTCTGGATATGGTTCAATGGAAGGAGGGTTCCGCCCTCCGAGACGGAAGTGACGCGCGGGACGCAGGGCGCCGCGGTTTGCAAGTCTTTGAGTTTTTACGCGTACTCCTTCAATCAGTTTACGCGGGCGGCAGGGTGTGGGCCCATGATGAGGGTCAGGACGAGTCCTGGTACTAGGCAAGATCTTCTGGGAAGTTTCGAGATCGAACTATATGATCCAGTTCGTGCCGATAAGAACACTTCTGATACCGACGCATGGGCGAGGGCGGAGTTGCAGAAGCGCATAGATGCAAAACGAGGGGTGGCGCCCAAGCTCTAAGGATAGCGATACGATGTCATCACTATCCAACGAGTTGCCCGCGTGCACATTGAATGGCTGAAGTTGGTCGGGGGTCCATGAGTAGAGTGTTAGATTGCGCCCGCCGACCGTTACGAGGCTGCACCGGGTCGCCCTGCGCGCCACACGGGCCGCTGGTGGAGCGACAGGTTGGAGACGCACCGGACGACGTAGACAAGGGGCACCACGCTCAGGCCTTTAGCGAGTAACTCAACGCGAACAAGCTGGAGGTGTTGGCCTGGAGTGCGCCCTGACCTGAAGTTGGTGCGGATGCTGACGATGCCGGTGGGGTTGCTGAGAGGTGGCGGGGGAACGACCTCGGAATAGCTTGTTTGGCAAAAAGCTTCCCCTGCAAAGCTCAAGGGCAGAGCCGACTAGAACGAGGACAGATGGTCTTAGTGGCAGCGTCCGCACTCCTTATGGCGGTTGCAGTTGAAGCTCTTTAGTTGGCCGTCCGAGATTGCACGACAGGGGAGGAGCTTATGAGTATTGCACGTATCGCTTGGGGCGCTATCGGGATGATAGTTGGTAAGCGCTAATTTCCCCGCACGTTGATGCCGCCTGTCGGCGTTTGATTTAGG
>LSKJ01000773.1 GCA_001557035.1 Rhodospirillaceae bacterium CCH5-H10 | reverse complement strand
ACGATGCGCAGTTCGACGCCGACCTGGGCGTAACCGCAGGACAGCAGCTTCTTCGCGTCCGATGGGTCGTGATCCTCGGGCGGAAGGAGGGTGATGGCGCCGGTCGTCTCGGTGAGTCCGTAGACCTGCTGGAAGCCGCAGCCGAAAGTCGCCATCGCCTGCTTCAGCAGCTCGGCGGGGATCGGCGCGGCGCCGTAGACGATGAGGCGCAGGCTCGACAGGTCGGTCTCGCGGATCTGCGGCGCCTGCACCAGGAACAGGATCATCGCCGGCACCAGCAGCATGACCTCGATGCGGTCCCGTTCGATGATCTCCAGCACACGCGCCGGCACGAACTCGCGCACCACATGGTTGGTCGCGCCCGCAAAAAGACCGGCAATGGCCCAGCCGGCGCCGCCGATATGGAACATGGGCAGGCAGACGATGTTCTGCGTACCGGGTTTCATGAGCCAGCTTCCCGTCCATTGCTCGAACATGAACTTGAAGTTGGCATTGGTGAGCTCGGCGCCCTTTGGCAGGCCGGTGGTGCCGCTGGTGTAGAACTGGACGGCCGTGTCCTCCAGCCGGACGGGCACGCGAGGGTCGATGTCGGGATGCCGGTCGCGCCACTCGGCGAAGGCTTCCCAGGCGCCGTGACGAGGACCCAGGGTCACGATCCTGCGGACGCTCTTGAGCTGATCCTGGATCTTCTCGACCACCGGAAAGTATTCCTCGCCGACGAACAGGATTTCGGCCTCCGCGTCATTCACGATCTGCAGGACCTCGGGCGCCGCCAGCCGCCAGTTCACCGAGACCATCACCGCGCCGGCCTTGGCGACGCCGAGCAGCAGCTCGAAGAAGACGTCGCTGCTCTTGTCGAGATGGGCGACACGAGCCTGCGGCCTGACACCTTCGGCGATCAGCCCCGAGGCGATCCGGCTGGAGGCGCGGTCGAGGGCGCCGTAGCTGGTCCGCCGGCCTTCATAGACGATCGCCACCGTGTCCGGGCACGACGCGCCGTGGGCGCGCACGATGTCGGCCAGGCCGACCATCTCGATACTCATACGACGCTTCCCCCTGCCAATCGCCCGTCCGTCGTTGCAGCCGGGCAGCATCATCCTTCGGCGGTTTTGAAGTGAATTCAAGAGCTTGATCGCCTAGTGTCGGCCGCGAAAACACGGCGATTGCACGAGGCACCATGGGCAAGCGGATTCTGGTCACCGGCGGCGCAGGCTTTCTGGGCTCCCACCTGTGCGAGCGCCTGCTCGACGCCGGCCATGACGTCCTGTGCGTGGACAACTATTTCACCGGTACCAAGGCCAACGTCATGGCGTGCCTCGACAATCCCCGCTTCGAACTGATGCGTCACGACGTGACCTTCCCGCTCTATGTCGAGGTCGACGAGATCTACAATCTGGCCTGCCCGGCCTCGCCGGTTCACTACCAGCACGACCCGGTGCAGACGACCAAGACCAGCGTGCACGGTGCCATCAACATGCTGGGCCTCGCCAAGCGGGTGCGCGCCAAGATCTTCCAGGCGTCGACCAGCGAGGTCTATGGCGATCCGACCGTGCATCCGCAGGTCGAGAGCTATCGCGGCAACGTCAATCCGCTGGGACCGCGCGCCTGTTACGACGAGGGCAAGCGCTGCGCCGAGACGTTGTTCTTCGACTATCATCGCCAGCACAATCTGCGCATCAAGGTGGCGCGCATCTTCAACACCTACGGCCCGCGCATGCACCCGAACGACGGACGCGTCGTGTCGAACTTCATCGTGCAGGCCCTTAAGGACGAGGACATCACGATCTATGGCGACGGCATGCAGACCCGCGCCTTCTGTTATGTCGACGACCTGCTCGACGGCTGGCTGCGCCTGATGGACCACACGCCCGACGACTTCACCGGCCCGGTCAATATCGGCAACCCGGTCGAGATGCCGATCCGGCATCTGGCAGAGAAGATCCTCGACAAGGTCGGCGGCAAGGGCAAGCTGGTGTTCGCGCCGCTGCCGGTCGACGACCCGATGCAGCGCTGTCCCGACATCTCGCTGGCGCGCGAGAAGCTGAAGTGGGAGCCGAAGGTTCCGCTCGATCAGGGCCTGACGAAGACGATCGCGTTCTTCGACGAGCTCCTGAAGAGCAACCGCGACGTGAGCCGCGTCGGTCGCTAACCGTCAAATGCGAAGCGCCGCGAAGTTTCCTTCGCGGCGCCTGGGAGACGATGCGTAGAAGACGCGGACCCTACTGCGCGGCGAGGGCCTGCTTCGGCAGCGCGTTGACGACCGATGCCTTGCCCGAGGTCATCTCGTCGTAGATCCACTTGTAGGTCTTTTCCATGCCGTCCTCGAGACGGATGGACGGGGCCCAGTTCATCAGCTTCTTGATCAGCGTATTGTCGCTGTTGCGGCCGCGCACGCCCTTCGGCGCGTCGAGCTTGTAGCTGCGCTTCAGCTTGATGCCGGCGATCTTCTCGACGATGTCGACCAGCGTGTTGATGCTCACCAGCTCGTCGCTGCCGATGTTCAGCGGCTCGATGATGTCGCTCTCGGCGAGCTTGATCGTGCCCTGCGTGCAGTCGTCGATATACATGAACGACCGGGTCTGCTCGCCGTCACCCCAGATCTCGATCTCGTGCTTGCCCGAGAGCTTGGCGGCGATGACCTTGCGGCACATGGCGGCCGGGGCCTTCTCGCGGCCACCGTCATAGGTGCCTTCCGGGCCGTAGACGTTGTGGTAGCGCGCCACGCGGGTCGCGATGCCGTAGTCTTCGCGAAAGTGGCGGGCCATGCGCTCGCTGAACAGCTTCTCCCAGCCATAGCCGTCTTCCGGCAGGGCGGGGTAGGCGTCTTCTTCCTTGAGCGCCGTGACGTCGGCGTCGGTCTGCTTGTCGCCGTTGTAGACGCAGGCCGAGGACGAATAGAAGAAGCGCGGCACGCCGGCTTCCTTGGCGGCGACCAGCATGTGGGTGCTGGTGAGCACCGACAGCATGCACTCGGCCTTGTGGGTCTCGATGAAGCCCATGCCGCCCATGTCGGCAGCCAGGTTGTAGATCATGGCGGCGCCCTTGGCGGCCTTGCGGCAGGGCTCGAGCAGGGCGAGGTCGCCCACCTGGTTCTCGACGCCCGGGGTCTTCTGGTACCACTCGTCGAGCGGCTTCACATCGACCGCACGGATCTTGGTGTGGCCGCGCTGCTGCAGGACCTTGACCAGATGGCCGCCGATGAAGCCACCGGCGCCGGTGACGACGACGAGATCATTCTTGGACATGAACGAAAGCCTTTCGAATCGAATCGAGGGGTTTTATCCGACTTATCAACGACTTGGCGAGTGTGGCGCCGCGCCTCGGTCGAGCACGCGATCGGGGCCCGGAAGGGAGACGGGCCGCGCGAGGAAGTCCGTTTGATCGGAAGTGCCCGCCTCGTCAAGCCGCCGCCGTGCCGCATGCCTTGTGCATGATGTTGCAGCAGAGGGCGCCGCCCCAAGTCCAGTGCCGGTGAAAAAGATGGTCCCACCCGAAAATTAATCTATACCAACAACATAGGCGTAATTTTTCGCGATGCCCGACCTTTTTGCATGACCTACATCCTCGGCCTCAACGCCTATCATGCCGACGCGGCGGCCTGTCTGGTTAAGGACGGCGAACTGGTCGCGGCGGTTGAAGAAGAGCGGTTTCGCCGGATCAAGCACTGGGGCGGTTTCCCCAGCGAATCGATCCGCTACTGCCTTCGCGAGGCCGGCATCACGCTGGCCGAGGTCGATCATGTGGCGATCAACAGCGACAACGCCGCCAACCGCTGGCGCAAGCTCGCCTATGCGCTGACCTCGGGCGTCAGCCTGAACTATGTGTTGAGCCGGCTCCGCAATCGCGGCGAACGGGCGGATGTCGCCGGCAACCTGAAGCAGCACCTGCCGGAGCAGGAATTCCGCGGGACGGCCCACACGGTGGAGCATCATCTCTGCCATCTGGCATCGGCTTTCCTGGTCTCGCCCTACGACAAGGCCGTCGCGGTCTCGGTCGACGGATTCGGCGATTTC
The DNA here is from genome assembly GCA_001557035.1 of Rhodospirillaceae bacterium CCH5-H10. GTDB lineage: Bacteria > Pseudomonadota > Alphaproteobacteria > Reyranellales > Reyranellaceae > Reyranella. The sequence goes on along the minus strand of LSKJ01000773.1, from coordinate 5,398 downwards.
TCCTCGGCGGCTTGGGGGCTGGGCGAGGGCGGCACCCTCTCGGTCGACGGCCGGGTCTACTTCCCGCATTCGCTGGGCGTGTTCTACGAGGCGATGACGCAGTTCATCGGCTTCCCGCACTATGGCGACGAATACAAGGTCATGGGCCTCGCGCCCTATGGGCAGCCGACCTATGTCGACCAGATGAAGGAGGTCGTCCGTCTCAAGAATGACGGTACCTTCGCCCTCGACCTGCGCTACTTCCGCCACGCGTCGGGCGAGGGCGCGAATTACCAGGTGAAAGACGGCATTCCCTCGGGTGGCCGCCTGTGGAGCGACGAACTCGTGAAGCTGCTGGGGCCTGCGCGCGATCCCGCCGCGCCGCTCGAGGACAAGCATCGCGACATCGCGCGCTCGGCCCAGGTCACCTACGAGAACGCCTTTTTCCACCTGCTGAACGCTCTGCATGCGCGCTACGGCGCCGATGCCGTCGTCCTGGCGGGCGGCTGTGCCTACAATTCGGTGGCCAACGGCAAGGTGCTGGAGCGCACGCCGTTCAGGAAGCTCTATGTCCAGTCGGCCGGCGGCGATGCCGGCGGCGCGATCGGCGCGGCCTTCGCCACCTGGCACAAAACCAAGGGCGCGACCGCCAAGCGCCATTTCGTGATGGACCACTCCTACTGGGGCCCATCGGCGACGCCGGACGAGATCGCGGCCGCGATCGCCCAGCGCCGCGCCGACTTCGACGCCGCCGGCTGCAGCATCGAGCGCATCGCCGACGAGGCCACCCTCTGCCGGCACACAGCGCAGGCAATTTCCGAAGGCAAGGTGATCGGCTGGTTCCAGGGTCGCCTGGAATGGGGGCCGCGTGCGCTCGGCAACCGCTCGATCCTGGGCGATTCCCGCCGCGCCGACATGAAGGATATCCTCAACCTCAAGATCAAGCGGCGGGAATCCTTCCGGCCGTTCGCCCCGTCGATCCTGCGCGAGGCGGTCCCGGAGTGGTTCGAGACCGACGGCGACGTGCCGTTCATGATGCAGGTCTTCCGCATCCGCGAGGAGAAGCGCAAGGAGATCCCGGCCGTCACCCATGTCGACGGCACCGGACGCCTGCAGACCGTCACCTGGTCGGGTAACCCACGCTATGCGCGCCTGATCTCGGCCTTCCGCGACCTCACCGGCGTGCCGATCGTGCTCAACACCAGCTTCAACGAGAACGAACCGGTGGTCTGCAAGCCGGAGGAGGCGATCGACTGCTTCCTGCGCACCAAGATGGACGTCCTCGTGCTGGGAGACACGCTGATCCAGCGCTGATCGGCTGGCGCGGCGGGACCGGTTCCGGCAATTGAGCTATCCTGCCAGCGAGGCATTCGCCGGCAGGGCATTCGGGGGGACGGCATAGTGCGTGTTTTGGTGGCGGGGGGCGCGGGCTATATCGGCTCGCATACGTGCAAGGCGCTTGCGCGCGCCGGCCACCTGCCGATCGTCTACGACAATCTCCACACCGGCCATCCCTGGGCGGTGAAATGGGGCCCGCTGGTCCGGGGCGACATCAACGACCCGGTGGCGCTGGGCGCGGCGATCCGCGAGCACCGGCCCGATGCGGTCATCAATTTCGCCGCGCTGGCCTATGTCGGCGAGTCGATGGCCGAGCCGACGCGCTATTACCGGGCCAATGTCGCGGGCATGATCACGCTCGTCGAGGTGATGCGATCGCACGGCATCGGCTCGATCGTCTTCTCGAGCAGTTGCGCCACCTATGGCATCCCGGAGCGCCTGCCGGTCGTCGAGGGCATGTGCCAGCGGCCGATAAATCCGTACGGTCGCACCAAACTGATGGGTGAGGAGATCCTGCGCGACGCCTGTGCCGCCCACGGGCTGGGCGCCATTTCGCTTCGCTACTTCAACGCGGGCGGCGCCGATCCGGAGGGCGAACTGGGCGAGGAGCACGATCCCGAGACGCATCTCATCCCGTTGGTGTTGCAGGCGGCGCACGGAACGCGGACGAGCATTTCCGTATTCGGTACCGACTACGACACCCAGGATGGCACCTGCGTGCGAGACTACGTGCATGTGACCGACCTCGCGGCGGCGCACGTATCGGCTCTCATGCGATGCAAGCCGGGCACATACCAGGCCTACAATCTCGGGGCCGGTCATGGCGCCAGCATCGGCGAGATCATCGCGCGAGCCCGTGTCGTCACGGGCCGAACTATCCGAACCGTCGAGGCCCCCCGGCGTCCCGGTGATCCGCCAATCCTGGTGGCGGACGTGTCGGCGGCCCAGAAAGCTCTCGACTGGTCGCCGGCCCATTCGTCGATCGACGACATCATCCGCAGCGCCTGGACCTGGATGACGGAAAACCGGTCGGGCGCGATGCAGGCCAAGGCCCGCTGAGCGACGCCCCATGGACCGCGATCTCGTCACGCCGCTGCTGATCACCTTCAACGAGATCGCGAACATCGAGCGGACGCTGGCGAAGCTCGACTGGGCCAAGCGCATCGTCGTGATCGACAGCGGCAGCACCGACGGCACGCTCGAGGTGCTGGCGAAGGATCCGCGCATCGACGTGATCCATCGGCCGTTCGACAGCTTCGCGGAGCAATGCAATTTCGGCCTGAGCCAAATCCGCACCGACTGGGTCCTGTCGCTCGACGCAGACTATGAACTGAGCGACGGCTTCGTGTCGGAACTGGAGGGCTTGCAGCCGGCCACCGGGGATGTCGGCTACAAGGCGGCCTTCATCTACCGCATCCATGGCCATGCGCTGCGGGCCACGCTCTACCCGCCGCGCGCCGTGCTCTATCGCGTCGCGGGCGCGCGCTACGAGAACGAGGGGCACGGGCATCGCATCCGCCTGCAGGGGCGGGTCTCGAACCTCAGGAGCGCGATCTATCACGACGACCGCAAGCCGCTCTCACGCTGGCTGGGGTCGCAGCTCAAATACGCGGCACGCGAAGCCGCTCATCTGCTCGAGACGCCACGCGAGCGCCTGGGGCGCGTCGACAGGATACGCCTGATGGGATGGCCCGCGCCGATCCTGGTGTTGGGCTACGTGCTGTTCGCCAAGGGCGCCGTGCTCGACGGCAAGGCCGGCTGGTTCTACGCCTTCCAGCGGCTGCTGGCGGAGGTGCTGCTGGCGCTGGAACTGCTGGACCGGCGTTTGTCGGGCGCTCAGGGTTTCAGCAGGCCCGGCCAGTAGTGGCCGTCCGCCGTCGGGCGCTTGCCGAAGATCGCCTGTCCGACGCGCACGACGTTCGATCCTTCCTCGATCGCTTCCTCGAAGTCGCCCGACATGCCCATCGACAGTTCGGTGAGGGAAGGGTTGAGCTTGACCGCCTCGTCGCGCAGGCGGCGTAGCAAGGCGAAGCAGGGCCGCACCTTCTCCATGTCGGCATTGAGCAGGGCCAGGGTCATCAGGCCCCGCGGCCTCAGGCGTGTGTATCGTCCTAGTGTCTCGATGAAGGACGGCAGGTCGTCCGGATGCAGGCCGTACTTGGTGTCTTCGTCCGACGTATTGACCTGGATGTAGACGTCGAGGACGCGGTCCTCGATCTCCAGCCTCTTGTCGAGGAGTTCGGCCAGCTTCGCGCTGTCGAGCGCGTGGAATTCGCGGGCGAAGCGCGCCAGGTACTTGGCCTTGTTGCTCTGCAGATGGCCGACGATGCACCAATCGATGGGGAGGTCCTGCAACGCCTCGCGCTTGCCCATCGCCTCCTGGATCTTGTTCTCGCCGAAGGGACGGACGCCGGCGGCGTGGGCGAGGCGCAGGATGTGCGCCGGCACGGTCTTGGTGATGGGCAGCAGCCGCACCGACGACCTGTCGCGCCCGGCCCGCGCGCAGGCGGCGGCGATGCGCGCCTCCACGGCGGCGAGATTGACGCGGAAGGCGGCCTCCGGATCGGGACCGAAGCGCTCGGTGTCCTCGGGAGAGAGCGTCTGGAGCGGGGCGAGATGGGAGGTCATGCAGCACGGACCTGTCGCTGGAAGAGCGGGAGAAGGCCGGCGGGCCATCGCCCGGGAATGGTGCCGGGTGAGGGGATCGAACCCCCGACCTTCGGTTTACAAAACCGCTGCACTACCGCTGTGCTAACCCGGCGCCGGACCTTGCGGCGGGACGTTTACCTCAAACCGCCGGCTGTTGTCGCGCCCACTCGTAGGCCGCGACGGCGGCGGCATTGGAGACGTTGAGGGCGGACAGGGCGTTGCTGGTGGGAATTGTCACCAGCCGGTCGCATTTCTCCGCGGTAAGCCGCCGCAGCCCTTCGCCTTCCGCGCCCAGCACGATGCATGTGCGGCCCTTGAGATCGAGGTCGCCGATCTTCGTGTCGCCGCTCTCGGCCAGCCCGTAAGTCCAGAAGCCGGCTTCCTTGAGCTGGTCCAGGGTGCGGGCAAGGTTGACGGCGCGCACCAGCGGCACGACTTCGAGGGCCCCGGAGGCGGACTTGGCCAGGGTGCCGGTATCGGAAGGGGTGTGGCGGTCTGTCACGATCACGCCGGCGGCGCCGAAGGCCGCAGCGGAGCGCAGGATGGCGCCGACATTGTGCGGGTCGCTGACCTGGTCGAGCGCCAGGATCAGGGCATTGTCGCCGCAGCGGCCCAGTATGTCTTCGATACCGGGCTCTTCCAGGGGGGCCACGAGCGCGGCGATGCCCTGGTGGACGGCGCCGTTGGGCAGTCGCTGGTTGAGATCCTCGCGCGACGTGATGGTCATGTCCGTCTTGCCGATCTCGGCGGCGTGATTATCGGCCATTTCCTTCGTGGCGAAGACGCGCTCGATGCGGCGGTCGGGATTGGCCAGGGCCGCGAGCACGGCGTGGCGACCGAAAATCCAGATGGACTGGTTGCCTGTGCGGGACTGGCGATGGGGACGGTTGGGGCGAGGGCGCATGGCGAGCCTTGTATGGCGCTGAGCCCCTGTGGGCAATGCTGCGGCCGCGGCCCAGGCCCGGGGTGGGATGGCGCGGCCGGCCGCCGGACTCCGCGGGTTTTGCGGTTGCAGGGGCCTCCCGCTCCTTCGGCTTTCAAGTAAGTGCTTGCAGCCGACCGGGCGGCACTGTATCTCCGCGCCCCTACAGGCTTTTTCGTTCTATGCCCGTTGGGACGGAGGGGTGGCCGAGCGGTCAATGGCAGCAGACTGTAAATCTGCCGACTTCGCGTCTACGAAGGTTCGAATCCTTCCCCCTCCACCATCGGACCATTGCGCGGGATTGGCTGTGTTCGGGCGTTGCGGGTGTAGCTCAATGGTAGAGCAGAAGCCTTCCAAGCTTACGACGAGGGTTCGATTCCCTTCACCCGCTCCAGGATTGGCCCCGTCGGCCAGTTAGTACGGTCTGTGTCTGAAAGAATCACGAGGGTCGTGACACTATGGGCAAAGCTAAATTCGAGCGTAACAAGCCGCACTGCAACATCGGCACGA
>LSKJ01000772.1 GCA_001557035.1 Rhodospirillaceae bacterium CCH5-H10 | reverse complement strand
TGGGGCTGCAACGTCGCGACCGCTGCGTCGCAGGCCGAGGCGCTGGACGCGGTGGCGCGCGCCGGGCGCCTGCCGGACCTGGTGCTGGCCGACCTGCATCTCGACGAGGGCGCCGACGGGCTCGATGCCGTGGTCGCGATGCGCGCCGTCTGGGGACGCGCCGTGCCCGCCGCCCTCGTCACGGCCGACCGCGACCCGACATTGCGGCTGCGCGCGCGGGCACAGCAGGTCGAGCTGCTGCACAAGCCGGTGAAACCAGCATCGCTGCGCGCACTGCTAAGGCTGCGCAGTTCGGCGGTTGGACGGCTTACGGCGTGATTGTAGGGCGTAGAGCGAGCTGCCGACCTTTGTCATCCTGAGCGAAAGCGAAGGATCTTGCATCAGCCAAGGAGTGCTCTGGTCGCTCTGCAAGGTCCTTCGCTGCGCTCAGGACGACTGTTACCGTCTATCCCCGGATCGCCTCAGTCGCCGGCAACGCCAGCCCGCGGGCCTCGATCACCGCTTGCGTGCGCGAGCGGACGCCGAGCTTGCGCAGGATCACCGTCACGTGCGCCTTTACGGTGGCTTCACCGACGCCGAGCTTGTGCGCGATCTGCTTGTTCTGGTCGCCCTGCACCATCAGCGCCAGCACACGCCATTGCTGCGGCGTGAGCTGGGCGGCGCGCTGGGCGAAGGTCTCGCCGGTGCTGGCCTCGGGCGGCGCGAAGATCTCGCCGTCGAGGACGGCGCGCACGATCGCGGCGATCTCGTCGAGCGGTGCGGACTTGTCGATGTAGGCCGAAGCGCCGAACTCATAGGCTCGCCGCATTACCGAGGCCTCGCGCGCCGCCGACACGACGACGATGGGCACGGTGGGATGCTCGGCGCGCAGGCGGGCGAGACCGGTGAGCCCGTCCATGCCCGGCATGTCGAGGTCGAGCAGCACCGCATCGGTTTCGGGCTCGCGGTCGAGCGCCGCCTTGGCCTGGTCGAGAGACCCGGCCATGCTGAACTGTGCGCCGGCGAACGCCTGGCCGAGCGCCGACGCCAGCGCGTCGCGGACCATCGGATGGTCGTCGGCTACGAGGAAGCGTTCGATGTCGGCCATGTTGCGAGCGTGACCACCGGGGCCGCGAGAATCAAGTTGGATGGTGCAGGTCACGCACAAGGGCGTCGCGATCGAGGCGCTTGGGCAGGCGGTCGTTGAAGGAGATCAGGCCGAAGGTCACGGCGGCGGCAAGGACCTGGCGCTCCTCCTCCGCGTTCTTCGAGCGAGCCGGCACGTGTTCGTGGATCAGCACGCCCGTGCGATGACCCAGGGTCTTCAGGTCGGGGCGGTGGTCGGAGGCGACACCGGCGAAGCGGCTGAGCAGAGCCGCATGGCGGTCGCTCCAGCCCTGCGGTCGATGAACCGGAGCAGGGTACTCGCCCAGCGCGTCGGCGTAGATCCGTACGAGGGCGGGGTCTAGATC
>LSKJ01000771.1 GCA_001557035.1 Rhodospirillaceae bacterium CCH5-H10 | reverse complement strand
CTTGCGCAACAGCTCCAGATTGCCGATCACCGCCGTGAGAAGATTGTTGAAGTCGTGCGCAACGCCGCCTGTCAGCTGGCCGATCGACTCCAGCTTCTGCATCTGGCGCAGCTGCGCCTCCGTACGTTCGCGCTCGGCGATCTGCGACACCAGCTCGTCGTGTGCGCTGCGAAGCTGTGCCGTGCGCTGCTCGACGCGCTTCTCGAGCTGGTCGTTCATGTTCTGAAGCGTCGCCTCGGCCGATTTGCGCGTCGTGATGTCCGAGGCGACCCCCACGAAGCGGCGCGGGGCACCTCGCGCGTCGCGAACCAGCCGCGCGCGCACATCGAGCCAGACGGTCCTGCCGTCGGGCCGGCCAAAGCGGATGTCGACGGCGAAGTCGTCGCCCGACGCCACGCTATGGCCAAGCGCCTTCAGGACGTTCGCATGATCGTCGACGGCAATCCCCTGCATCAGCCGCTCGAGCCCGACGTCCTGCACGACGGAAAGCCCCAGGATGGTCTTGCCTTCCGCAGCCACCGCGAGCCGCGAGGTCGCAAAGTCGAATTCCCAGGCCCCAAGCCGGCCGGCATGGAGAGCCGTGCGCAGGCGCTCGTCGCTTTCGCTCAGATTGGCCAGCAGGCGGCGGGTGTCATGCTGCCGTCGCCTCCCCTTCACCGCTGCGCGCGCGACGCTCAACAGCGTCGTGGGGTGAAAGGGCCGTTCGATGAACGAGACGTTACCCAACAGCTCAAGCCAACGAGCGGCGATCGGATTGCGTTCCGGTCCGCCGCCCTGATTGGTGATCAGCAGGAATGGCAGATCGGACCAGGGCGGCTGGTTGCCAAGCCAGTCCGACAGGGGCCGGAGATCGGCGCCGCGGATCGCCTCCTCCGTGATCAACAGAAAAGCGATATCCTCGTCGAGGGAATCCACTACCGCGGTCAGATTGGCGCAAGGCACACAAGCGACGCCCGTCTTCTCGATGAGAGAACAAGCTACCGCCGCGTCCCGGCCGCGCGGCGCGAGCACCAGAGCGCGCAAGGAGCGTTCCTTGGCTGGACCGGTCATTCGCCCGGCTTCGGACGCGCCGGTGCGCGGTCGTCGGGAAGGACCGGAGTTCCACGCAGTACGCCATGGAACTGCGTCAGAGGCTCGCCGATGTGCAGGCCGCCGTCGATCCAGAATTCGCGGATTGTGTCTTCATGCCTGCCGCCGCGCTTCTTGATGACCGAAAGCGCGCGCCGAACGGAGCCTTGCGCTTCGAAGTAACGCAACAGGATCACCGCGTCGGCGAGATAGGTGACATCCACCGGTGACTTCATTTCGCCGACCAGACCATGCTGTGCCACGGTCAGGAAGGTCGAGACACCCGTGCGATTGAGATACTGGATCAGCTCGTGCATGTGCAGGACGAGCGAATTCTCCTGCGGCATCGATGCCTGGTAGCCATTGAGACTGTCGATCACCAGCGTCTTCATTGCCGGATCGTCCGCCGCCTGCCTTACGTCATGCGCGAATTCGCCCGGCGACGTTTCCGCAGCGTCGAGCTGCGTGATCTGCAATCGACCCGTCGCCCGCATGGCTGCGAAGTCGAAGCCCATCGGCTTCGCCCGGTCGAGCAGCAGGCCGACCTCCTCGTCGAACAGGAACATCGCCGCCTTGTCGCCCTTGCGGATCGCCTCGGCCACGAACTGCCAGGCCAGTGTCGTCTTGCCCGAGCCGGCCGGTCCCAGCAGCAGCGTGCTCGATCCCTGTTCGATACCGCCACCGAGCAAGCCGTCGAGTGCCGGTATGCCGGTGCCAATACGTCCCCGCTTGAAGTCGCGGCGATGCTCCGCCGCGACGAGGCGCGGAAACACGTGCGCGCCCCCCGCGCGGATGACGAAATCGTGGTAGCCGCCGCGAAATCCCTGGGCACGATACTTCACGACGCGCAGGCGGCGACGCTCTGCACCGTAGTCGGGCGTAAGCTCCTCCAGCCGGATCACGCCGTGCGCCACGCTGTGCACCGTCTTGTCGAGCGTGTCGGTCGTGAGATCGTCCAGCATCAGCACGGTGGCGCCGTGGCGCGCGAAATAGTGCTTCAGTGCCAGGATCTGGCGCCGGTAGCGCAGCGAGCTTTGGGCGAGCAGGCGGATCTCCGACAGTGAATCGAGGACGATGCGTTGGGCCTTGCTGCGCTCGACCGCCTCGAAGATCAGACGAGTGGTCTCTCCCAGTTCGAGGTCCGACGAATAG
>LSKJ01000770.1 GCA_001557035.1 Rhodospirillaceae bacterium CCH5-H10 | reverse complement strand
CTCCTCAGAACTTGTGAATCTTTGTCTTTCGAAATCGCTCCAGTGATGATTCCATCGAAGCGAAATCGGTGGAGGAGTTGATGCCGGAGAAGGACTTGTTCGGTGGTCTTCCGGAGCAGTCGGTGGGGAAGGCGGAGCCCGGCTCGGGCAAGCCGCGGATGCGTGAACCGGAGCGGCGGCAGGTGGAGCTTCGGCCGGTGGACCTCGACAGCCTTCTGGCGGCGGACCATCCGGCTCGTGTGATCTGGCGTTATGTCGAGCGATTGGACCTGAAGGTGCTGGAGGACGCGATCGGGGCGCGCGAGCATACGCCGGGCCAGGCTCCGGCGAGCCCTCGTCTTCTGCTGGCGCTGTGGCTCTATGCGACGAGCCAGGGGGTGGGCAGCGCGCGGGCGCTGGAGCGGCTGTGCGCGAGCCACGATGCGTATCGGTGGCTGTGCGGCGGGGTGAGCGTGAACTATCATGGTCTGTCCGACTTCCGCAGCGGTCATGGCGAGTTGCTGGACCGTCTCCTGACGCACAACATCGCGGCGCTCATGTCGGATGGGGTGATCGAGATTGCCGAGGTGGTGCAGGACGGGGTGCGGGTGCGAGCCGGCGCGGGAGCGTCTTCGTTCCGCCGCCGGCAGAGCCTGCACAAGCACCTGAAGAAGGCGCGCCGGCTGGTCGAGTACCTGAAGCGGGAGACCGACGAGGACCCCGACGCCAGCAACCGGCGCATCAGGGCGGCCCAGGAGCGGGCGGCGCGCGAGCGCGAGCAGCGCGTGGCGGCGGCGCTCGACAAGCTGGCCGAGATCGAGGCCGAGCGGGAGCGGCGTGGCAAGACCAACAAGAAGCAGGTGGCCGGGCAGAAGGAGCCTCGCACCTCGACCACCGATCCTCAGGCGCGCGTCATGAAGATGGCGGATGGCGGCTTCCGGCCGGCCTACAACTGCCAGGTCGGCACGGTGGCCGAAGGCCAGATCGTGGTCGACGTCGCCGTCGACACCACGGGTTCGGACCGCGGCCTGCTGAGGCCCATGCTGGAGCGGCTGTGGCAGCGCTATGAGAGCCTCCCGCGGCGCCATCTGGTCGATGGGGGCTTCAACAAGAACGACGATACCGAATGGGCTGCAGGCGAAGGCGTTCTCGTCTACGGACCGACCACCCGGAACAAGCACAAGAGCGATCCCTATGCGCCGCGGCCCAAGGACGGTCCCGGCATTGCCGCCTGGCGCCGGCGCATGCGAAGCCCGCACGGCAAGGGCGTCTATAAACGACGGGCGATGGGTGAGTGCATCAACGCCCGCTTCCGGCAGTGGGGCCTGCGCCAGTTCACCGTGCGCGGCCTCCAAAAGGTCAAAGCCGTCATGCTCTGGTTCGCCCTGGCCAACAACATCATCGTCGGCCATCGCCTCCGGACAGCCAAAGCATGACAAGGCCGTTCCAAGACCCTGGAGGGCTCCGGCGACCAACGCCGGATGTGACGACAAGTATGCCCGGCGACCAGCACGCACGAACATTCACGCGCCAGCTTGCCCAATACGCTCACAAGCTCTCAG
>LSKJ01000769.1 GCA_001557035.1 Rhodospirillaceae bacterium CCH5-H10 | reverse complement strand
AGGCTCCAGCGCTGCATCATCTGCGGCAGCAGCGCGGGCCAGAAGCCGGCGCCGATCTGCACGAAAATCTGCGCCGCGCAGACGACGGCGACGAGGCGCGCGCCCTTGGAGGTATCAGTCGGCAGAGCTTGCATGGGGAACGGGTAACCGGATCATCAAGAGGGCGAGAAACGCGACGACACAAAGCGCGGACGAAATGAGCAACACGCCGGCACCGAGCCGGTCGATCAGCAAGGCGAACAGCAGCGGCGCTCCCGCCGAGAGGAAGCGCGAGGGCGCGCCCAGCAGGCCGAGGCGATAGCCGTAGTTCTTCGGCCCATAGAGTGCGAGCGGCACCGTGCCGCGCGCGATGGTGAGAACGCCATTGCCCATGCCATGCAGCACCGCGAAGGCGCTGGCGGCAACGCCGCCGCCGAAGGTCAGCAGAACCGCGGCGCCGACCGGATGCGTCGTGGTCGCGAGGCGGCCCGAGACCAGCGGATGCAGGCGCCGCAACGGCCCCGCTTCGAGCATGCGCGCCGCGACCTGGGCTGGCCCGATGAGCGCGCCGGCCGCAATGGCCTGCGTGGGGCTTGCGCCCGCCGCTTCCATGATGCGCGGAAAGTGCGCGGCCATGCCGGCGGTGACGACCCATGCCAGGGCGAAGGCGATGCCCAGCAGCACCATCGTGCGATCGAACGGTACCGGCTCGTCGGCCGCCTTGATCGTGGCCGCGAGATCGGTCGGACGTGGCAGAAGCAGGGAGTTGCAAGGCAGGCCGATCACGATGTGTGCGGCCGCCCATAGCAGGCATGTCTCGCGCCATCCGATTTCGGCGGCGCCCCAGGCGGTCAGCGGCCAAGCCACGGTGCTGGCGAAGCCCGCCAGAAGCGTGATGCCGGTGATCGCCCCGCGTGCATCCTTTCCGTAGAGGCGGCCCAGCGCGCCGAAGGCGGCGTCGTAAAGGCCAAGGCCCATGCCGACGCCCATCAGCGTCCATGCGAGGGCGAACGGCAGAAACGAATGAGATTGCGACAGCAGCACGAGTGCTGCTGCAAACAGAAGGTTCGACGCGGAGAGAACGCCGTTGCCGCCGGCCCGGTCGATCACCCGGCCGACCTTCGGGCCGATCACGGCTGAGATGATCAGGGACGCGGAGAAGGTGCCGAAGAAAAGGTTGGTCGAGATGCCGATGTCGCGCGCGATCTCGTCCGCCAGCACCGCCGGCAGATAGTAGGTCGAGCCCCAGGCCAGCGTCTGCGCCGTCCCCAGGACGAGGATCGTCGCGAGGCGACGGCGATCCATCAGGAGGCCTTGGGAGCGCAGCAAATCGTTGCAGTGGCCGGCTGGGCCGGCGCACAGCAGCTCGACGCGGCCTCGGCCGGCGAGGCGGAAGCGGGCGGACCGTTGCAGACACCGGTCTCCGGCAGCACCAGCTCGACCTTGCGCGCGGCCTCGTGGTCGCCCGCGATCTCGGCGGCGATCGAGCGGACCTGCTCGTAGCCGGTCA
>LSKJ01000768.1 GCA_001557035.1 Rhodospirillaceae bacterium CCH5-H10 | reverse complement strand
GTTTCCCGACATCCGCGCCCTCCAGGTGGCGGCGATCGACTATTCGCTGGCGCAGATCGCGGCACTGTCGGCGCCGCGCGGCGCCGACGGCGACCGTATGACGAGAATCGTCTCGCACGTGCGGACGCGGGGGGAAACCTGCGAACGCTGGCTGCCTCTCTGGCGTTCGCTGATCGTCAACCAGGGCGACTCGCCGGAGATCAAGGCACGCATCCGGATTGCCCGCGACCGTGTAACGGATCGCATGGAGATGATGTTCACGCCCGAGTTCTCGACGCTGACCGCCGACGAACGGCGGCAGATGCTGATTGCGCTGGAAGCGCTGACCGACGTCGAGAGCTGGGCGCGCATGCGCGAATTCTTCGGCCTGTCCTTCGACGAGGCCTGCCAGGTCTGGACCCAGACCATCTCCCGCCTGTTGCCGAAGCGCGCATGCGGAACGGCGTGACGGCACAGGAGGGGGCGGCGCCCGCCGCCACCGTAAAGCCCGAGCGGGCCGATGGCCGCCGGCTGCGCAGCGCAAGGACGCGCCAGCTCATCATCGAAGCCTATCTGGCACTTCTTCGGGAAAGTCCGCAGATTCCGACCGCCGCCTCGATCGCCCATCGCTCCGGCTACTCGATACGATCGGTCTTCGAGCGTTTTCCCGACCTTCACACCCTGCGCGTCGCGGCGACCGACGATGCAATTCTGCGCGTCTCGACCCAGGTCGCCAGTCAAAAGGTGGTCGGGGGACGGGCGGAGCGCTGCGGACGCACGTCCAGACGCGAGCCCGGGTGTGCGAAGAGTGGCTGCCGCTCTGGCGCGCCCTCAACGCCAACCAGGGCGATTCGGCGGAGCTCAAGAACCGGATCCGTCTGATCCGCGAACTGGTCGTCCGGCGACTCGAGGAAGTCTATGCGCCGGAACTCTCGACGCTGGAGGAACGGGAACGGCGCCAGACGGTGCTCGCGCTCGAGGCCCTGGTCGATTTCGAAAGCTGGGCGCGCCTGCGCCAGCATTTTGCACTGTCCTTCGAGGAAGCCTGCGGTGTCTGGACCCGCGCCATCGACCGGCTGCTGCCGGAAACGCCGCCCGTTTCTTGACGCTCCCGCTGCCGGAGCGTAGGAAGGCGCCGCTTCGTCGGGAGCGATCCGCGATGGCGGCCGTAGCTCAGTTGGTTAGAGCGCCAGATTGTGATTCTGGATGTCGCCGGTTCAAATCCGGTCGGCCGCCCCAATCGCCCCCGTTGCAAGTCTCCCATGCCTGACTTTCGCGACATCCTTCCCCGGGACGAACTCGCTCTTCTGAGCTGCGCGCAGATGGCGCGGGCCGATGCCTTCGCCATCGACGGCGGCGTGCCCGGGCGCGTTCTCATGGAAAGAGCGGGCAGGGCGGTGGCGCTCGCGGTCATGGAGCGCCATGCGCGCCGGCCGGTGCTCGTTCTCTGTGGGCCAGGCAACAACGGAGGCGATGGCTTCGTCGCCGCGCGGCATCTGCGGGCGGCAGGGTGGCCCGTACGCCTCATGCTGTTCGGGCGGAAAGAGGCGCTGAAGGGAGATGCAGCCTGGGCGGCCGGCACGTGGCCGGGCAAAGTCGACGGCTGGTCGAGCGCCCGGCTCGACGATGCGCCGCTGGTCATCGATGCCATTTTTGGTGCCGGACTGAGCCGACCGATCGAAGGTGAAATCGCCACGGCCATCGACCTGGTGACCGAGCGGGGGCTGCCCGTCGTCGCGGTGGACGTGCCGACCGGCCTGCACGGCGACACCGGGGAAATCATGGGTCGGGCCTTCAGGGCGGAAACGACCGTATCGTTCTTTCGCGCCAAGCCCGGCCACTACTCCGTCGAGGGATTGCGCCGCTGCGGCCGCCTGAGCATCGTCGATATCGGTATCCCGGCGCAGGCCGTGGCCGCGATCGATCCGCGCGCGTGGCTGAATGCACCGGCCCTGTGGGCACATCTGCTGCGGCGTGACGACATTGCCGACCACAAGTACGCGCGCGGCCATCTCACGATTTTGGCCGGTGCCCACGCCACGGGGGCGGCGCGCCTCGCCGCCCTGGCCGGCCGGCGCATTGGCGCAGGGTTGGTCACGATCGCGTCGTTGCGCTCGACGCTGGCGGTCTTCCAGGCAGGCGAGCCGGGCAATCTCGTGGCCGAGGCCGACGACGGTGCCATGTTCACGCATCTGCTCGCCGACGAGCGGCGCAATGCCCTCCTGATCGGTCCAGGATCGGGCGTCGTCGATCGCACCCGGGACGCTGTGCTGGCCGCACTGGCGGCGCGGCGACAGGTCGTCCTCGACGCCGATGCCATCACCGTCTTCGCCGCGGATCCCGCGCTGCTGTTCCGCAGCATCTCGGGGCCGACATTGCTCACGCCGCATGAGGGCGAGTTCCGCAGGCTCTTTCCTGATCTCGGCGGCGCGAGTGACAAGCTGGGGCGGGTGAGGCGCGCGGCGGCGCGCAGCGGGGCCACGATCCTGCTGAAGGGGCCCGACACGGTGATCGCCACGCCCGACGGCCGCGCGATCGTGAACACGCATGCGTCGCCCGCGTTGGCCACCGCGGGCTCCGGCGACGTGCTCGCCGGATTGATCGGCGGGTTGCTTGCGCAGGGTCTCACGCCCTTCGCGGCGGCGGCCGCGGCGGCGTGGCTGCATGGAGAATGTGCGCGCCTGTTCGGTCGCCCGGGACTGATCGCCGAGGATTTGCCGGCGCTCCTGCCGCATGCCCTGCAGTCGTTGTCGTCCTTCAATTGACCGTTCGGCGGGGTCGGGCTAAGAGGCCCGCGATTCGGCCTTCGCGGCACGCCCCGATGGCTCAGGACGTCGTTTGGGCAGGCTTCGGGCGGGCGTGGTGGAATTGGTAGACACGCGAGATTTAGGTTCTCGTGCCGCAAGGCGTGGGGGTTCAAGTCCCTCCGCCCGCACCAGGAAATGGAAGTGAGACAATGCAAGTTACGGAACTCTCGGCCGAAGGCCTGAAGCACCAGTTCAAGATCGTCGTCCCCGTCGGCGACCTCACGGCGAAGATCGACGAGCGCCTCGCCGAAATGGCCAAGACCGCGGCGCTGCCGGGCTTCCGCCCGGGCAAGGTGCCGGTCGGCCTGCTCAAGAAGCAGTACGGCCAGGCGCTGTTCGGCGAAGCGGTCGAGGCGGCCGTCAACACCAGCACCGCGAAGGCGATCGAGGATCGCGGCCTGAGGCCCGCGCTGCAGCCGCGCGTCGACCTGAAGCAGCTCGAAGAGGGCAAGGACGTCGAGTTCGAGGTCGTGGTCGAAGTGTTGCCGGAGATCGGCAAGCTCGACTTCTCGGGCATCGAGCTCGAGCGCCTCAAGGCCGAAGTGCCGGAGAAGGATATCGACGAGGCGCTGGAGCGCATCGGCAAGGCCAACCGCGAACAGAAGCCGGTCGATCCGCCGCGCCCGGCGCAGAAGGGCGACGCGATCAAGATCGACTTCGTCGGCTCGGTCGATGGCGTCGAATTTCCCGGCGGCGCGGCCCAGGATTATGTGCTGGAACTGGGTTCGGGCTCGTTCATCCCGGGCTTCGAGGACCAGCTGGTCGGCGCCGAGGTCGGCAAGCCGATCGATGTGAAGGTGACCTTCCCGGCCGAGTACGGTGCGCCCGAACTCGCCGGCAAGGACGCCGTCTTCAAGTGCACCGTCAAGGAAGTGCTCGAATTCGTCGACAAGCCGGTCGACGACGAGCTGGCCAAGAAGAACAACTTCGAGAACCTCGAAGCCATGCGCAAGGCGGTGGGCGAGCGGATCGGCCAGGACTACACGCAGATTTCGCGCGGCATGATCAAGCGTCAGCTCCTCGACAAGCTGGCCGACACCCAGAAGTTTGCCGTGCCGGACGGGCTCGTCGAAGGCGAGTTCAACGCCATCTGGCAGCGTATCGAGGAAGCCAAGAAGAACGGCCAGAAGGTCGAGGACGACGAAGAGAAGATGCGCAAGGAGTATCGCGAGATCGCCGAGCGCCGCGTCCGCCTCGGCCTGTTGCTGGCCGATGTCGGCCGCTCCAACAATATCGATGTGACGCCGGAGGAGCTGAACCAGGCCGTGATGCGCGAAGCCATGCGCTACCAGGGCCAGGAGCGGCAGGTGCTCGAGTTCTACAGCAAGAACGCCGAGATGAAGGACCAGCTCCGCGCGCCGATCTTCGAGGAGAAGACGGTCGACTTCATCCTGGAACTGGCCAAGGTCACCGAGAAGTCGGTTACCCCGGAGGAACTGCTCAAGGTCGCCCGTGAGGCCGAGCAGGAAGAAGAGGGCGCGGAAAAGGCGGCGGGCTGATCTTGAGCCGGTGGCCTTGAACAGGACCACCGGCGCTGCCACTTTCTGAACCAACGTCACTCAAGGGGGCCACCGCGATGATTCGCGACCGCGATCCGCTGGAAGTTCATAGCAACTACTACGTCCCGATGGTGGTCGAGCAATCGGCGCGCGGCGAACGCGGCTACGACATCTGGTCGAGGCTGCTGAAGGAACGGATCATCTTCCTCAACGGTCCGGTCGAGGATCACGTGGCGGGCGTGCTCTGCGCCCAGCTGCTCTATCTCGAGGCCGAGAACCCGACGAAGGACATCTCGTTCTACATCAACTCGCCCGGTGGCGTGGTGACGTCCGGCATGGCGATCTATGACACCATGCGCTACATCCGGCCGCACATCTCGACCCTGGTCTACGGCCAGGCTGCGTCGATGGGCTCGCTGCTGCTGACGGCGGGCGAGAAGGGCAAGCGCTTCGCGCTTCCGAACGCCCGGATCATGATCCACCAGCCGTCGGGCGGCGCCCAGGGTCAGGCGACGGACATCGAGATCCACGCGCGGGAAATCCTCGCGACCCGTTCGCGTCTGAACCAGATGTACGTCGAACATACCGGCAAGCCGATCGAGGTGATCGAGCAGGCCATGGAGCGCGACAAGTTCTTCGCGCCCAAGGAAGCCAAGGAATTCGGCCTCATTGACGACGTCCTCGAGAAGCGGCCGACCCCGACCACCATCCAGGCTGCTGCCTCCTAGGCGGCAAAAGCGACCAATTGTTTCCCGTTCGCACGGCGGCACACCATATTTTGATGTTGTCGCCGTCCGGGCGGCACGTTTAACATAGGCTTGTGTGCGGGCCCGCAGGTCGTAGGGCCCCCCAAGCGGAGGTGCGTTACAGACATGCCAGCCGCCAAGTCCGGGGGTGATTCCCGCAACACCCTGTATTGCAGCTTCTGCGGCAAGAGCCAGCATGAAGTCCGCAAGCTCATTGCCGGTCCGACCGTCTTCATCTGTGATGAATGCGTCGAACTCTGCATGGACATCATCAGGGAAGAGAGCAAGACCACCCTGGTCAAATCCAAGGACGGGGTGCCGTCCCCCAAGGAGATCCGCCAGATCCTCGATGACTACGTCATCGGCCAGGACCGGGCGAAGCGCATCCTCGCCGTCGCCGTGCACAACCACTACAAGCGGTTGAGCCATGGCGGGAAGGCCAACGAAGTCGAGATCGCCAAGTCCAACATCATGCTGATCGGCCCTACGGGCTGCGGCAAGACCCTGCTGGCCCAGACGCTGGCCCGCATGCTGGACGTGCCGTTCACGATGGCCGACGCCACGACGCTGACCGAAGCCGGTTACGTCGGCGAGGATGTCGAGAACATCATCCTCAAGCTGCTGCAGGCGGCCGACTACAACGTCGAGCGTGCCCAGCGCGGCATCGTCTACATCGACGAGGTCGACAAGATCAGCCGCAAGTCCGACAACCCGTCGATCACGCGCGACGTGTCGGGCGAGGGCGTCCAGCAGGCACTGCTCAAGATCATGGAAGGCACCGTCGCCTCCGTGCCGCCGCAGGGCGGGCGCAAGCATCCGCAGCAGGAGTTCCTGCAGGTTGACACGACGAACATCCTGTTCATCTGTGGCGGCGCCTTCGCGGGGCTCGACAAGATCATCTCGATGCGCCGCCAGGGCACGTCGATCGGCTTTGGCGCGGAAGTGCGCGGGCCCGAGGATCGCCGCACGGGCGAGATCCTGAAGGACCTCGAGCCCGAGGACCTGCTGCGCTACGGGCTGATCCCCGAGTTCGTCGGCCGCCTGCCGGTGGTCGCCACGCTCGACGACCTCGACGAGGTCGCGCTGATCGAGATCCTGACACGCCCGAAGAACGCGCTGCTCAAGCAGTACCAGCGTCTGTTCGACATGGAGAACGTCAAGCTCAAGTTCTCCGACGATGCCCTGCGCGCGGTCTCCCAGAAGGCGATCCAGCGCAAGACCGGCGCCCGCGGGCTTCGCTCCATCATGGAGACCGTCCTGCTGGACACCATGTACGACCTGCCGTCGCTCGACGGGGTCGAGGAAGTGGTGATCAACCGGGAAGTCATCGAGGGTCGCGCCCAGCCGCTTTACGTGCACGGTGAGCGCAAAGAAGGCGTTGCCGCTGCGCCGGCCTGAGTTTTGCTGCGTCGGCGACAACCGTCGCCGGCGGTCTTCCCGACGGGTCTTGAACAACCCTCTGTTCAGGCCAATCTCTGACATCGAGTGCGCGCGTTCGCGTGCCGAGGATCGCCCTCAGGGGATCCCCGGCCAAGGCGCGGGTAGCTCTAACAGCGTACGTTGCGAGGCATCATGAACGCCCCCACTCAAGGAACCGTCTACCCCGTCCTGCCGCTGCGCGACATCGTCGTGTTTCCCGGCATGATCGTTCCCCTCTTCGTCGGTCGCGAAAAGAGCGTGAAGGCGCTCGAAGAGGTCATGAAGGACGACAAGCAGATCCTGCTGATCGCCCAGAAGAACGCCAGCCAGGACGATCCCGGCCCCGACGACATCTACACGATCGGAACGCTGGGCACGGTGCTGCAGCTCCTGAAGCTGCCCGACGACACCGTGAAGGTGCTGGTCGAGGGTGGCCGCCGCGTGAAGATCACCGGCTACAACGACCGTCCGGACTTCTTCGAGGCGCAGGCCGTCGACATGGAAGAGTCGACCGGCGACAGCGCCGAGATGCAGGCGGCTGCGCGCACCGTGGTCTCGGAATTCGAGAACTACGTGAAGCTGAACAAGAAGGTGCCGCCGGAGGTCGTGGTCTCGATCAACAAGATCGAGGAGCCCGCCAAGCTCGCGGACACGATCTCTGCGCATCTCGCGCTCAAGGTCGCCGAGAAGCAGCAGCTGCTCGAACTCGACTCGGTGTCGAAGCGCCTGGAGCGGATCCTCGGCCTGATGGAAGGCGAGATCGGCGTCCTGCAGGTCGAGAAGAAGATCCGTAACCGCGTGAAGCGTCAGATGGAGAAGACGCAGCGCGAGTACTATCTGAACGAACAGATGAAGGCGATCCAGAAGGAGCTTGGCGAGACCGAGGACGGTCGCGACGAGATCTCCGAGCTGGAGAAGCGCATCAAGAAGACTCGCCTCAGCAAGGAAGCGAAGGAAAAGGCCAACGCCGAGCTGAAGAAGCTCCGGACGATGAGCCCGATGTCGGCCGAAGCGACGGTCGTGCGCAACTACCTCGACTGGCTGCTGTCCATTCCGTGGCGCAAGCCCACGAAGATCATCAAGGACCTGAAGTACGCCGAGGACATTCTCAACGCCGACCATCACGGCCTCGAGAAGGTCAAGGAGCGCATCCTTGAGTATCTCGCGGTCCAGCAGCGCGTCGACAAGATGAAGGGGCCGATCCTGTGCCTCGTCGGCCCGCCGGGCGTCGGCAAGACCTCGCTGGGCAAGTCGATCGCCAAGGCCACGGGCCGCAACTTCGTGCGCATGTCGCTGGGCGGCGTGCGCGACGAGGCCGAGATCCGTGGTCATCGCCGGACCTACATCGGCTCGCTGCCGGGCAAGGTCATCCAGTCGATGAAGAAGGCGAAGTCCTCGAACCCGCTTTTCCTGCTCGACGAGATCGACAAGCTCGGCGCGGACTTCCGCGGCGATCCCTCGTCGGCGTTGCTCGAGGTCCTCGACCCCGAGCAGAACACGACGTTCAACGACCACTATCTCGAAATCGACTACGACCTGTCGAACGTGATGTTCATCACCACGGCCAACTCGCTGCGCATGGCGCAGCCGCTGCTGGACCGCATGGAGATCATCCGTCTCGCCGGTTACACCGAGGACGAGAAGGTCGCGATCACGCGCAAGCACCTGATCCCCAAGCAGGTCGAGGCGAACGGTCTCAAGGCCAACGAGATCGAGA
The DNA here is from genome assembly GCA_001557035.1 of Rhodospirillaceae bacterium CCH5-H10. Classification (GTDB taxonomy): domain Bacteria; phylum Pseudomonadota; class Alphaproteobacteria; order Reyranellales; family Reyranellaceae; genus Reyranella. Next base: position 5,511 of record LSKJ01000768.1, on the reverse strand, counting down.
TCCACGACGACGCGGTGCGCGACCTCGTGCGCTACTACACGCGCGAGGCGGGCGTCCGTAACCTGGAGCGCGAGATCGCCAACCTTGCCCGCAAGGCCACCAAGGAAATCCTCATGAAGGGGGCTTCCAAGGTGAAGATCGGGCGCAAGAACCTCGACAAGTATGCCGGCGTCCGGCGCTTCCGCTTCGGCGAGGCCGAGCTCGAGGATCTGGTCGGCATCACGACGGGCCTGGCTTGGACCGAGGTCGGTGGCGAGTTGCTGCAGATCGAGGCCGTGCTGGTGCCGGGACGGGGCCGCATGTCGGTCACCGGCAAGCTGGGCGACGTGATGCAGGAGTCGGTGCAGGCGGCCAACGCCTATGTCCGGTCGCGCGCCCACGTGTTCGGCATCAAGTCGAACATCTTCGAGAAGCGCGACATCCACATCCACGTGCCCGAGGGCGCGACGCCCAAGGACGGTCCGTCCGCGGGCGTGGGCATGGTCACCTCGATCGTGTCGGCGCTGACCGGCATTCCGGTGCGCAAGGAAGTGGCGATGACCGGCGAGATCAGCCTGCGCGGGCGGGTCATGCCGATCGGCGGCCTCAAGGAGAAGCTCCTGGCGGCGCTGCGCGGCGGTCTCAAGACGGTGCTCATCCCCAAGGAGAACGAGCGCGACCTGCCGGAGATTCCGGACAACGTGAAGAAGGGCCTGGAGATCGTTCCGGTTTCGACCGTGGACGAGGTGCTCGCGCGGGCGCTGGTGAAGCCGCTGGTCGCCATCGAATGGGTGAACGACCTCGAAGCCGTCGCGCAGAAGCCGGCAGAAGTCGTGGAGCCGGCACGGGCTCACTAGACATCCTCTGAAGAACCAAGAGGCGAAGCCCCGGAGCGATCCGGGGCTTCGTCATTTTTGCGCAACCGGTGCTGTCGATCGTCGGCCATACCTACAAAATGTGGTATTCCGGCGTTGACGCCGTTTTCAGCCCGCCCGTACACTTGGGGCTGTCGGACCACCCAGAGGCTCGCCCGTGAACAAGCACGATCTGATCGCCGCCGTCGCCGCTTCGACGAACCTCTCCAAGGTTGATGCCGCGAATGCCGTCGATTCGATCCTTACGGTGATCACCAAGTCCCTCAGGAAGAAGGAAAAGGTCCTTCTGGTCGGCTTCGGAACCTTCCAGGTGACCAAGCGCAAGGCGGGGGAGGGGCGCAATCCCCAGACCGGCGAGAAGATCAAGATTCCGGCGGCTCTCGTGCCGCGTTTCAAGGCCAGCAAGGCCCTGAAGGATGCGATCAACTAGGCATTTTTCTCCGCGCTGTGCTACCACCCTCGGCGGGCGATTAGCTCAGCGGTAGAGCATTCCCTTTACACGGGAGCGGTCGGCGGTTCGATCCCGTCATCGCCCACCAGCCTCAGTTTCGCTGGTCGTCACGTCCTGGGCGGAACACATTGAAATATCGGGCATTTGTGCACCTTTTCGCGGGTGCAACATGCTTGACACTCCAAAGGCGCTCCTATATCTCTCCGCGCGCCGTTTGGGGCTGAGAAGCGGGCGTAGTTCAGTTGGTTAGAATGCCGGCCTGTCACGCCGGAGGTCGCGGGTTCGAGTCCCGTCGCTCGCGCCAGCCCAAACACTGGCAGCCCAAAAAAACAGGGCGCAAGGGGTGGCGATGGAAGCTCTTCTGCGGGAATACCTGCCAATCCTGATCTTCCTCGGACTAGCCTTCGGGCTGGTTTGCGCCATGCTCGGCGGGTCTTACCTGATCGCCCGCCAAAATCCGAACTCCGAGAAACTATCGCCCTTCGAGTGCGGCTTCGCCCCGTTCGACGATGCGCGCGGACAGTTCGACGTGCGCTTCTACCTGGTGGCGATCCTCTTCATCATTTTCGACCTCGAAGTCGCGTTCCTGTTTCCGTGGGCCGTGGCGCTGGGCGACATCGGCCTCTTTGGCTTCTGGTCGATGATGCTCTTCCTCGGCGTGCTGACGGTGGGCTTCATCTACGAATGGCGTAAGGGAGCCCTGGAATGGGAGTGATCACGCCGGCCAAGCCCGGCACGGCTGCCGAGGCGGCGCTGTCGCGGGCGCTTAACGACGAACTGGCCGACAAGGGCTTCGTCGTGGCCCAGCTCGACAAGCTGGTGAACTGGGCGCGTACCGGCTCGATGTGGGGCCTGACCTTCGGTCTGGCCTGCTGCGGCGTCGAGATGATCCATTGCTGGATGAGCCGCTACGACCTCGATCGTTTCGGCTTCGCGCCAATGCCGAGCCCGCGCGCCGCCGACGTGATGATCGTGGCCGGCACGCTCACCAACAAGATGGCCCCCGCGCTGCGCAAGGTCTACGACCAGATGGCCGAGCCGCGCTACGTGATCTCGATGGGCTCCTGCGCCAACGGCGGCGGCTACTATCACTACAGCTATTCCGTCGTGCGCGGCTGCGACCGCATCGTTCCGGTCGACGTCTACGTCCCGGGTTGCCCGCCGACCGCCGAGGCGCTGCTCTATGGCGTGCTCCAGCTCCAGAAGAAGGTCCGTCGCACGGGCACGCTGGTGCGCTGATGAGCGAGGCCCTCAAGGAACTGGCAGCCCATATCGCCCAGACGCAGGCGGCCGTGGTGTCGAAGACGGAAGTGCGCCTCGGCGAGCTGATGCTCGAGACGTCGTCGGACAAGGTCCTGGCGCTCCTGACCTTCCTGCGCGACGACCCGAAGTGCCTGTTCAAGCAGCTCATCGACATCTGCGGCGTCGACTGGCCCGAGCGCGAGAAGCGCTTCGACGTCGTCTACAATCTGCTCAGCCTGAAACTCAATCAGCGCATCCGCGTGAAGGTGGCGACCGACGAGACGACGCCGGTGCCGTCGGCCGCGCCGGTGTTCAGCTCGGCCGGCTGGTTCGAGCGCGAGACCTACGATCTGTACGGCGTCTGGTTCTCCGACCATCCCGACCTTCGCCGCATCCTGTCGGACTACGGCTTCGAAGGGCACCCGCTGCGCAAGGACTTCCCGCTGACCGGTTTCGTCGAGCTGCGCTGGGACGACGTGCAGAAGCGCGTGGTCTACGAGCCGGTGAAGCTCGCCCAGGAGTTCCGCCGCTTCGACTTCCTCAGCCCGTGGGAAGGCGCGCCGCAGATCCTGCCGGGCGACGAGAAGGCCCAGGAAAAGGCTGCCGAACCGGCGAAGGCGAACTGACATGTCCGACGTCGAGATCAAGACCCTGACGATGAACTTCGGGCCGCAGCATCCTGCGGCCCACGGCGTGCTGCGCCTCGTCGTCGAGATGGACGGCGAGATCGTCGAGCGCTGCGATCCGCATATCGGCCTGCTGCATCGCGGCACCGAGAAGCTGATCGAGTACAAGAGCTACCTGCAGGCGGTGCCTTACTTCGACCGGCTCGACTACGTGTCGCCGATGAACCAGGAACACGCCTACGCGCTCGCCGTCGAGAAGCTGCTGGGCATCGAGGCGCCGGAGCGGGGGCAGTACATCCGCGTGCTGTTCTCCGAGATCACCCGCATCCTGAATCATCTGCTGAACGTCACGACCTTCGCGATGGACGTCGGCGCGCTGACGCCACCGCTCTGGGGCTTCGAGCAGCGCGAGCTGCTGATGGAGTATTACGAGCAGGTGAGCGGATCGCGCATGCACGCGGCCTATTTCCGGCCGGGCGGCGTTCACCAGGATCTTCCGGACGGCATGCTCGATTCCATGGATGGATGGATCAAGCAGTTCTATCCGTTCATGAAGGACGTCGAAAACCTGCTGAACGACAACCGCATCTTCCGTCAGCGCACGGTCGACATCGGCGTCGTCTCGGCGGAGCAGGCACTCGACTGGGGGTTCTCGGGTCCGCTGATCCGCGCCTCGGGCCTGCCGTGGGACCTGCGCAAGTCGCAGCCCTACGATGTCTACGACCGCATGGATTTCGACATCCCGGTCGGCAAGACCGGCGACTGCTATGCCCGTTACCTGGTGCGCATCGAGGAGATGTACCAGAGCGTCCGCATCATGGAGCAGTGCGTGAAGTCGCTGCGCACGGTGGGCGGTCCGGTGCGCGTCGACGACCGCAAGATTTCGCCGCCGCGCCGGGGCGAGATGAAGGGTTCGATGGAAGCGCTGATCCATCACTTCAAGCTCTACACCGAAGGCTACAAGGTGCCGGCGGGCGAGACCTACACGGCGGTCGAGGCGCCGAAGGGCGAGTTCGGCGTCTATCTCGTGTCAGACGGCACCAACAAGCCGTACCGCTGCAAGATCCGCGCTCCCGGGTTCCCGCACCTGCAGGCGCTCGACATGATGACCAAGGGCCACCAGCTCGCCGACATGTCGGCGAATATCGGTTCGCTCGACATCGTGTTCGGCGAGATCGACCGCTAGGAGACGAAGCGATGGCGATGATCACCGCCGACCCCAAGGACGTCCCTCAGGTCGCGCACTTTTCCTTCACGCCCGAATACATGGCGAAGGTCGAGGAGCAGATTGCCCACTATCCGCCGGGCCGCCAGGCCAGCGCGGTGATCGCGGTGCTCGACCTCGCGCAGCGTCAGCAGGGCTGGCTGCCGCGCGCGGCGATGAACGAGGTGGCGCGCATCCTCGATATGGCGCCGATCCGCGTCTACGAGGTCGCGACGTTCTATACGATGTTCCAGCTGCGGCCGAAGGGTAAGTACCTGCTGCAGGTCTGCACCACGACGCCGTGCTGGTTGCGCGGCTCGGATGCGGTGATGAAGGCCTGCCAGCATGCCGCCGACGGCGAGACGTTCAGCGTGCAGGAGGTCGAGTGCCTCGGCGGTTGCGTCAACGCACCGGTCGTTCAGATCAATGACGATTTCTACGAGGACCTCGACGAGGCCTCGATGAACAAGGTCCTCGACGCGTTCCGACGCGGGGAGACGCCGAAGCCCGGGCCGCAGGTGGACCGCCAGACCTCGGCGCCCGAAGGCGGCCTGACGACCCTGAAGGGCGAGTAGAGCGATGCTGAGCGACAAGGACCGCATCTTTACCAACCTCTACGGCGTCCACGACTGGCGGCTGGCCGGTGCGCGCGCCCGCGGCGCCTGGGACAACACCAAGGCGATCCTCGACAAGGGCGTCGACTGGATCATCGACGAGATGAAGAAGTCCGGCCTGCGCGGCCGCGGCGGCGCCGGCTTCCCGACCGGCATGAAGTGGTCCTTCATGCCGAAGGAAGTGAAGGATCGCCCGCATTATCTCGTCGTGAACGCCGACGAGTCGGAGCCAGGCACCTGCAAGGATCGCGACATCATGCGTCACGATCCGCACCTGCTGATCGAAGGCTGCCTGGTCGCCGGCTTCGCGATGCGCGCCAACGCCGGCTACATCTACGTGCGCGGCGAGTTCTACAACGAGGCGCAGCACCTGATCGCCGCCGTCAAGGAGGCCTACGATGCCGGTCTGCTCGGCAAGAACGCCTGCGGTTCGGGCTGGGACTTCGACCTCTACGTCCATCGCGGTGCCGGCGCCTATATCTGCGGCGAGGAAACCGCACTGCTTGAGAGCCTCGAGGGC
>LSKJ01000077.1 GCA_001557035.1 Rhodospirillaceae bacterium CCH5-H10 | reverse complement strand
CCGCCGTAGCAGCCGAAGTCGCCCCAGCCGACATCGTCCATCAGATAGATCAGGATGTTGGGCTTCTTCCTGCGGGCCGCGAGCTTCCGCGCCGTCGCCTCGATGTCAGCCTTGTGTACGAAGCCGGGTTCGAGATGGGCCGCCTTGCGGACGGTCTGCGTGGCAATGGCGTCGAAGCTCGTCATGTTTCCTCTCTTCGTTTGGCCGCAAGCTACTAGCTTGCGGCGTCCGTGGCGATGGCGCGTGCGAGCGCATTGAGCGGCGCGCCGAATCGCGCACCGGCTTCGGCCTCGCTCATCGCCGAACGCAGGAAGCGCATCGAGATGCAGCCCAGTACGCGGTCGCCCTTGCGAATGGCGACGGCGATGCCCTGCAGGCGTCCCGATCGCTGCAGGATTGAAAACGCATGTCCGTCGCGCCTGATGCGGCCGAAGGCGGCGGCCAGTTTCGCGTCGTAGCGTACGCCCAGATCGCGCAGGATCGCACGGCGCTCCTCGTCCGCGGAGAATGCGAGCCAGGCGCGCCCGAGCGCTCCCGACAGGATCGGACTGCGCCGATACAGAGCGGTGCGCTCGAACGACATCGGGCTCTCGGCGGCTGTCGAATAGCGGATGGTGATCGCGCGATGACTGATCGAGCCCAGATAGAGCGGCCATCCGTGTTCCTGCGTGAAGCGCTGCATGTGCGGCGCCGCTGCATCCACGAAGCGATCGATGAAGCGGATGCCCTGCGCCAGTCCCAGCACGCGGTCGGTGAGCCGGTAACCGATCAGCCGCGACACCTGGGTCGCGTACCCCAGTTCCACCAGGGTGCCCAGCAGTCGGGCGACGGTGGGGCGGGGCAGGCCCGTTTCCTCCGCGAGCGCCGCGATCGTGCCATGCGGACGCCGGCTCAGCGCCTCGAGGATCGCGAAACTGCGGCGGACGGGTTCGATCGGCATGTCGGGACGGTATTCCGTAATACGGACTCTGTCGACTTAGCACCGGCGTGGCTTCGCGAAAGCGTCTAGCGTCGCTCCCATAAGAAACGGCGAGGAAACATGTTCGGCAGACGACAGTTCGCCAGGGCGATCGGCATTGCGGCCTTCGCGGCTCCGGCCATCGGGCGCGCGCAGAAGTTTCCTTCGGGTCGCGTCACCATGGTCGTGCCGTTTCCCGCAGGCGCGGCGACCGATATCAGTGCCCGCGTCTATGCCGAACGGCTCTCGGCCCTGTGGGGGCAGCCCGTGGTGATCGACAACAAGGGCGGGGGCAATGGCATTCCGGCGGCCGAATCGGTGGCGCGCGCCAAGCCGGACGGCCTGACCCTGTTCGCCACCTCGGCCATGACGCAGGTCGTCAACCCGGCGATCTACGACAAGCTGCCCTACGATCCGATCGCCGACTTCGCGCCGATATCGCGCATGGGTACCTCGCCCTTCGTGCTGCTGGTCGACAGGAACAGTCCCATCAACACGGCGGCCGAACTGACGGCGAAGCTGAAGGCCGAGCCCGGCAAGCACAATTACGGCGCCGGCGCCTTGCCCGCGCGGGTCGCCTCTGAACTCTACAAGATGGCGGCGGGCGTCGACGCGGTCTATGTCGGCTACAAGAGCAACCCGCAGGCGATCCCCGACGTGCAGAGCGGCCTGCTCACCTTCATGATGATCGACACGGTCAACGCCAAGATCGCCATGGACCGCGGCGCGCTGAAGGGATTGTTCGTCACCGACAGTGAACGCTACGCGGCCGTGCCCGCCATGCCGACGGCGGCGGAAGCGGGCCTTCCCGACGTCCTGCTGACGACCTGGACGGGTTTCTATGCACCCAGGGGGACGCCGGCGGAGGTCGTCAACCGGATCAATGCCGACCTCTACACCGTGTCCGAGATGCCTGAAGTCATCGAGCGGCTGGCGGCGCTGGGTGGAACGCCGAAGCTCATGCGACCGGCAGAATTCGCAGCCTTCGCCGGCGCCGAAAAGCAGCGCTGGGGGCAGATCATTCGTCGCGCCAACATCAAGGTCGAGTAGGAGAAACACATGGCAGGATCCCTGAGCGGCAACGCTGGCCCGCGCTACCGGCACAATCCGGACGAGAGCGCGCCGTACGAAACGATCACCATCGACAAGCTGACGCCGATCCTCGGCGCCGAGATCGGCGGGATCGATCTCAGCAAGCCGCTGTCCAACCGGCAGCAGGACGAGATCCATCGCGCGCTGGCGGAGAACCTGGTCATCTTCTTCCGCGACCAGCACATCAGTCAGGACCAGCACCTGGCCTTCGGCCGCCTGTTCGGCGACCTGCATACCCACCCGGCGGCGCCGAGCGAACCCGGCAAGCCGGAACTGATGATCATCCACGCCGACAAGGACTCGCCCCGCGCCAACGGCGAGGGCTGGCACACCGACGTGAGCTGCGATCTCGAGCCGCCGATGGGCAGCATCCTCTACATCAAGAAGTGCCCGCCCAAGGGCGGCGACACGCTGTTCGCCAGCATGTATGCCGCCTACGAGGCGCTGTCGGACCGCATGAAGACCTATCTCGACGGATTGACGGCAGTCCATGACGGCGAATCGGTCTATCGCGGCCTCTACAAGAATTTCAACGTCGCCGACAAGCCGGAGTATCCGCGCGCCGTGCACCCTGTCGTGCGGACGCATCCGGTTACCGGCAAGAAGGGGCTCTACGTCAATCGCGGCTTCACCCGCTCGCTGGTCGGCCTGCCGCGCGACGAGAGCGACGCGATCCTGCGGTATCTCTACGAGCACATGGAAAACCCGCTCTTCCAGTGCCGATTCCGCTGGCAGGAGAATTCCATCGCCTTCTGGGACAATCGCTGCGTCCAGCATCGCGCCATGTGGGACTACTGGCCGCACACCCGCAGCGGCAACCGCGTCACGGTGGCAGGCGACAAGCCTTACTGATAATCCTCGGGGCGTGCTGGTCATATTCGATTGCGACGGTGTGCTGGTCGACAGCGAGCCCCTCGCCAACACCTGCTTCGCCCGCGCCCTTGGACGCGAGGGACTCGACTGGACGGTCGAGGAGACGATGCGCCGCCTGATGGGGCGTTCGATGAAGTCCTGCGTCGAGATCGTCGAGGGCGAACTCGGCCGCGCGCTGCCGTCCGACTTCGTGGACCGGCTGCAGGCCGACACGTTGCAGGCGTTCCGTGACGCGCCGCTGCAGTCGGTGCCGGGCGTCGTCGAGGCGATCGACGCGATCGAGTCGGCGGGGATCGCGACCTGCGTCGCCAGTTCCGGCGGCCTCGACAAGATGCGGGTGACGCTCGGCATCACCGGATTGTGGGACCGCTTCGAGGGCCGCATCTTCAGTGCGAGCCAGGTGCCGCGCGGAAAACCGTTTCCCGATCTCTTCCTTCACGCCGCCATTCAGATGAACGAGCAGCCGTTCGCCTGCACGGTGGTGGAAGACTCGCTACCGGGCATCCAGGCGGCGCGTTCCGCCGGCATGCGCGCGCTGGCCTATGTCGGCGCCTCACATTCCGATGCCGAGGCGCTGCGGGCGGCAGGTGGCCGACCTTTCGAAGCGATGTCTGCGCTGCCGATGCTCGCTTGGGCGCCACGGGTATGAGCCGGACCGGGTCCTGGTCGATGGGCGCTGGGACCGGCGAGCGCGTCGTCGTGGTGGGAGCCGGCATGGCCGGGCTGGTCGCGGCGAGGCTCCTTCATGATTCCGGTTTCATCGTCAGCGTGCTGGAGGCGCGCGGGCGCATCGGCGGCCGGACCTGGACCGACGATCGTGTCGGCGCACCGGTCGATCTCGGCGGCTCCTGGGTGCATGGCGTCGACGGCAACCCGCTCACCCTGTGGTGCGAGAAGCTCGGCATCGACCTGGTCGAGTCGCAGGGCGAACGTCTGCTGATCGACAAGCGCGCGACCTCGCCGACTCGCGAGGGACAGCGTCGCCGGGCGGTGATGGGACGGATGGCCTTCAAGGCTGCCATCGAATGGGCGGGCTGGAAGAGCAAGGCGCTGACGCGCGTTCGCGGGCCGCGCTCGATCTCCGTGCGGGAGGCCGTCGAGCCGTTGCTCACCGCAGCGTGGCTGCCCGCAATCGACCGTCTGGTCGTGGCCACGTTCGTGGAGATGAGCGAGGGCGTGCAGAGCGCGCCCTGGGACGCGGTGGCCGCGGAGGAGTGGTTCCCGACCGAAGGCCTCGAGCGCAATGCACAGCCGAGGGGCGGCTACAAGCAACTGATCGACGACGTCGCGCCCGGCCTCGACATCCGCATCGGCACCGCGGTCGAGCGCGTGGTCTGGAGAGGCGATGGCGTGACGGCGATCCTGCAGGACGGCCAGCGCATCGAGGCGGATCGCGCGGTGATCGCCGTGCCGGTCGGGCTGTTGCGCGCGGGGCTGCCGGCGCTCGATCCGGCTCCGCCGGAACCGCAGCGCGTCGCCATCGGCCGCCTCGGCTACGGGGCCGGCGTGCTGGGCAAGATCTACCTGCGCTTTCCGCGGCGCTTCTGGCCGGAGCAGCCCAAATGGTTCGGGCGGCTGCCCGATTCCCCGCAGCAGCGCGGCGGTTTCAACACGTTCGTCAGCCACCAGCAGGAGACCGGCCTGCCGATCCTGCTCAGCTTCTGCAACGGCCACACGGCGATCCATCTCGACCGCGAGGCGAGCGACGCGGAAGTGACGGCCGTCGCGATGAAATCGCTGCGCGCGATGTTCGGCGACGACATTCCCGATCCCGAGGCGATGGTCTTCCCGCGCTGGTTGAGCGATCCCTGGTCGCGCGGCGGCTATTCCTATCCCGGCGTGGGCAGCGATCCCGACGACTGCACCGCGCATGCGCGGCCGCTCGGCAACCGCGTCTTCTTCGCGGGCGAGGCGACGGAGCCCGTCGAGTACGGCACCGTGCACGCGGCGCTCTGGTCGGCCGAGCAGACGGCCGAGACGATCTTCCGTCTCGCCACCGGCACCGACGCTTCACGCACCGCGCGGCCCTGGGCCGGCGCCCGTACTGGCGCGGGCCGGCACAATGCGGGATAAATCCTCATGACCCTCGCCAATGTCCTTTTCGTCCTCGTGCTGGTGTCGGCGTTCGCCACGCTGGGCACCCTGTTCGCCGGCTTGATCAACATGAGCCAGAACCAGGACGGCAACATCGAAGGCAGTCGCCGCAGCAACAAGTTCATGTGGTGGCGCGTGCGTCTGCAGCTTCTCACGGTCGTGCTGATCCTGCTCTGGTACTTCGCGAGCAGGAGCTGAGACGATGGCCGTCACCCTCAACCGCATCTACACGCGCGGCGGCGACGCCGGGCAGACGTCGCTCGGCCGCGGCGAGCGCGTGCCGAAGCACGACATCCGCGTCGAAGCCTATGGCACGACCGACGAGGCCAACTCGGTGATCGGTCTCGCGCGCAACGCGATTGCGCGTGCTGGCGGCGGCGATCCGCGTCTCGCCGAAGCCGATGCGATGCTCGGCCGGATCCAGAACGACCTGTTCGATCTCGGTGCCGATCTGTGCACGCCCGAGGGCAAGACGAAGCGCGACGAGCAGGCGCTGCGCATGGTGCCTTCGCAGGTCGAGCGTCTCGAACGCGAGATCGACGCGATGAATGCCGAGTTGCAACCGCTGAAGTCGTTCATCCTGCCGGGCGGCAGCGAGGCCGCATCCTGGTTGCATCTGGCGCGCACCGTTTCGCGTCGCGCCGAGCGCTGCATGACCCATCTCGCGACGGAGCAGACGATCAATCCGGAGGCGATCAAATACATCAATCGGCTGTCCGATCACCTGTTCGTCCTGGCCCGCCGGCTCAACGACAATGGCGCGGCAGATGTGCTCTGGGTGCCGGGCGGTTCGCGCTAATCAGCCCAAGCTGTTGAAAGATAGAGGAAAAATCTTCCACCCTGCGATTTTGTGCAGTGCGCCATAGCCTTGACATGATCGGCTCAACACCCCTACACGAAATCCCCTTCGCCGGACGGGTCAGTCCGGCCGCAACTCACCGATAGGCGCAACGCGATGAAAGTGCTGGTCGCGGTCAAGCGGGTCATCGACTACAACGTCAAGATCCGCGTCAAGGCCGACAACACGGGTGTCGAGACGGCTAACGTCAAGATGTCCATGAACCCCTTCGATGAAATCGCCGTGGAAGAGGCGATTCGCATGAAAGAGAAGGGCGCTGCGACCGAAGTCATCGCTTTCTCTGCCGGCCCGGCCCAGTGCCAGGAGACGATCCGCACGGCGCTCGCCATGGGCGCCGACCGCGGCGTCCTCGTGCAGACCGATGCCGAACTGCAGCCGCTGGCCGTCGCCAAGCTGCTGAAGGCCGTGGTCGACAAGGAACAGCCCGGCCTGGTGATCGTCGGCAAGCAGGCGATCGACGACGACTCGAACGCCACCGGCCAGATGCTGGCCGCGCTGCTCGGCTGGTCGGTCGGCACCTTCGCCAACAAGCTCAACGTCGCCGACGGTTCGGTCGAGGTGAAGCGCGAGGTCGACGGCGGTCTCGAGAACATCAAGATCAAGATGCCGGCGGTGATCACCACCGACCTGCGCCTGAACGAGCCGCGCTATGCGTCGCTGCCGAACATTATGAAGGCCAAGAAGAAGCCGATCGAGACCCTGGCGCCGGACGCGCTGGGCGTCGACGTCGCGCCGCGCCTCAAGACCCTGAAGGTCGAAGAACCGCCGAAGCGCAAGGCCGGCATCAAGGTGAAGACCGTCGCGGAGCTGGTCGAGAAGCTGCGCAACGAAGCGGGAGTGATCTGAGATGGCCGTCCTCGTCGTCGCCGCGCATGACGGCAAGACCGTCCGCGCCAATGTCGCCAACGCCGTAGCGGCCGCGGCCCAGATGGACCCCGAGGTCCATGTCCTGGTGGCCGGCAGCAACGCCGGCGAAGCCGCCAAGTCGGCAGCCGCGATCCAGGGTGTCGCCAAGGTGCTGCAGGCCGAGGATGCCGCCTACGCCAACTGGCTGGCCGAGGACATCGCGCCGCTCGTCGTGAAGCTCGCGCCGGGCTACAGCCACGTCGTGATGGCGGCCGACTCGGTCGGCAAGAACGTCGCGCCGCGCGTCGCCGCGTTGCTCGACGTCGCGCAGGTGTCGGAGGCCATCCAGGTCGTCTCGCCGGATACCTTCGTCCGCCCGATCTACGCCGGCAACGCCATGGCGACCGTGCAGAGCACCGACAAGATCAAGATCGTCACCGTCCGTCCGACCAACTTCAAGGCGGCGGCGGGCGGCGGTTCGGCCGCGATCGAGCAGATCGCCGGCACGGGCACCGCGGGCCTTTCGTCGTTCGTCGGCGCCGAGCTCTCCAAGAGCGAGCGTCCCGAACTGACCAGCGCCAAGATCGTCGTCAGCGGCGGCCGTGGCCTGCAGAGCGGTGACAACTTCAAGATGCTCGAGACCCTGGCCGACAAGCTCGGCGCCGGTCTCGGCGCCAGCCGCGCGGCGGTCGATGCCGGTTACGTGCCGAACGACTACCAGGTCGGCCAGACCGGCAAGGTGGTCGCGCCCGACCTCTACATCGCCATCGGCATCTCCGGCGCGATCCAGCATCTCGCCGGCATGAAGGACAGCAAGACCATCGTGGCGATCAACAAGGACGAGGAAGCGCCGATCTTCCAGGTTGCCGATTACGGCATCGTGGGCGACCTGTTCCAGATCGTCCCCGAGCTCACCGCCGCGGTCGAGAAAAAGTAAGCAAACCCGAGGACACCCATCATGATCAAGCGCATCGGCGTCATCGGTGCCGGCCAGATGGGCAGCGGCATCGCCCATGTCTGCGCGTTGAAGGGCTACGACATCCGCCTCGTGGATGTCGACCAGCCGCATCTCGACAAGGGTATCGACGCCATCGGACGGAACATGGACCGGCAGATCGGCCGCGGCATGATCCGTCCCGAGGACAAGGACGCGGCGATCGGGCGGATCTCGACCGCCACCGACTACAAGCCGCTCGCCGATTGCGACCTGATCGTCGAGGCGGCCACCGAGAACGAGGCGGTGAAGCGCGAGATCTTCAAGAAGGTCTGCGAGGGCCTGCCGGCCAACGTGCTGCTGGCGACCAACACCTCGTCGATCTCGGTGACGAGGCTCGCCTCGGTGACCGACCGTCCCGGCAAGTTCATGGGCATGCACTTCATGAACCCGGTGCCGCTGATGGGCCTGGTCGAACTGATCCGCGGCATCGCCACGGAGGAGGAGACCTTCCGCACGGTGCGCGAGGTCGTGGTCAGGCTCGACAAGAAGCCGGTCAATGCCGAGGACTTCCCGGCCTTCATCGTGAACCGCATCCTGCTGCCGATGATCAACGAGGCGGTCTATGCGCTCTACGAGGGCGTCGGCAACGTCGAGGCGATCGACACCGGCATGAAGCTGGGCGCCAACCATCCGATGGGCCCGCTCGAGCTGGCCGACTTCATCGGCCTCGATACCTGCCTCTCGGTGATGCAGGTGTTGCACGAGGGCCTGGCCGATTCGAAGTATCGTCCGTGCCCGCTGCTCGTGAAGTATGTCGAGGCCGGCTGGGTCGGCCGCAAGGTCAAGCGCGGCTTCTACGACTATTCCAGCGAACGCCCGGTTCCGACGCGCTAGCGAGGCGGACGGCGCGATGCGTATCGCCGTCCTGCAGTTCGCCCACGAGACGGTGACGTTCCTTCCGAACGACACCACGCTCGCCGATTTCACTTACCCCGGTTCGCCGGCCAGCGGCGAAGCGCTGCTGGCGCACGATCCCAAGGCCTACATGGGCGGGTTCGTGAAAGTGGCGCGCGAGCATGACGGCGTCGAACTGGTCGGCATCGAATCGCCGCTGTGGCCACGCACGGGCACCGGCTCAGGCTGGATCACGGAAGAAGCCTACGAGACCTTCCTCGGCCGCATGATCGCGGGCCTGAAGGCACGGGGACCGTTCGACGGCGTCTACCTCAGCCTGCACGGCGCGATGGGCGTGCGCGGCGTGGCGCGGCCCGAGGCCGACATCGCGCGGCGGGTCCGCGAGGTCGTGGGCCGCAAGGCCTTCATCGTCGGCACCTTCGATCCGCACGGCAACGAGGATGCGGAATTCCTGGCCCAGGCCGACATGGCCTTCACGGTGAAATACTTCCCGCACTATGACAGCCACCTGCAGGGCGAACGCGCGGCGCGCATGCTGGTGCGCGCGATCCGTGGCGACTACCGGCCCGAGACCGTCACGGTGAAGGTGCCGATCATCACGCCGACCGTTCTGCAGTGGACGGGCGCCTCGCCGTGGATGGATCTGGTGCAGCGTGCGCTCGTCTGGGAAGCGCGCGAGCCCGACGTCTATGTGAACGTCTTCTTCGGCTTTCCCTTCGCCGATGTCCCGGACGTCGGCATGACCTTCCAGGTCATGACCAACGGCAATGCAGCGCTGGCCCGCAATGTCGCCGACGACATGTCGTCCTGGGCGTGGCGCCGCCGCGAGGACCTGCTCAACACCGCCAGGGTCCATCCGATCCCCGAAGGCGTCAGGTTGGCCAAGGAGGCCATGGCGCGCGGCGAGACGCCGGTGGTGCTGGCCGATCACAGCGACCGTTCGGGCTACGCGACCTGGATACTGAAGGAAGTGATCGAGCAGGACCTGTCCGATGTGCTGATCGCGACCATCGCCGACGCCAGGTGCATCGATGCACTGAAGGCCGGCGGTGTGAAGGCGGGCGATTCGTTCGACAGGGAGATCGGCGGCCTCGCCGACGAATCCGCCGGACAGCCGGTGCGCATCACCGGCACCGTCGTCGGTGTCGCCGAAGTGAACGGTGCATTGCGCGTTGCCGTCCGGTTTGGCCAGGACAATGTCGTGGTGATCAGCCGCTTCCTCGTGCAGGTGATCGATCCCGCCGAACTCTCGGGGCCGGGCGTCGACCCTGCGCAGTTCAAAGCCATCGCCATCAAGTCGCGCGTCCACTTCCGCCGCGGCTTCGACGACAGCGGCTTCGCGCGGACGATCCTGCTTGTCGAGCCGGTCGCACCTTTCCTCGGCACGGTACGGCTCG
>LSKJ01000767.1 GCA_001557035.1 Rhodospirillaceae bacterium CCH5-H10 | reverse complement strand
TCAGCCTGACGGCCGCCGTGCTTGCGGACGATGCGATAAAGCCAGCGCTCCAGACCGCCCGTCAGATCGAAGTACGCACGGTCGATCGTGAGCACCAGCGCGTCGTCCAGAACGCCGGCATAGAACCAGTCCGGGAGGATGAGCTCGAGGCCGAGCGGGCGACCGTGGACGTCCGAAGTCTCCTTCCATTCGTTGATCCAGGAGAAGCGATGGCGCCGCCGCTCTGCAGGTT
>LSKJ01000766.1 GCA_001557035.1 Rhodospirillaceae bacterium CCH5-H10 | reverse complement strand
CGGGCGAGCCGTTCCTCTATCACGCCGTCATCGCGCCCTACCTGAACTGCGGCCTGCTCGATCCGCTACAGGTCTGCCGTCAGGTCGAGGCGGCGTGGCGCGCCGGTCGGGTGCCGCTGAACGCGGCGGAAGGGTTCATCCGCCAGATCATCGGCTGGCGCGAATATGTGCGCGGAATCTACTGGCTGAAGATGCCGGGCTACGAGCGCAGCAACTTCCTGGGCCACGCGCGCCCGCTCCCCGACTTCTACTGGACGGGCGAGACGGAGATGGCCTGCGTGCGGGCGGCGGTGACGCAGACGCGCGAGCAGGCCTACGCCCACCATATCCAGCGGCTGATGGTCACCGGCAACTTCGCGCTGCTGGCGGGGATCGATCCGCACGAGCTGCACGAATGGTATCTCGCGGTCTATGCCGACGCCTACGAATGGGTCGAGCTGCCCAACACGGTGGGCATGAGCCAGTTCGCCGACGGCGGCCTGCTGGCCTCCAAGCCCTATGCCGCGAGCGGCGCCTATATCGATCGCATGTCGGATTATTGCCAGGGCTGCGCCTACGACGTGAAGCAGCGGACGGGACCGCGCGCCTGTCCCTTCAACGCGCTCTACTGGGATTTCATCGCGCGCCATCGCGAGAAGATCGGGCGCAATCCCCGCATGGCGCAGATGGTCCGCACCTACGACAAGTTCCCCGACGCGGAGCGGGCTCGGATCGCCGACAGCGCGGCGGCGTTTCTGGCGAGCCTGTGATGGCGAAGCGCTACACCAAGTCGACCCTGCCGGAAAAGACCTGCGCCGCCTGCGGCCGGCCCTTCACCTGGCGCAAGAAGTGGGCGCGCGACTGGGACCAGGTCAAGACCTGCTCGGAACGCTGCAAGGGCGATCTGCGGCGCAAGGTTCGGGCGTCTTCCCGTCGTCTCGACCAAGGGCCGCAGGCCCGCGCGGAGAGACCTTCGTCCGACGAATAGCCGGCTATTGGTGGAGAGTAGGTCCCTCCACTTCGCTTCGCTCCGGTCGGGACGACGGAAAGAAAAAGCCGCCCCGGTTGCCTGGGGCGGCTTTGTCGTCTTCAGCGCCTGCGTCGGCTCAGAGCGAGGCGAGCGCGTCGTTCAGGGTCTTGCTGGGGCGCATGCCGGCCGAGGTCTTCTTCTGGTCGGGCGCGTAGTAGCCGCCGGTGTCGACCGGCTTGCCTTGCGCGGCGATCAGCTCGGCGTCGATCTTGGCCTCGTTGTCTGCCAGCAGCTTCGCCAGCGGCTTGAAGCGGGCCGAGAGGGACGTGCTGTTGTCGCGACGCGCCAGCGCCTCCGCCCAATACTTCGCGAGGTAGAAATGGCTGCCGCGATTGTCCAGCTCGCCGACCTTGCGGGCAGGCGAGCGGTTGTCGTCGAGGATCTTGCCGTTGGCTTCGTCGAGCGTCTCGGCCAGCACCTTCACGTCCTCGTTGCCGGTGGTCTGCGCCAGATGCTCGAGCGAGGCGCCCAGCGCCAGGAACTCGCCCAGCGAATCCCAGCGCAGATAGCCCTCGTGCTGGAACTGCTCGACATGCTTGGGCGCCGAGCCGCCGGCGCCGGTCTCGAACAGGCCGCCGCCGTTCAGCAGCGGGACGATCGACAGCATCTTGGCCGAGGTGCCCAGCTCCATGATCGGGAACAGGTCGGTCAGGTAGTCGCGCAGCACGTTGCCGGTGACCGAGATCGTGTCCTGGCCCTTGCGGATGCGGTCGAGCGAGAACTTCGTCGCTTCGACCGGCGGCATGATGTGGATCTCGAGGCCCTTGGTGTCCTCGTCCTTGAGGTACTTCTCGACCTTCTTGATCAGCTCCGCATCGTGGGCGCGCTTGGCGTCGAGCCAGAACACCGCGGGGGTGTTGGTCAGGCGGGCGCGGCGCACGCCGAGCTTGACCCAGTCGCGGATCGGCTCGTCCTTGACCTGGCACATGCGGAAGACGTCGCCTTGCTCGACCTTCTGCTCCATCAGCACCTTGCCGTCCTCGGCAATGACGCGGACCGTGCCGGCGGTGGCCAGCTCGAAGGTCTTGTCGTGGCTGCCGTATTCCTCGGCCTGCTGGGCCATCAGGCCGACGTTCGGCACCGAGCCCATGGTCTTCGGATCGAAGGCGCCGTTGGCCTTGCAGTCGTCGATGACCGCCTGGAACAGCGTCGAGTAGCAGCGGTCGGGGATGGCGGCGATGCAGTCGTACAGCTTGCCGTCGGCGCCCCACATCTTGCCCGATTCGCGGATCATCGCCGGCATCGAGGCGTCGATGATGACGTCGCTGGGGACGTGGAGGTTGGTGATGCCCTTGTCGGAGTTCACCATCGCGAGGCCCGGGCGCCTGGCGTACTCGGCCTGGATGTCGGCCTTGATCGCGGCCTTCTCGGCCTCCGGCAGGGTCTCGATTCGGGCGAGCAGGTCGCCCAGCCCGTTGTCGGGATCGATGCCCAGCTTCTTGAAGGTCGCGCCGTGCTTGGCGAAGACGTCGGAGAAGAACACCGACACGCAGTGGCCGAACAGGATGGGATCGGAGATCTTCATCATGGTCGTCTTGAGGTGCAGCGAGAACAGGACGCCGTCCTTCTTCGCCATCTCGATCGCCGAGGCGTAGAAGGCGTTCAGCGCCTTGGCGCTCATCACCGAACAGTCGATGATCTCGCCGGCCTTGAGCGGGATCTTGGGCTTCAGCACCGTGACCGCGCCGTCGGCGGCAGTCAGCTCGATGCGGGCGCTGGTCGGCGCCGCCACGGTCGTGGCGACCTCGGAGCCGTAGAAGTCGCCGCCGGTCATGTGGGCGACGCGGGTCTTCGAATCCTTGCTCCAGGCGCCCATCTTGTGCGGATGCTTGCGGGCATACTGCTTCACGGCGCCGGCGGCGCGGCGGTCGGAGTTGCCCTCGCGCAGGACCGGGTTCACGGCGCTGCCCAGCACCTTGCCGTAGCGGGCGCGGATTTCCTTGTCGGCGGGCGTGGCGTCGCTGTCGGGATAGTTGGGGACGTCGTAGCCCTTGGACTGCAGCTCCTTGATCGCGGCCTTGAGCTGCGGGATCGAGGCGGAGATGTTCGGCAGCTTGATGATGTTGGCTTCCGGCTTCATCGCCAGCTTGCCGAGTTCGGCCAGCTCGTCGGGGATCTTCTGCTCGGGCTTGAGCTTGTCGGGGAAGTTGGCGAGGATGCGGCCGGTCAGCGAAATGTCCGCCAGCCTCACCTTGACGCCGGCCGTGGCGACGAAGGCCTGGACGATGGGGAGCAGCGAGAACGTCGCCAGCCCCGGCGCTTCATCGACCTTCGTCCAGACGATTTCGAGATCTGACATACCTGCACCTCCGTGCGCCGCTTTTGGGGTCGGCTGGGTTGATCCAATGCTGAATTTGGCCCGTCTTACAGCATCCTAAGCTTGCGTCCAATCCTCGATGCTGAGTCCGTCGACGCGCCGAAATTCGGCGAGGTTGTTGGTGACGAGGGTCAGGCCACGCGCCTTTGCCTGTCCGGCGATCAACACGTCGTAGGGGCCGATCGGTAGTCCCTGCCGGGCCAAACCGGCTCTGATCTCACCCGCTGTGCGGGCGTCTTCCCGGTCGAGGTCGAGAACGACGAGATCGGCGAAGAGCAGGCGCAGCGTCTCGAGGTTGAACTCGATCTTCTGGCTACGGTACGCCCCGAAGTACAGTTCGTGCGCGACGATGGCGGAAGTGGCCAGCGTTCCCGGCTCGGCGGCTTCCACGCGGCGGCGCAAGGCCTCGGATCGGCGCGTCACCAGGGCGATGACGGCATTGGTGTCGAGCAGCCAGGCCATCAGCCGAAAGCGCGGTCGAGTCCGGGCCGGCTTTGATCGTCGGGTTGCTGCCGGCCGTCTTCCATGAAGTCTGCGCTGAAACCCCGGTCGACGGCAGCGCGCAGCGATGCCCACGGTGCCGTGGCGCCGCGGTGAGGACGCAGGATCACGGCATCGCCTTCGCGCGACACCTCGACCTCTTCGACGTCGAAGCGGAACTCCTTGGGAAGGCGAACCGCCTGGGAATTCCCGGAGCGAAACACCTTGGCGAATTGCGACATGGCCAGCCTTTTGTATATACGAATGCGTATATACGCCTTGCATGCCCTCTTAACAAGATTGCCGGCGGCACCGCCTCCGTTTACTACCGCCCGCCTTCTTCCCGCGTACCCGGACCCCATGATTCGCCTCGACAACATCAGCAAGCAGAACGGCCACCAGATCCTGTTCATCGACGCCTCGATGGGCCTGCAGAAGGGGGAGAAGGCGGGCCTCGTCGGACCCAACGGTGCGGGCAAGACGACGCTGTTCCGGATGATTTCCGGTCAGGAACAGCCCGACGACGGGCAGGTGACGATCGATCCCGGCATGAGCATCGGCTATTTCAGCCAGGATGTCGGCGAGATGTCGGGCATGAGCGCGGTCGCGGCAGTCATGGACGGCGTGGGCCCGGTGAGCGCGCTGGCCATCGAGATCGCCCAGCTCGAGGCGGCGATGGCCGATCCGGCGCAGGCCGACAACATGGATGCGCTGGTCGAGCGTTACGGCGAGGTGCAGGGCCGGTTCGAGGAGCTGGACGGCTACGCGCTGGACGCCCGCGCGCGCGAGGTGCTGGCCGGCCTTTCGTTCAGCCAGGAGCGGATGGACGGCGACGTCGGCCTGCTCTCCGGCGGCTGGAAGATGCGCGTGGCGCTGGCCCGCATCCTGCTGATGCGGCCCGACGGCATGCTGCTCGACGAGCCCAGCAACCACCTCGATCTCGAAAGCCTGATCTGGCTGGAGGACTTCCTGAAGAAGTACGAGGGCGCGCTGCTGATGACCAGCCACGACCGCGAGTTCATGAACCGCATCGTCGGCAAGGTGATCGAGATCGACGGCGGCACGCTCATCACCTATTCGGGCAACTTCGACTTCTACGAGCAGCAGCGGGCGCTGGGCGAGAAGCAGCGCCAGGCGCAGTTCGAGCGCCAGCAGGCGATGCTGGCCAAGGAGATGAAGTTCATCGAGCGCTTCAAGGCGCGCGCCAGCCACGCCGCGCAGGTGCAGAGCCGGGTGAAGAAGCTCGACAAGATCGAGAAGGTCGAGCCGCCGCGGCGCCGCCAGTCCGTGATGTTCGACTTCCGCACGCCGCCGCGCTCGGGCGAGGACGTGGTGAGCTTCCGCAACGTCCATAAAGGTTATGGCACGCAGCCGATCTATTCGGGGCTCGACCTGCGGCTGCGCCGCTTGGAACGCTGGTGCGTGCTGGGCGCCAACGGCGCGGGCAAGTCCACGCTGCTGAAGTTGGTGGCCGGCGCGACCGAGCCGGACGACGGCAGCGTCGCGATCGGCGCCAGCGTGAAGATGGGCTATTTCGCCCAGCACTCGATGGACCTGCTGGACGGTGACGACACGGTCTTCGAATCGCTCGACCATTCCTTCCCACAAGCCGGCACCGGGGCGCTGAAGTCGCTGGCCGGCTGCTTCGGCTTCTCCGGCGACGATGTCGAGAAGCCCTGCCGTGTGCTGTCGGGCGGCGAGAAGGCGCGGCTGGTCATGGCCAAGATGCTGTTCGATCCGCCGAACTTCCTGGTGCTTGACGAGCCGACCAACCACCTCGACATGGCGACCAAGGAAATGCTGGTCGCCGCGCTCGCGCAGTTCGAGGGCACGATGCTGTTCGTCTCCCACGACCGCCACTTCCTGGCCGCGCTCTCCAACCGCGTCCTCGAACTGACGCCCGAGGGTGTCCATCAGTATGGCGGCGGCTACACCGAATACGTCGCCAGCACCGGCCAGGAAGCGCCGGGCCTGCATCCGGGCTGATGCCGGGCTGGCGGCAGGCGCTGGCCGCCAGCGGCGTGCTGGATCTCCTGTCCGGGTTCGATCCCCGGATCGCCGGCACCCTGCCGCTCGGGGTTTCGATTGCCGGCAGCGACATCGACATCCTGTGCCATGCGCCGGAGCCCGACGAGGTTGCCGATCGCCTGTGGCGAGCGCGCGAGCGGCTTCCCGCGCTCAACCTCCGGCGATGGACAGAGGCAGGCCGGCCGCTGGTGGCGACGTTGGCGATCGACGGCTGGCCGGTGGAAATATTCGCCAGTCCCGTCGAGGTCGATCGGCAGGAAGGCTGGCGGCATTTCCTGGCCGAAGGGCGGCTGCTGGCACTGGGCGGAGATGCGCTTCGCGCGCGAGTCATGGTCCTGCGGGACGGCGGCGCCAAGACCGAGCCGGCCTTCGCGGCGGCGCTGGGATTGCGTGGCGATCCCTACGCCGAGCTTTCGAGGCTTTCGCACGCACCGGACCCGGAACTGCGCGAAGCGCTGCTCCTGGCGGGCTTCAGGCCGTCATAAAATATCCGGTCGACCTGTCGGCCCCGGCAAGCCTCGTTCGTCGTTCCGTCACAAGGCCGATGAGTTCGGCTCCACGAAGGAGACAGACATGCGCGTGATGGTGATCGTGAAGGCGACCGCGGACAGCGAGAAGGGCTTCGTCCGTTCTCCCGAGACGATGGTGCTGATGGAAGCCATGGGGAAGTTCAACGACGAGCTTCAGAAGGCCGGCATCCTGCGCGACGGCGACGGGCTGAAGCCCACCTCCGAGGGAAGGCGGGTGGGTTTCGACGGCGCCGTTCGCACGGTGAGGAATGGGCCGTTCGCGCCGGCGGGGGAGCAGATCGCCGGCTTCTGGCTCTGGGAGGTCAAGGACATGGACGAGGCGGTGGCCTGGGTAAGGCGCTGCCCCAATCCCATGCCCGGACCGAGCGAAATCGAGATCCGGCCGTTCTACGAGCTGGCCGACCTGATGGGCGACGCCGGCTGAACGCGGGTCGCACGAGAATTCGTGCGGCAGCCGATGAGGAATCCGTTGCCGATCCCTCAAGGCGGGGCGAGCAGGAATTGCGCGGGCCGGGTAGTATGCCTCATCGATCAAGCTCCATCAGAGGATACAGGAAGCATGAGTAACGCATCCGACTACACGCCGCCCAAGGTCTGGACCTGGAACAAGGCGAGCGGCGGCCGGTTCGCCAACATCAACCGGCCGATCGCCGGGCCAACCAGCGAGAAGGAACTGCCGGTCGGCAAGCACCCGCTGCAGCTCTATTCGCTGGGCACGCCGAACGGCCAGAAGGTCACGATCATGCTCGAGGAGCTGCTGGCGCTCGGCCACAAGGGCGCCGAGTACGACGCCTGGCTGATCAAGATCGGCGAGGGCGACCAATTCGGCAGTGGCTTCGTGGCGATCAATCCCAATTCGAAGATCCCGGCGCTGCTGGATCGCAGCGGGCCGAAGCCGGTGCGCGTGTTCGAGTCGGGCGCGATCCTGCTCTATCTCGCGGAGAAGTTCGGCGCGCTGGTGCCGACCGACAGCGCAAAGCGGGCGGAGTGCCTGTCGTGGCTGTTCTGGCAGATGGGCAGCGCGCCCTATCTGGGCGGCGGCTTCGGCCACTTCTATGCCTATGCGCCGACCAAGATCGAGTATGCGATCGACCGGTTCGCGATGGAAACTAAGCGCCAGCTCGACGTGCTCGACCGGCGGCTGGCCGAAGCCAGGTTCCTGGGCGGTGACGACTACACGATCGCCGACATCGCGGTCTGGCCGTGGTACGGCGGGCTGGCCAAGGGCCTCCTTTATGGCGCCGGCGAGTTCCTGGCCGTGCACGAGTACAAGAACGTCAATCGCTGGGCCGATGAGATCGGCGCGCGCCCGGCGGTCAAGCGCGGCCGCATCGTCAACCGCCTGCAGGGCGATCCCGCGGCCCAGCTCCACGAGCGCCACGACGCCAGCGACTTCGACCTGAAGACGCAGGACAAGATCGCGGCAAAGGGCTAGCCGTCCGCTGTGCGCGATGTCGCCAAACGGCGACATCGCGGCGGCATCGATCTTGCGTCCTGCGCCGGGTCCACGACCAGCGCAGGAGCATCGCGTGAGCAGCACGAAGCGGCCCAAGGTGGCCTTCATCGGCACGGGCGGGACCATGTCCTCGCTCGGGATCCATCCCCTGGAGCTGCAGGATTACGGCATCCACGACAAGCGGATGCATGCCAGCCAGATCGTCGAACGCTTTCCGGTGGTGAACGAGATCGCCGAGGTCATCCCGGTCGATTTCCGCAACGTGCCGAGTCCCGAGATCTACTTCGCCGAGTGGAAGGAGCTTGCGGCGCTCTGTCATCGCACCGTCGCCGAGCATCCCGATCTCGCGGGCATCGTCATCGGCCACGGCACGGCGACGCTGGAAGAGACGGCCTGGGTCCTGAACCTGGTGCTCAGGATCGACGTGCCGGTCGTTCTGATAGGTTCGCAGCGTCCGGCCTCGGGCCTGTCGACCGACGCCGCGATCAACCTCGTGAACGGCGTGCGCACGGCGGCCAGTCCCGACAGCCGGGGCAGGGGCGTGCTGGTGCTGCTGAACGATGAGATCCAGGCGGCGCGCGAGGTCACCAAGACCTCGAACTGGCGCATGCAGACTTTCCGCACGCCCGACTTCGGCATCCTGGGCCACGCCGACGGCGACAGGATCGCCTACTACCGCAAGCCCGAGCGGCGGCACATGCCGGACACCGAGTTCGACATTGCGGGCCTCGATGCCTTGCCGCGGGTCGACATCGCCTACGCCTATGCCGGCTCCGACGGCAGCGCGATGCGCGCCTTCATCGCGGCGGGGGCGAAGGGGCTGGTCTCTGCCGGCTTCGCGCCCGGCATGCCGCCGGCCGCCGATCTCGCAGCGATGACCGAGGCGGTGAAGCAGGGCATCGTGGTCGTGCAGTCCTCGCGCGCCGGCTCGGGCCGTATCCATCGCAGCAGGAAGCTCAGCGACGCCGGCGTGCTGGCCGCCGACAATCTCAATCCTCACAAGGCGCGGTTGCTGCTCGCGCTGGCGCTTACCCGGACCTCGGACCCAGCCGAGATTGAGCGCATCTTCGCGACCTACTGATTGCGGCCTCCTCGCGGCCTGATACCCTGCCGCGATGGAGCTGAAGCAACTCGAGCATCTCGTTGCCGTCTGCAGCACGGGCAGCTTCAGCGGCGCGGCCAAGCGGCTGCGCATTTCCCAGCCGACGCTCAGCAAGAGCATCGCGCGGCTGGAGAAGCAGCTCGGCGTGAAGCTGTTCGACCGCAGCGGCGGCAGCGCCCGGCCCAACGTCTACGGACACACGGCAGCAGAGCATGCGGCGGCTGTGCTGGCCGGCGTCGCCCGGATGACCGAGCAACTGGAGCAACTCGCAAAGGGAGAAGCTGGCAGCCTGCGCATCGGTGTGGGGCCCGCGACGCGCATCAAGCTGCTGCCCGAAGTCGTGCGTCAGGTCGGCAGGGCCTTTCCCGACCTGCAGCTCGAAGCGCGATACGACGACGTCCAGGCGCTGATGCGCTCGTTGCGCATGGGGAGCCTCGACCTTGTCTTCTGCTACTTCGAGGCACCCGACGAACAGTCCGACTTCATCCGTGTGAAGATCTGCGACGACCTGAGGATCGGCGTCGTGCGGCCGCGCCATCCGGCGCTGCGGCAGGCACCGCTGACACCCGAGGCGCTGCTCAAGTATCCGATCGCCAGCGTCGGCGCGGTCCCGAGCTTCCGCGAATGGGTGGGTGCGATGAGCGCCAGGGCCGCGCGCAACATGAATGCGTTCGTCTCCGACGACTACGCGCTGGTGAAGGCGCGGGCGCTCGATTCGGATTTTGTCGCCATCGGCCCGCGCTTCGTCTTCGAGCAGGAGCTGCGCGACGGCGCACTGGTCGAACTGAAGCTGCGCGTCGAGATGGGCTACGAGTGCTGGATGCTCACCACTGAGGCCAAGTGGCGCTCGCCGGTCGTGAAGAAGGTCGCCGACTTCGCGCGGGCGGCCATGCGACGCAAGACGCCACGGCAGTAGAAGTGCCTCGTGTCATCCTGAGCGGAGCGAAGGATCTCGCGCCTGCTACGGAGTCGTCTGGCCGCCATGTGAGGTCCTTCGCCGTGCTCAGGACGACAAGAGAGCCCATGCCTGCAGGCTATGGCTCATTCGGGATTGGGTGGTTGTAACTCGAGCGGGATCGGGTGCCTTTGGCGGGCAGAATAAGAAGATGAAGCCGATGGAGGATCCATGGCTGGAAGACACAGCCTGACGGGCCTGTGCGGGACGCTGTTGCTTGCGACAGCGATTGCCGCAGGCTTCGCAGGGCCGGCGGCGGCGCAATATCCCGACAAGCCGGTTCGCCTCGTCGTTCCGTTCACGGCGGGCGGCTCGCCCGACACCACGGCACGCCGCGTCGCGCAGCGCCTGACGCAGGAACTGAAGCAGCAGTTCATCGTCGAGAACCGGCCCGGCGCGGCCGGCAATATCGGCGCGGAGACGGTCGCCCGTTCGGTGCCTGACGGCTACACGCTGATGATGATGGCCAACAGCCACGTCATCAATCCGGCGCTCTATACCAAGATCACCTACGACGTCGTGAAGGATTTCACGCCGATCTGCCTGATCCTGCGCGGCGGCTCGATGATGGTCGTGCCGGCCAGCAGCCCGGCCAGGACGGTGAAGGAGTTCGTCGATTTGGCGAAGGCCAATCCAGGCAAGCTGAACTTCGGTTCGGGCGGCGCCGGTAGCCCGGCCCATCTCGCCGCCGAGGCGTTCCGCCAGGCCACCGGCATCGACTACGTCCACGTACCCTACAAGGGCGCGCCCGAGATCGTGCGCGCGCTGCTGTCCGACCAGGTGCAGGTCGGCTTCCCGACCTTCGAGACGGCGCTCGGCCAGGTGCAGCAGAACACGCTGCGTGCGTTGGCCACGACCGGTTCGAAGCGCTCGCGTCTGCTTCCCGATACGCCGACCTTGCTCGAAGCCTTGCCTCATGGCTTCAGCCTTGAAGGCTGGCTGGGCCTCGTCGCGCCGGCCGGCACACCGCCCGAAGTCGGCAAGGCCATCGTCGCCGCCATGACCAACGCATTGAAGGATCCGGCCTTCCGCGAGCAACTCGAAAGCGGCGGCTCAGACATCGATTTCAAGCCGGGCCCTGAGTTCGGCGCGATGCTTCCCGGTGAACTCGTAAAGTGGCGCAAGCTCGTCGAAGGCGTCGGCGCCAAGGTCGAGTAGGGGAGAAGCGCATATGGCCGTTGCCCTCAAGCCGCGCATCCACGACGTCCCGGACGATCTGCTGGCGGCCATCGACTGGTGCTACGAGCAGGGCTGGACGGATGGGCTTCCCGTCGTGCCGCCGGTCGTCGCCCGTGTCGATGCGATGCTGGCGGCCGATGCGCGGCCGCGCGAGACGGTGATCGCCCATCATCCCGCGACCGGTCTCGACCTGTCGCTGCACGCCGCTGCCGTGAACGCCGTGATGGCGGGCTGCCTGCCCGAGTATTTCCCGGTGATCGTTGCGGCGTTCGAGGCGATGAACCGGCAGGACTTCAACTTCCACGGTTCGACCGCCAGCACCGGCGGCTCGGCGCCGCTCTTGGTCGTGAGCGGCTCCTATGCCGAGGAGATCGGCATGAACGCCGACGTGAACCTGTTCGGTCCGGGCAACCGGGCCAACGGCACGATCGGCCGCGCGACGCGCCTCATCCTGCGCAACGTCTTCCAGATGCTGCCGGGCATCTCCGACAAGTCGACCCAGGGCAATCCCGGCAAGTACAGCTTCTGCATCGCCGAACGCTCGCGCGGCAATCCGTGGCCGCTGCTCTGCGAGGCGCAAGGCTACGACAAGGGCGTGTCGAGCGTCACCTGCTTCGCCGGCGGTGGTTTCTTCAACATCGAGAACCATGGCGGCAACACGCCGGAAGAGGTGCTGGCTTCCGTGGCCGACTCGATGGCGAACTATGGCTGTATCAGCCTCGGTCAGAGCGTGGTGATCCTGGCGCCCGAGCACATGAAGATCGTGGCCGACGCCGGCTGGTCGCGCGAGAAGGCGCAGGAGTTCCTGTTCAGCACGGCGAAGCGCTCGGTCGAGGGCATGAAGCAGGCCGGCAAGTATCGCGACCGTGAATACGACGCCCAGCACGGCGAGGGCGCACATGCGTTGGCGGCCAAGGGCTTCATGCATCGCGGCATGAGGCCTGACGACATCCTCGTGACGATGGGCGGTGGCGATGCCGGCGGCCATTCCTGCTTCATCCCGTCCTGGAGCCGGGGACGGGCGTCCATCATGCAGCACCAGGCCATCGTGCCGCCGCCCGCGGGCGCGCAGAAGTAAACGGAAGGAGACCTCCGATGCAGCTCTATTCACCCATGTCGACGACACCGAAGCGCCAGGCTTTCCGCGCGCCACCGCTTGCCAGTATCGACGGGCTGCGGATCGGCCTGCTGGAAAACGGCAAGCTCAACGCCGACGAGATGTTGCGCGAAGTCGCCGCGCTGTTCGTCGAGCGGCACGGCTGCACCATCCGCACCGTTGCATCGAAGCGGAATGCCAGCGCGCCGGCGCCGTCGGCGACGCTCACCCAGGTGGCACAGGAGGTGGATTTCCTCATCACCGGCCTGGGGGATTGAGGGTCCTGCTCCACGTGCAGTCTGCACGACAGCATCAGCTTCGAACAACTCGGCAAGCGCGCCGTGGTGATCTGCACGACGCCCTTCGAGGTGACCGTCAAGAACATCGCACGGGTCCTCGGCATCCCTGACTACCCGTTCGTGAAGGTTCAGCATCCGATCGGCAGCTGTACCCTGCCGGAACTCAAGCTCCGCGCCGAAGTGGCCTACAGCCAGGCGTTGGCGATCCTCCAAGCCTGAAGGTCACCAATCGGCGGTGTCATTTTAGTATTGACTAATGCATTAGTGTTAACTAATGTGTTGGTCATGATCCAGCCTGCACCCATTGATGCCGTCATGCGCACTCTCGCCGATCCCACGCGGAGGGCGGTGTTCGAACGCGTGGTCGGGGCCTCGGAAATCACCGTGGGCGAACTGACGCGGGGAAGCGGAGTGACGCAGGGCGCCATCTCGCAGCACCTCAAGTCTCTCAAGCAGGCAGGGCTCGTCGTCGAACGTCCCGAGGGCCGCAACGTCTACTACCGCGCCGAGCCCAGGGGGCTCGAGCCGTTGGTCGACTGGATGAGCCACTACGGCGTGTTCTGGCGCGAGCGCTTCGACAATCTCCGAGCTCTCCTGAAGGAAATGGACCCATGAGCAACGCTGCCGTTCGCAAGCTCGATACCCATGAGATCGTCGTCGAGGACGTCTTCCCACATGCGCCGTCGGCGATCTGGAGGGTGCTGACCACCGGCGCACTCATCAGCCGCTGGCTCAAGATGCCAATGGCCGGCTTCGAGCCGGTGGTGGGCAACCGCTTCACCTACAAGACGACACCGGCCGGCGGCTGGGACGGCACGATCCACTGCGAGGTTCTCGAGGTGGTCGAGAACCGCCGCTTCGTCCATTCGTGGAAAGGCGGGCACGAGTCGAACGTGGGCTACGGCGCACCGCTCGACACCGTGGTCACCTGGACCTTGTCGCCCGTCGAGGCCGGCACGCGCCTTCGCCTCGTCCATTCGGGCTTCGTGCTGCCGCGCAACGAGACCGCCTTCACCGGCATGGGCAACGGCTGGAAGCAGGTCGTGAAGACCATCGACACCCTCTCGGCGGAAGATACCGTCACCCGCAAGCCGCACTGATGGAGCCTGCCATGCAGCACCCGGTGGTCTCGCGAGAGGAGTGGCTGAAGGCCCGCCTCGATCTGCTGAAGGAGGAAAAAGAGCTGACGCGACGGAGTGACGAGCTGGCGCGGCGGCGGCAGACGCTGCCCTGGGTGCGGGTCGACAAGATGTACGAGTTCGACACGGAGCAGGGGAGTGCGACGCTGCCTGATCTCTTCCAGGGGCGTTCGCAACTACTCGTCTATCACTTCATGTTCGGCCCGGACTACAAGGCGGGCTGCCCGTCCTGCTCGGCGGTGGCCGACGGATTCGACGGCAGCGTCGTCCATCTGGCCCATCACGACGTGACGCTGATGGCCGTGTCG
>LSKJ01000765.1 GCA_001557035.1 Rhodospirillaceae bacterium CCH5-H10 | reverse complement strand
GAGCAACATGGCGGTCGAGGTCGGCGCACGTGCCGGGATGATCGCGCCCGACGAGACGACGTTCGCCTATGTGCGCGGTCGAGAGCAGGCGCCGAAGGGCGACGCGCTCGATCGCGCCATCGCTTGGTGGATTGGGCCGTCTTAGCGCCGGATAAACACCGCGTACACCATGAGGATACCGAAACCCAGCGCCCCGCCTGCGAGAGCGTAGACCACGGTCAGCGGTATGCGCAGGCGGCGCTGCCTGCGCGTCAACATGCGGAGATGCTCGCGTCGGGTCATGCCACCGGGGAAGTCGTACTTCCCGGGAGGTTGCTCAATGTTGATGGTGCCCTTCCGCCAGCCGAGGATCGCTCCTATGGCGGCAAACATCAGCACAATCGCTAGGATCAAGGCATTCATCGCTTCAGCCTTGTTGCTAATTGGTGCTCCTCTCAAGGAACGCGTCACTGTAGCAGTTCACGTTCTCGAAAACAGTCCATGCGCCCACGCTCTTGAGATGAACAGGCGCGCATTTTCCGGAAAGCCCATAGCCTGACGGCAGCGGGCCGGTATGGCGCACGAAGAAGTAGCGGTACGGCCCGGGCATCGCACTATCCCATCCGAACTTATCGGCGCTCCAGCCTGCCTCCGTCAGGTCGGGCGGCTCATGAGCTCGCCGGTAGCGGACGACTGCCGTATGTGTGAGGGAGAAATTGTAATCCACCAAGCCGTGCTTGAGGGCTTGATACCAAAGGGCGAAACTGTTGTAGCCGATGGTGTTGCGGGCCGCCGGGCTCCTGTTGTCGAGGATGAGAGACAGGGCGCGCTGACCCGGCTGGGCATCTGCAAGGAGCTCGTCGAAATCCGCGCTTTCCGCGCCGAAGGCGACCACCCGCTCGCCCTGTACCACCAGGAACGTAACGCAAAGAATTGGTAAGTAGGCCGAAGCGGCGCGCTTCAGCCAAACCGGGCCGGCGCCCGGACGTTCCGGCGGTCGAAACACCAGGGCGTAGAAAGCCAGCAGAAAGACGTCGAAGCGCTGATAGAGATAGATCGTGTTCATCGCCGCGTTGGGTACTGCTAGCCAGACGACCAGCAGCACCAAGATCGGAACCCAGGCCGCGAGGGACTGTCTGTTGAGACGACAGAAGAGGAGAAGGGGCGCCACTGCCATGACCATCCGCAGCGGCGCGAAAAGCCAGTCGGCCTTGGGATTGCCCGACGGAAAGAAAAGCAAATAGCCGAGCCGGCTCAGGCGCCAGTCGAAGTGAACGTCCAGGAAGGTTTCCGAGGCGGCACTTTCGTTCGGCACATGAATGGCGACGAACGCGAGGCAGAGGATGGCACAGAGAATAAAGGGCGTGGCCGCGCCAATCAGACGCGACCACGAGCGGAACGCCACGAGGAGGAAGAGCCCCCCGATTGCATTCGCAAGCAGAAATGCCAGCCCGTGGGAGAAGAACAATAGGATATCGAAAAGAAGAAGCGTCGCACCGATGCGATAGCCGGGCGCGCGCGCGTGGCACCATGAAAGATAGATGACAATGACCGCGAGCGGCTCGGCTAGCAGGAACGGGTAGAAGCCCCAGGCGAAGGCAAAACCGAAGAACCCGGGGATGAACAGCCAATCGAGACGCTCGTCGCCGCCAATCTTCTTTCGCAGTGCCACGAGGAACGCGATTGAGACCCAGTAAGACAACGTGAGGAGCGTCGCAATCGCCGTCGAGATCGGCAGGGCGAGCGACAGTAGGAAAGTTGCAGCATAGCCCACGATGTAGGGGGTGAACCAGTTTATGTGTACCAGCGACGCCCATTTGGACTGGCCCACCGCCAAATCGCGAAACAGTGTGATCTGGGCGGCGTGCTGAGCGAGGTCGGCCATAGGGAGCCGCGGGGACAACCAGAAGATCATTCCACCGGCAAGAACGGCGCCCCAGAACGCGAGCCGTTCCGCGCGGAAAGTTATAAGGCGCGCTATCATTTCTCTTCAGTAGCGCAATTTTAGGCGCTCTCCTCCAGCGATTATTGGGGCGTGCGGATAAATCGCGACGAGACCGTGCGCAGTCCCACGCCCCGCCGCCGGTACCGTCTCGGCAGGAGTCCTAGCGCCTGGCGCCGTCATGAGGCAGGTGCGACTCGTCTGCGGCTTGCAGTGCGCGCAATGCTCGGGGTTGCGTGACAGCGTTGCTATCGCTGTACCCTCTCAGCGGCCATTGCCCGGTCGATGACATTCTCTCGCACCTCGCCCAGGTCGGAGAATGCAGCATCGATCTTCAGACGGTCCTAAATGACACGCTTGCCGATATTGAAGGGCTTCGGCATGCGACCATCGACGACGAGTTGATCGAAGAACGTGGTCCCGACGCCGATGTAGCGCGCCGCTTCCGTCCGGCTAAGGCCACGAGGCGGATAGGCATACCAGTCCTGCAAGTTCACTTCTGCGCCAGTGCGCCGATCAAGTCAGATACAGTCTTGCGGAGGTCTGCGCGCTTAATCTTGTAGTACGCCCGCACCAACTCCAGCGTTTCACGCTTCGTGCTGATCGCAGGATCTTTATCGATTTCCTTCGTCTTCCGACGCCCCGGCTTTCGCTTCCCGGAGGACGTCTCCGTCGCCATTTCATCGAAGAAGTGCGAAACCGGGACATCGAGCACTGACGCGAACTCAAATAAGCGACTCGCACTAACCCGATTGAATCCGCGCTCATACTTTTGAACTTGCTGGAACGTGAGGCCCACGGCCTTTGCAAGGTCCGTCTGCGTCATGCCTAGGAGAGCGCGGCGTTGACGCAAGCGAAGCCCCACGTGCACGTCGATAGGATGCGACATTGAAACCTCCGGCTATTCAGGCCGCTCCTTGCGCGGCGGTTCTCCTCGGGCCAAATCGATCGCCCAACTACCGCTTCTCTTCGGCCGACATTCCTTCGGCCGAAGAGCGACAGCGATTTCCGGAGTACCTCGACATCGGACATCGGAGCCTCGACCCCAAATGGACGCGCCCTGACCTCAGGCCTTGAGGTTTGCCGCCGCGTTCTTTCCGCGTTCGTTCACCACGTCGTAGGTAATCTTCTGGCCCTCATTGAGACCGTTCAGCCCAGCCCTCTCGACCGCGCTGATATGGACGAAGACGTCCTGGCCACCGTTGTCGGGCTGGATGAAGCCGAATCCCTTAGTCGCATTGAACCACTTAACCGTGCCTGTAGCCATCGTTCGCTTCCTCGGTAGTTGAGCGCCTGTTTGCGCCACGAGAACAGCGTACCAGCGTCAATTCAGGCTGCAACTCCGTCAAAGCGCATGGCCGTGGCCGCCACGGTCGAAACCTGACTCCCTGGGCGCGTTCTGGCGGCCCGGACGCCCCCCGAGGTAGCCGCCGCCCCTCAAATCGCCTCAACAGGCAGCAAAACGGCCGGCGATGAAGCTGCTGCTCGTAGTTCCAGCGAGCCACGTCATCAGTCAGTTCGGCCTGCTGCTGCTGCTGTTGCTGCTGGCCAACGCTGGTCCGCATGCCGGGCTCGATGTAGCCGGCCTGGACCATTCCGGGCGCCCCGCCTGCCGCCGTCATCTGGCGCGCGCGTTCGGCTTCGTAGTTCCCGCCGTAGATGCTGGTCGCGAGGTTATCGAGCGTCGAGCCCAGCGCTCGGTTGTTCTGGTCGATCTGTTGGTTGCGAGCCCCCGAGCCGTAGCGACCACCAGCGGAGAATGCCGCCGACGTGCCCGGCGCTGTTGCAGTCTGGTAGCTGCGCGTGACCGCATCCGCCACCTGCCCGTAGGTGTCCGCCAGGTACGGGTTGCTCGACGGATCGAGAAACTTGCCGTTGATTGTATCGAGCGTCATGCCCTGCGCAGCGGCAATGAGCGGATTACCCTGTCTCGCGAGCTGCGCAGTCTGGTCCCAGCCCGCAAGCTGGTTAGGCTTGGCGCCAGCGACGGCGCTGCCCTTGAAGTACTCCGGCGAATAGTTGTCGTAGAGGCTTTCCGCCTCTCCGAAGGCCTTGGTCAGATATGGCTGCTGCGGCTTCCATGGCCCGATGTTGGTCTGTTGTGTCGTGGTCGCCGTCTGAGGCGTTGATTTACCCATGGTGCGGGCCTGTCAGTGAAACTGTCGGAGGATGCCCGGCCCAACTGTGCCGTGCCGTTGATCCACCGATGACGCTGGATGGTCCGCGAAGCGTCGGTTTCACGTCCCGACGAGGACGAAGCGTCGAGTTAATGCCCCGACGAAGGCATGGCCCAGAATAGCACGGGTGCCACAGTAGCACTCCAAAAAGTGTAGCCCAGCCGACAATATCTTTGATGTCAGGCGCCATGACCGGGGCTCCCGTCATCGGTGATTGTCAGGCGAGCCGTGTTCTGGTCGTAGATGCCCTTCACCGCACCGGGCGTTCCCAATTCCCGGTAGCAGCGAGACTTCACCACGGCGATTTCTGCTTCAGTGTCGCCGGTCTTCCGCCAGACCATGACGCCCAAGTCCGCCTTGTTCGCCCAGTGTGCCGAGTCCGCGATGTCGTAGAGCGTTGGCTTCGGATACGCTGAGGCACATCCGCGACCGACACAGGTTTCGCGAGCGCAAGCGGCCGAGATGCTTGGGGTCTACCCGAAGATTATCCGGAACTACATCATTGTGGGAAAATTGAAGCTCAACGGCCGCAGGCAGATCCCAATTGAGGCGCCGATAAAATCCGGTCCGTCGATTAGGGCTTGGGCTTAGCGGCGTTTAACCGTCCGCACTTTCGGCGGCGTCGCCGTCATCCGGCTCTAGGCTGTGGTGACAATTTGAAGATTCCCTTTGGGAGGCAGTTCTGATTCAACGCTGGCTTTTGGAGGCTGGAGTGGAAGGCGAAGTGTGAAGAGACGATCAGTGGGCACGACCGGAGCTGTTCATGCTTGGCTGTCGCAGAGGGAAGTGCGGTCCACGCAGTGATGGTCGTCGTTTTCTGGATGCGGTGCTGTGGCTGGCGCGCTCTGGGGCCCGCTGGCGCGACCTCCCGGAAGATCGGTTTGGTCCCTGCCAG
The DNA here is from genome assembly GCA_001557035.1 of Rhodospirillaceae bacterium CCH5-H10. Classification (GTDB taxonomy): domain Bacteria; phylum Pseudomonadota; class Alphaproteobacteria; order Reyranellales; family Reyranellaceae; genus Reyranella. The sequence goes on along the minus strand of LSKJ01000765.1, from coordinate 118 downwards.
ACGGCCAAGCAGCGTTACTATCGATAGATCGAGGCCGGTGTCTTTGATCGGATATTCGAGGCCGTCGCGGCCGATCGCGATCTGGAATGGCTCTCGATCGACGCCACGGTGATACGCG
>LSKJ01000764.1 GCA_001557035.1 Rhodospirillaceae bacterium CCH5-H10 | reverse complement strand
GGTGGCGGCGGATGAGGTCGGCGACGGTCTCTTTCGCGGATAGGGAGAGACTGTCGGGCATGCGGACAGTATCGGATCGGAGTCCGGATCTTTCAAGGATAATCCGGATGAAAGTCCGGAATACAGTCCAGTGGTCGAGATTGTCTTGAAGGGCCTTGCGGGGCGATCAGGGCACTCCTTGGCGGGCGGGAGATCCTTCGCCTACGGCTCAGGATGACATGAAGCGTGGGTGGTCGTTCTTTCGCCGACGCTCCCGGACATTGCTGCGCAATGCTAACTGGCGATAAAGGAGGCGAGCCTTGCTCGCCTCCTTTATCGCCCACCCTTCATCAGCTCATCCCACTCCAGCACGCGGTAGACGCGGAAGACGGTCTTGCGGTCGACGTCGAATTCCTTCGCCGGACGGTATTGCGCGAGCTTGAGCGTCTTCAGCGAGATGCCGACCAGCAGCTTCACCACGGTCTGGCGCACGCTCGAGCCGGCGATCGGCCTGAACTCGACCACGACATGGTCGTTGACGCTGGGGGCGCGGTCGCGCTCGACGTAGATCAGGCTGTTGGGCTTGCGCCACGGCCACATCGAATCGCCCACCACGTTCAGCGCGAACACGTCGCCGCGGCCCATTATGCCGGGTGGCCGCGCGACATGGTCGATCACGGTGCCGTTCATCTCGAACTCGCCGTTGCCGTCGCCGCCCATCGCGGTGCCGTAGAGCGGCACGTCGTGCAGCATGTGGCCGATCATCGGCCGCGGCGGCGCGTCGAAGGCGGGCGCGACGTTGCCCGCGATGTCGCCGATCGCCCCGCTTGCAGAACCCACGCTCTCGTCCGCGGTCTCGCCCTGCAGCTCGGCGACGCCCACGGCGCGGCCGGTCTTGCGCGCGGCGCCCGCGGCCAGCCGCGCATAGGTCTTGTCGGTCAGCGTCTTGGCGCCGGTCGGATCGTCCAGGAACTTGCGCAGCGTGCCGTCACCCAGGCCGGAAAGGGTTTCCCACTGGGCGACGTTGAGGCCGGCTCCCTCCATGAAGCGGCGGAGCGCGCGGCGGCGTTGGTTGGCGTCGAAGGCCATGCCCGCATTGTGACAGGTTCAGGAATAGAATCCGAGAGGAGTTTTTTCCGGAATCCGTCTTGTGTGGGAAAATAATCCGGATATGCTTCCGGTTCATGACCTCACCCACGACCCTCGCCGTCGCCCGTGTCCGCCGCTGGCTCGCCGCCACGAAGATGCCGCGCGGCGAGGTCGCGGCCCGCGCCGGGGTCGACGAGAAGACGCTGCGGCTGGCCGCGCGGCCCGGCTGGAATCCGACGGCCAACACGCTGGCCCGGCTCGAAGCGCTGATCCCGCCGGAGTGGACGTGATGCGCCGCACCGACATGAAGCCCCGTGCATCCGCGCCAGCCTCCACTTTCGTGCCGGCGCATCCGTTGCTGGTCGAGGATGCGCGCGACTGCCTGGGCTTCGAGCGCGAGGCCGGCTTCTCGGCCCGCGCGGCGCGCCTGGCGACGCGCGACATGCTGGCCGACCGGGCGCGCGAACTGGGCATCGCCGAGCGCGACGTCGAGCGGGCGGTCGATGCGGCGCTGGCGGAAGCCGCTCAGCCGGCGGCGCGGGCCGCGAGGTGACGCTCGGCGGTTTCGAGGTGATGGATCATCGGCACCAGCGTCTCGCGCACCCGCTCGTCGCGCAGGGTGGCGTCGAGCCAGGCGGCCAGCGCCGCCGGATCCTGCGCCGAGTTCTCGGGCACGCGGAACTGCGTGCGGGCGGCGTGGAACGCCCAGCGCGCGCGCTCCAGCACGTCGAGATCGTCGAGACTGTCGACCAGGTCCTCGAAATCGGTGTTGATCTCGCCCGCGTCGGCGATGCGTCGCAGCACGCTGCGCGTCGCCTCGAAGCACGGCGTGCCCGGTTGCAGCCCATCGGCGGCGAAGCGCGGATTGCCGACCAGCGTCTCCAGTTCCAGCAGCAGCGTGCGCAGGCGCCCGACATGCAGCGCCGCGACCGCAGCGCGGCGACGGCGGCGCGCATGGTCGGTCCACCGGCCGACCGCCCAGCTGCTGAACACGCTGATGCCGGTGACGAGGATCGCCGCGCCGGTCAGCAGGAAGGCGGTGCGCACGTCGCCGCCGGCATGCGTGGCGCCGGTCGCGACAGCGAGGCAGAAGCCCGCCACGAGGCCGAGACTCGCGGGCGCGGCGATGCGTTTCATTCCGTCGCGCCATCCGGACACGGGCAGCGGCGCATCGGCGGATGTGCCGACGCCGCCGCTTCCGGCAGTGGTCGTTCCCAATCTCATGCGGATTCCCCAATCCCCGCGACCAGACAAGCACCGCATCGCGGCGGAGTCGAGGGGGGTATCCTCACACCGCTCGGGACAATGTCACTTTTCGCCGAGCCAGACCGGCCACATGCCCTTGCGCGCCTTGCGGGCCTCGAACTCGGCATCGGCGTAGCGCTGGCTGGCGCGCGGCTCCCAGGCCAGCGCGTCCTCCAGCTCGTGGCCCCAGGCGACGCCCGACGCCAGCATCGCGCCGCCGAGATCGACCGGCTGGGCCTCGTCGAGCGCGCATTGCGCCACCAGGCGGCACTCGGAATCGAAGCGCGCGATGCGGCACTTCACCTTGTGGTCGGCGCGCGCCAGCAGGTCCTCGAGCGTCGCGCGCGCTCGCATGCCGCCCACCGTCTCGGCCTTCGCCGCGTCGCGCAGCGCCGGCGCCTGCAGGCCCCACAGCTTCAGCGGCGCCTTCAGCCCGACGCCGCCCAGCTGCTCGCCGTCGATCGCATACGCCTGGCCCGACCAGCTCTGCGGCAGCGCGCCGGCACTGGCGCAGGCGGCGGGCTTCGCCGCGGCAGCGGGCGGCGCGGCGGCTGGAGCGGCGGGTTTGGTTTGCGCGAGCGCGGGGCCGGCGAACAGCGCCAGCGCGATCGGGAGAAGCACGGATCTATTCATGCGCCGACGGTGGCGCGCGTTTGCGGCGACGACAAGGCCGCGCGGAGGACCGACATGGCGAACGACATCGCGACCACAGATCGGACACCGGCCGGAGCCGCGCCATGAGCCGCGGCCGTCCCTGGACGAGCGACGATGCCGCGCGCCTGCGGCGGCT
>LSKJ01000763.1 GCA_001557035.1 Rhodospirillaceae bacterium CCH5-H10 | reverse complement strand
CCTGAATGCCACCCCGCGCGGTAGCCGCTCCCCGGTGCTCAAGAGATTTCACCCCTCCCCCGGTCATGACGCTGCCCGGTGGCGCCGCTGCACGTAGCCCATGGCCACGTCGAGCAGCCCACTGGCGGCGCTCAGCGCCTCCCGGTGCACGCGCTCGGCTGACCAATGCTGCGTCGCCTGGTGCTGGCTGATGATGCCGTCAAAGCGATCGACAGCCTCGCGCAACAGCCGATCGAGGTCTGAGGCATTGCGCCGGTCGCTCATCGCCCACGCGATCGACCGCAGCGTCGTGGCTGGGATCAGTTCGTCGAAGGATAGCGGCCGCACCATCCTGCTGACCTCAAGCCATCGCCGGCTTCGCGCGCGCCGCCCGGTACTCCGCACGCCACGTCGCCAGCATGCTGGGAGGGATCAGCGGGTTGTCTCTGCCGGAGCTGTCCGGTCGCGGCCCCCAGAAGGGCAACCAGGTTGTCTTGCCTTCCCAAGGCCGATAGCCCGCCAAGCGTTCGGCCCACTTCGCCGTGTCAGGCAGCCGCACCTCCTGTGGACAGTTCGGCTCACTGCCTCGCGCGCGCGTTCTGAGGGTTCCCTGACGGTTCATGAGGGTTCGGCTACCACCGTGGTAGGGGTCAGGTTCACGTTGGGAGGGGTCATCGGTCACGTTGGGAGGGGTCGCGGCCTCATTGGGAGGTCCCACGGTGGGAGGTCCCATGGTGGGAGGTCCCATGCTGGTAGGGCTCGAAGGCGCAGAGGGGCGCTTTTGGGAGGGGTCGACATCCATCCGAAGAACGAACACGTCGCTCTTTCCAGGTCTGGCCACCCGATCGACCAGACCGAGATCTACCAGCCTCAGGAGCGCCCTCCGCGCCGTGTTCACGCCGCACCCGGTGAACAGCGCCAAGCGCTCAATGGAGGGCCAGCTCCTCCCGTTTTCATCTGCATGGTCAGCGAGCGCGGCAAGCACGCCCTTCGCAGCCATGTCCTTCAGCCGCAGCTGGAACGCCCAGGTCAGGAAGCGAATGCTCATGGGATCAGCATCGCTGCAGTTTGGGGAGCGCCGAAGAAAGCTCTTTTAGATCAACGCGGTTGCATTTCCCCAAACTCGCCGCTAACGCTTTGAAATCGCCGGATTGACGCGCTTCCGTAGGGAGCGCCAGCCGGAAAGCCCGGTCGCAAAGGGCTTTTCGGCCCGTGTTCGCGGCCCGGCGGGTCCGGATCGACGCGCAGCATTTGCCTCTCCCGCAATCACACCCCCGACGCTCGCCCACCAGGCGCCTGATCAACGATGGAAATAGTGCCCCGCCCATCGATGGGCCTGGTACATGAGAGGCGCCAGCAATCGACGCCACAGTCGCGGGCGCACGGAAATCGAGAGCATCGGCGGAGGCTCGCCAGGAAGGCCGCCGAGTTCCTTCCGGATATCGCCGAGCAGATCGATATAGGGTTCGTAGAGATCGCTACGCACGATCGATGAGAACGGTCCCAGGTACGATGGCAGGCTGCCAAGCCAGACGCCCGGCCTGACCTCCTTCAATCCGGAGAAATGGACAAAAATCAGCGCGTAGTTGTCGCCGACGACGATCGAGCCGTCGGCCGCCCGGCGAATGCTCTCACGACAGATATTCCAGGGACCGACGTTGGTACCGGGATGGGTGATTTCGACGACGTTGGGAAACCTGGCAAAGATATGATCCAGGTACTTCTGGTCCGCGAAGAGATCGCCGTCGACGCAGCCGTAACACCACTCGATGCAACGGTCCCGCCACCATCGAGCCGCCTCCGTACCAACGGCATCGGCGCGAAAGCTCACCCATCCGACATTGAAGCGCCCGTATTTCAGAAGTCGCCTGGTCCACCAGTGCCAGCGATGGCCGATCACGCCGACCGAAGCGCCCATCATTGCATCATGGATGGGACCGGGGTCCGAATAGAACATCAAGTCGGCATCGAGATAGGTGACCACGTCGTCTGGATCGACCTCTCGCAGGAGGGAGCATACGAGGCTGCCCGTCAGGGTGAAATAATAGTCACGAAGACACCGCGTTTCCTTGGCGGCGAGCAGGTCTGGATTCTCGTGCTCGAACTCCTCCAGCGGAATCAGCGTGACGCCGGGTTCGCCGAGGCCGGAAAGCACGCGGTGAACCGCCGGGGTGAGGCAGAGCACCGAAATCGATCCCTCAGGATCGACCCGGCGCAAAGACCGGATCATCGCCAGACCGCGATCGAGATAGACGTGATCGAAGTAGGTGCAATAACGCCGCTTCATTTCCGGGACCGACAGTTAACCTCCGCCGCAATCGCGGTAATCGCTTCTTCCTTGTCGGGGACTTCTTCGGCGCATACCCGGCAGGAGGGTGCCAGAGACCACTCAGGATCGTATCCGTCAATCATCCCGTCTTCCATATCACTTTCGACCTCGTCAACGAGATCGCCAGCGACGCGAGAGGTACTTCGTAGCGGTTGATCGCCGCCTCTTCTCGACCTGCCCGGAGCATGTCATTTCTCCCCGCATGACGAGCCCAGCCGACCGGATGCCTTCCCCCACTCTCCCCCGAGGGCGAGTGGCCGATCTTGCTTTGCTCGTAATCGGCGGCAGCGCCATCCTGATCGCCATCATCCTGTGGTTCGACAATGCGCAGGGCGGGCTGACGGGCAACGGCGTCTTCAAGAGTCTCGAACTGAAGCCGTGGGTCGTCGATCCGGCGAAAGCGCCGCTCTACGCCTCGAACTATCTCTTCTATCCGGTCTATGGCGCGCTCTGCCGCCTCCTCGACCTGCTGGGCGTCTTCGTCGGCGATCCGCGCCGGCAGCTCACCATCCTCAACGCCGTGAGCGCCAGCCTTTGTGTCGGCGTCGCCTATCTGCTGGCCCGCGCGATCACCGGCAACCGCTCGATCGCCCTGCTGACCGGTGCGTTCCACCTCGCGACCAGCCACGTGATGTTCCTCGCGATCGTCAACGAGGACATCATGCCGAGCTACACGGTGATGTTCGCGGCGATGGCTCTGGGCGCCGTGTGGCTGGCGCGGCCGACGACAGCGCGCGTAATCGCCGTTTCGGTCCTCTTTTCCATCGGCTGGCTGTTCGAATGGCGGCTGATGTTCCCCACCCTGCCCGCGATGCTGGCTGCGCTCTGGCTGTGCGAGCGGCGCTGGACGCTGCGCTTCGCCTGGATCGCGCTCTTCCTCGCCACCATGGTCGCGGTCGCCGCGCTCGTCTCGCTGGCCTGGCGCGGGCACGAGGGCGCCGTCGGCCCGTTCGACCTCATCTGGACCGGCAAGGCGGTGCGCTCGGTCTGGGCCGGCTTCACCTGGGCCAAGGTCGGCTATCTGTGGGACGGCATCGTGGCCTACCTGCTGGGCACCGGCATCACGACGTTCGACGGCCTCCCCGGCTGGGACATCTGGCGCTTCGCCACGACGTTCTGGCTGATCGGCATGGGCTGGGTCTCCGGCTCGATCCTGTGGCGCGCCCGGCACGAGGGAAAGGCGCGCGCGCTCGTCGCGGTGTTTGGCGTCACCTTCCTCGCCGGCGAAGTGTTCAACCTCTATTCCCAGCCGCAGGATCCGCAGATGCAGATCAACGTCATGGCCTGGGTCACACCCGCCTGGGCGCTGACGCTGGTGGCGATCGGGCGGCGCTGGCCGGCGCGGGGTCTCGCCGCGATGGCCGGCGTGACCGTGGCCCTGTTCGCCTACAATGTCTGGAGCATCGCGCCGCTGCGCGGGCTCGACAGCAAGTGGCGGCAGGCCATCGAGCGGCTGGAGCAGCAGGGCGAGCCGGCCCGCACCGTGTTCCTGCTGCACGATTTCGACTGGACGATGGTCTACGCCTCGCTGCACTGGGGCACGGCCGAGCCCGGCGTTTCAGGGCTGGGGCCGGCGCCCCAGGCGCTGCCGAAGTTCAAGTGGATCGGCTTCACCGGCAACGTGCTGCGCCATCCCGACTGGAGCACGGAACGGCATGTCGAGGCGCTGCGGCGCGAGATCGACCGCGCGCTGGAGCTCGGCTACGAGGTGATGGTGGTGCGCCTGTGGGACATTCCCGAGGCGCAACTGCTGACCGAAACCGGCATGGTCGCCGACGCCGCCCGCCTCGGTGCGCTGCAACGCATGCTGCGCACCGACTATGTCGCGACGCCGGCCACCGTCGATCCGGTCGCCGGGTCCGTGTATCGGCTGCGACGCGCCGCCGGCCGCTGACGCGTTACATCGTGGCCTGCTGGATGCGCCGCTCGTCGAGCCCGACCGAGCGCGCCGTCTCCACGATGGCTGCCCAGGTATCGTCCGGCAGCGGCACGCCGTCGGCGAGACGCTGGGCGCGGGTGCGCGATTCCTGCTCGCCCGGTACCAGGATCTCGACGCCCGGCGTCGCGGGCTTCGAGCCCTTCACGAACGAGACGTATTTGGCGATGTCCGTCGGGAAGAAGCCCTCGGCGTCGAACACCTTGGGATCGACGTAGAAGGACAACATGCCGTTGGCGAAGCGCCCGCGCTTCGGATCGGTCGCGCCCGTTCCCGACAGCGATCCGCCCAGGATCTCGCACATGAAGGCAAGGCCCGAGCCCTTGTGGTCGCCGAAGGCGCGGATGGCGCCGGTTCCCTTGCTGTGGTCGCGCGGTCCGGTCGGCGTGTAGTCGCCGTAGAGCAGGTGCGGATCGGCGCTGGGCTTGCCGTCCGGCCCGATCAGCGCCTCTTCCGGCAGCTTCTTGCCGCCCTGGCTCGTCACCAGGACCTTGCCCTCGGCCACGATCGACGTGGCGAAGTCGAGGACCAGCGGATCCTCGCCGGGCCGCGGGACGCCGACGCAGTAGGGCGCGGTCGAGAAGCGACGCTCGACGCCGCCGAAGGGCGCCACGAGGACGCTGCCCGAGGCGTTGACGAAATGGACCGAGACGAGGCCCGCCTCGGCCGCCATCTCCGCCCAGTCGCCGACGCGGCCGACATGGCCGGCATTGCGCAGCGTCACCGCCGAAAGGCCGTTCTTGAGGCACTTGTCGATGCCGATCTGAACGGCCTGCGGCGTCACGGTCTGGCCGAAGCCGTACTTTCCGTCGACCACGGCAATCACCGGCGTGTCGACCAGTACGTCGACCTTCACGTCGGCGATGACGGTGCCGGTCTTTTTCTGCGTGGCATAGCGCGGCACACGCACCACGCCGTGGCTGTCGTGGCCCGACAGGTTGGCGCTGACGAGGTAGCGGCCGATGCGGCCGCCCTCCTCCCTGGAGCATCCCGCGGAGGCGAAGATGTCCGCGACGAAGGATTCGAGTTCCTTCGCCTTGATCGTCACGGTGCCCATGTCAGGACTTGCCGCGCTGCAGGCTCGCGACGTAGCCGCGGTTCCAGGTCGGGTTGATCATCACCTCGTTGATGACGATGTGCGGCGGCAGGCAGGCGATGTAGCGAATCAGGTCGCCCACATCCTCCGACTGCGCCATGCGCTTGCGCTCGGCCGGTGTGATCGGGATCGGCCGCTTGTCGAGGATCGGCGTCGCGACCTCGCCGGGGCAGACCACGCAGGAGCGGATACCGTTGACGCACTCTTCCATGTTGATCGTGTGGCTCATCGCCACCACGCCGTGCTTGGCCGCCGAATAGGCCGGGCCGGAAAGCAGGCTCGGCACCTTGCCGGCCACCGAAGAAGTGTGGATCAGCACGCCACCCTTGTTCTTGCGCATCAGCGGCAGCACCGCCGTCGTGCAATAGAAGGCGCTCGACAGGTTGCCGTGCACGACCTCGTCGACGCCCTTGGGCGAAAGCTGCTTCCAGCTGCGCTTCTGGATGTTGAGCCCGGCATTGTTGACCAGGACGTCGAGGCGGCGATGCTTCTTGGCGATCGCCGCGACGGTCTTCTCGACCGAAGACGACTTCATGAGATCGGCCGGCTTCACCTCGGCCTTGCCGCCGACCTTGGCGATCATCGCGGCGGTCTCCTCGAGCGGCGCCCGGCGCCGGCCGGTGAGGATGACGGTCGCCCCGTCCTTCGCCAGCGCCACCGCTGCGGCCTGACCAATACCCGAGCCTGCACCGGTCACCCATGCGACCTTGCCCGTCAACGCACCCATGAAAATCTCCTCAACGCCGGAAAGCGACGATTAAAGCACCTTGCCGGTGCTGTCGTCGATGAGATGCATGTTGCTGAGGTCGGCCCTCAGCTTCATGGACTGGGCGGCCGTAGCGCCGGCGTTCGGGTTCACGCGACCGCAGACTTCCCGCCCGTTCACCGTGAAGTAGACGAGCGTCTCCATGCCCATCGGCTCGACGACGTCGATCAGCATGTCGAAGTCGTGCTGGTTGGGCTCTACGTGCGGCCGCGTCTCCGTGATGTGCTCGGGCCGCAGGCCGAGCATCAGGTTGGCCTTGCCGGCATGGGCGGAATAGCGGGCCGTCCGGTCGGTCGGCACCGGGAAGGACAGCGTGTCGTTCAGGCGGACGCGCAATGCCCCGGCCGCCTGCTCGAGTTGGCAGGCGATGAAGTTCATCGCCGGCGAGCCGATGAAGCCCGCGACGAACTTGGTCGCCGGCGAATGGTAGAGGTCGTTCGGCGAGCCGACCTGCTCGATGATGCCGCCGTTCATCACCACCACGCGGTCGGCCAGGGTCATTGCCTCGACCTGGTCGTGGGTGACGTAGACCGTGGTGGTGCGAACCTTCTGATGCACTTTCTTGATCTCGGTGCGCATCTGCACGCGCAGCTTGGCGTCGAGATTCGAAAGCGGCTCGTCGAACAGGAACACCTTGGGATCGCGCACGATGGCGCGGCCCATGGCGACGCGCTGGCGCTGGCCGCCGGAGAGCTGCTTGGGCTTGCGGTCGAGCAGCTCGGTGATGTCGAGGATCTGCGCCGCCTGCCTGACCCGCTGGTCGATCACGTCCTTCGGCGTCTTCTTCAGCTTCAGGCCGAAGGACATGTTCTCGTAGACGTTCATGTGCGGATAGAGCGCGTAGTTCTGGAACACCATGGCGATGTCCCGGTCCTTCGGGGGCACGTCGTTGACGACGTGGCCGCCGATCGCGATGTCGCCGCCGCTGATCTCCTCCAGTCCCGCGATCATGCGGAGCGTGGTGCTCTTGCCGCAGCCCGACGGGCCGACCAGGACGATGAATTCCTTGTCGGTGATGTCGAGGTCGATGCCGCGGACCGCGAGGACTTCGTCGTACTTCTTGACGACCTTACGCAACGTTACCTGAGCCATGTGTCGACTATCCCTTTGTCGCGCCCGCGGTCAGACCCGCGATGTAGTAGTCCATGAGGAAGGCGTAGATGATGAGCGGTGGCGCCGCGCCGAGCAGCGCGCCGGTCATGATCTGCCCCCAGTTGAAGACGTCGCCCTTGATCAGCGTCGTGATGATGCCCACCGGCAGCACCAGCTCGCTGGTCGAGGTTGTGAAGGCCAGCGGGTAGAGGAACTGCGCCCAGGCCACGGTGAAGGTGAAGATCGTTGCCGCGATGATCCCCGGCAGCGCCACCGGGATGAAGATCTTGGTCAGGGTCTGCATCCACGTCGCACCGTCGATCAGCGCCGCCTCGTCGAGCTCCTTCGGGATCGATGCGAAGTAGCCGATCATGATCCAGGTGGCGAACGGAACCGTCAGCGTCGGGTAGAGGATGATCATCGTCCACCAGTGGTTCATCAGCTGGATGCCGAACGTCTCGTTCACCCACGCGAACATCTTGAACAGCGGGATGAACAGCAGTGTTTCCGGGATCAGGTAGGTCAGGAACACACCCGTCGCCAGCGTGGCCGATCCCCAGAACTTCATGCGGGCGAGCGCAAAGGCCGCGATCACGCTGATCATCATGGTCAGGATGACGACGCAGATCGACACGATCGCGGAGTTCCGGAAGAACACGAGGAACTGATTCTGCGACAGCAGGTCGATGTAGTTCTGCAGGGTCGGGTTGCTGATCCACCACGGGTTGGCCGCTGCCGAGATCTCCGCGCTGGTCTTCAGCGAGGTGATCAGCATGTAGATCGGCGGCATCAGGAAGAAGATGGCGAACAGCACGAGGAAGAAATAGGACCAGCGCAGCGCCCAGGTCCGGTCGCGGCTCATGCTGCCGTATCGGGGGCGACTCGGCGCCCCGCTGGCGATCGATGCGTCGGCCATCAGACTTCACTCCCCCGCTTGGTGATGTCGCGCAGGATGAAGGTCGCGGCGACGGCCAGGATCGGCACCATGAACAGCGACACGGCGGCGCCGAGCGGAATGTCGCCGCCCTCGATGCCGACACGGAAAGCCCAGGTGCCGAAGATATGCGTGCTGTTGAGCGGACCGCCCGCCGTCAGCACGCGAACGATGTCGAAGTTCGCGAAGGTCACGATCAGCGAGAACAGAGCCGTGATCGCGATGATGTTGCGCATCATCGGCAGGGTCACGTACCAGATGCGCTGCCACCAGGTGGCGCCGTCGATCGAGGCCGCCTCATAGAGCTGCTCGGGCACCGACTTCAGCGCCGCGAGATACATGATCATGAAGAACGGCGAACCGATCCACACATTCACCAGGATGACCGAGAAGCGGGCCCACCCCGCCTCGCCGGTCCAGGGAATGCCCTCGATACCGAAGAAGCCGAGGAGCCAGTTGAGGGCACTGTAGGACGGATCGAACAGCCACAGCCAGGCGAGCGTGCTCATGGCCGGCGGGATGACCCACGGCACGAGCAGCATGCCGCGCCACTTGCGCTGGCCCTTCGAGGGAATGTTGTGAACGAAGTGGGCGACCACGAAACCGATGATCGCCTTGAAGATCACCGCCGTGATGGCGAAAAGGCAGGACTGGTAGACAACCAGCCAGAACGTGTCGCGACCGAACAGGAACTCGAAGTTCCCGAAGCCGACGAATCGGGTCATGCCCTTGTTGAGCGTCGCGAGATAGACCGCGTAGCCCGCCGGGTAGGCGACCAGGATCGTGATCAGCAGGATCAGCGGCAGGGCCATCAGGAAAGCGATGGTCGACTTGCGCTGCATCAGCTTGTGGAGGCCGCTGCGCGGCTGTGTGGAAAGATCGGCCGGGTTGCGGGCCGCTACATCTGCCATCGGGTACTCCAGGCCCCCGTCGGGCCGAGCGGGAAACACCAGGTTGAAAGGCGCTACGATGAAGGAGGAATCGGACCGTCACACCGGAAGCGAGGACGTCCCACCGGCTGGCGGGACGACCCGGCATTCCCGTCGGATCGATCCATCGGACCGACCGCGACGGCCAATCCCGAAGCCGGCCGCCGGCCCCGCGTGACGGGACCGGCGATCGTCTCGCGTCAGTTGCGGCTGAAGCCCTCGAGCTCCTTGGCCGCCCAGTCGAGCGTCTTGTCCATGGCCTCGCCCTTGGCGTAGCGCACGACCATCTGGGTCTGAATGGCCTGGGTGTAGATCTGCTCGGCGATCTTGTGCGGCGCCGGAGCCGCGGCGATCGAGAGCGTCTGGTGGTTGTGCGGGTTCGGGTAGTGGTAGAGCGTGCCCTTGGGCGGCGACTCTTCCGCCCACACCTTGAAGGTGGTGAGCTTCTCGAACGCGGGCAGATCGTAGCCCTGCGAGGCATTGGTCATCTTCTCCGCCGAACTCGCCTGCGAGAGGAAGGTGATCAGGCTCTTGGCGGCCGACTGGTTCTTGCTGAAGTTCCAGACACCCCAGAAGTACGGCAGGAACGGCGCGTACCGGCCCTTCGGACCGGACGGGAAGCCGTGCGTCCAGAGCTGCTCGGCAACCTGCGGCGCATCGCGCTTGGCGACGGCCCAGGCGCTGGGCGGGTTCATGATCAGCGTGCCCTGGCCGGAGACCAGGAACTTGTTGTTCGAGGCGTCGTCCCACGACGGCACGTCGGCCGGCAGGAACTGCATCAGCTTCTTGTAGTAGTCGAGCACCTGGCGGACCTGGTCGTTCTTCACGACGATGTCGCCCTTGGCATTGACGAGCTGCGCGCCGAAGGCGTGGAACAGCGCACCGGCGGTGTCGACATTGTCCGACGTCGTGCCGAGACCGATGCCGAACGGGTTACCGCCCTTCTGGCAGGCTTCCGCCGCCTTGAGGAAGTTGTCGAGGTTCCAGGCGTCCGCCTTCGGAGCCGCACCGGCCGGATACATCGCCTGGATGTCGATGCCGGCATGCTTCTTCAGCAGGTCGATGCGCGAGCACGGGCCCTTGATCTGGCTGCCGGAGGTGGCGGGCACGGCGAGCCACTTTCCGCCGACCTTGCCGAGATACTCGACGGTGCCGTTGACCGCGCCATTCTCCTTGATGAGCGGCTCCATGACGTCGTTCATCGGGACGAGCTGGTCGGCGTAGCGCGACGGCAGCCATGTCGAGAAGGCGAGAACGTCATGGCCCGACTTGGCCTGCGATTCCGCGGCCGTCGTGAGCAGCAGCTTGTTGCCCTGCGACGTGATGAAGTCCATCGAGACTTCGACCTTGTTCTTGTCGGCCCATTCCTTCACGAGAGCCTCGACCGCCTTGTTGGCGCCCGGCACCCAGTGATCCCAGAAACCGACGGAGAGCTTGCCGGCGGCATTCGCGCTGCGGACAAACGGGGCAGCCACCAACGCTGCAGAAGCGACAGCGGTACCGGCCACGAAACGACGACGACCGACTTTCCTCGATACCATGTTTCCTCCTCTGAGCCGTTTCGAACGGCCGATTGAACCAGCCTGGATCGATGCCAAGGCGATGACCCTCATCCGGGGCCTTGTGGGCGATGCTATGCACAAGAAGCCGGGCAAGCAATGCATTTTGACGCGCCACGACTGCAAGCACCGGATTTGACAGGTTGCAGAGAGACTTGGATGCTCCGCCACTCTTCGTCGGAGCGGCCTCGAGGCTTTGGCGAAAGTCGACTGTGAAATTCGTTCGTCGGTCTTATCGAAAAGAAGCGTACGCCTCCTCATGAACACCGCTCCGATCGTCAATCCCTGGCTCGCTGCCGTCGCTCCCTCCCCCATCGGCGAAACCAAGCGCTGGGTCCTCGGACGCACCTTCCCGCCCGAGCGGCCGCTGATCGATCTCAGCCAGGCGGTGCCGGGATACCCGCCGGCACTCGAACTGCGCCGGCATCTCGGCGAACTGCTGCTCGATCCGACCATGCATGGCTACACGCCGATCCTCGGCACGCCGGTGCTGCGCGAGACCTACGCGAACCATCTCACGGACTTCTACGGCGCGCCGATCACGCCTGCCGAGGTGGGCATCACGTCGGGTTGCAACCAGGCCTTCTGCCTCGCCCTGATGAGCATCGCCAAGGCGGGCGATCAGGTGATCCTGCCGAGGCCTCACTATTTCAATCACGACATGTGGATGCGGATGCAGGGCGTCGAGCCGGTCTCGCTCGACTTCCGCCCCGGCTCCGGCGCGGTGCCGAACGCGGAAGACGCCGAGAAGCTGATCGGGCCTCGCACCCGCGCGATCATCCTGATCTCGCCCAACAATCCGACCGGGGCCGTCTATCCGCCGGAGACGATCCACGCCTTCTACGAACTCGCGAAGAAGCACGGCATCGCCCTGCTGCTCGACGAGACCTACAAGGATTTTCTGCCCGAGGGCACGCGGCCGCACGATCTCTTCAGCCGGCCCGACTGGCGCGACACGCTCGTGCACCTCTACAGTTTCTCGAAGGTCTTTGCGCTCACGGGCTATCGCGTCGGCGCCGTCACCGCCGGAACCGGACTCATGGCCGAGATCGAGAAGGCCATGGACTGCGTCTCGATCTGTCCGCCACGCCTCGCCCAGGAAGGCGCCCTCTACGGTCTGCGGAACCTCCTGCCGTGGGCGCGGAACAATACGGCGGGCCTCAAGG
>LSKJ01000762.1 GCA_001557035.1 Rhodospirillaceae bacterium CCH5-H10 | reverse complement strand
CCGTGGTGCCGGAACCGCCGACGGCGAGCGCGCCCGCCCAGCCGCGCGCCGAGACGCTGGTGATGATTTCGCCGCCGTCCGGCGCCGCGACCGTCGTGCAGCCGCCGACGGCCGCAGGCTTGCCCAAGGCCGCCGATCTCTCTCTGTCCACGGTCGACTACGACGATCTCGGCCATGTCACCGTATCCGGCCTCGCCGCTCCGGGCACCGTCGTCAGGGCTTACGTCAACGACAAGATGGTGGCCGAGGGCCTGGCCGCCACGGACGGCCGCTGGCGATTGAAGCCGGTCGAACCGATCGCGCCGGGCAAGCATCTGTTGAGACTCGACCGGATCGCCCAGGACGGCCGGCCGGTCGCGCGGCTCGAATTGCCGTTCGAGCGTGTCGTCGTGGCGCCGGTGTCGAGCAGCGACGCACGGCGCCTGCACATCGTCCGGGGCGACAACCTCTGGAACATCGCCCAGGCCCACTACGGCGCGGGGTGGCACCACACCGTCATTTTCGCCGCAAACAAAGATCAGGTAAAAAATCCCGATCTGATATATCCGGGGCAAATTCTCAGCCTGCCCAAGGTCAACTGACCTTCGCAAACGGAGTGCGCCCGACCCATGTTGGCAAATTTCCTGGTGCCGATCCTTGCCGACGGATGGCGCTTCATCGGTCTTTTCGCGACCGCGACGTTCCTGGCGGCGCTGACTGGCGTGGCGTGGCTGTTCTGGCCCCTGATGGTCGTGACTCTGTGGTCGATCTACTTCTTCCGCGACCCGCCGCGCGGCGTGCCGCAGGATGACGGGCTGCTGATCGCGCCGGCCGACGGGCTGGTGCAGATGGTGGTCGATGCCGTGCCGCCCGCCGAGCTGGGCTTGGGCGACAAGCCGCTGACGCGGGTGTCGATCTTCCTCAGCGTGTTCGACGTGCACATCAACCGCAGCCCCTGCGCGGGAACCGTCGAGGTGGTGGCCTACCGGCCGGGCAAGTTCCTGAGCGCCAACGCCGACAAGGCGAGCGAGGACAACGAGCGTACAGCCGTGGCCCTGCGCCGTGCCGACGGAAGGCTCATCGGCTGCGTGCAGATCGCGGGTTACGTGGCCCGCCGTATCGTCTGCTACGTGAAGCCGGGGCAGGCAGTCGTCGCGGGGGAACGATTCGGCCACATCCGCTTTGGTAGTCGTACGGATCTCTACCTGCCGGAAGGTGCGCGCCTGCTGGTTTCGCCGGGCCAGCGCATGATCGGCGGCGAGACCGTGATGGCCGAACTCGATCCCGTCGTTTCGGGGCCGCGAACCGCCATCGAATTCTAGCGCCCCGGGGTGCAGGGACGGAGCAGGGACATGGACAGCGAGCGGCGTTCACAGCGGAGCGGATTGCGCGGGTTCTCGATCAACCGCCTGATCCCCAACATCCTGACGCTCGCGGCGCTTTGCTCGGGCCTGTCGGCCATCCGCTTCGGCCTCCAAGGCCAGATGCGGCTCGCGGTGATCGCGATCATCGTGGCGGCGATCTTCGATGCGCTCGACGGGCGGGTCGCGCGGCGGCTGGGTGTGACCAGCCGGTTCGGTGCCGAACTCGACTCCCTGTCGGATTTCCTCTGCTTCGGCGTGGCGCCCGCGCTCGTGCTCTACCTCGCCTCGCTCACCCATGCGGGCGCCCTGGGCTGGGTCGTGACGCTGATGTTCCCGATCTGCTCGGCCCTGCGGCTTGCGCGCTTCAACACCGCTCTGGAAGCGGATGTGCCGCCGCCCGCCTGGACGGGCTCCTTCTTCACCGGGGTTCCGGCGCCGGCCGGGGCGTTGCTCGCCCTGATGCCGCTGATGGTGAGCTTCGAAATCGAGGCTGCGTGGCCGCGCCATGCCGTGGTCGTGGGCGTCGTACTGGTGGCCGTCGGTGGCCTCATGGTCAGCCGCCTTCCCACCTTTTCCTTCAAGAAGGGCCGGATACCGCGTCACCTGGTGCTGCCGGCGCTGCTTGCGGCGGCTCTGGTGATGGGTGTTCTGGCCAGTGCTCCCTGGATTGCGCTGTCGCTGATCGGCCTGGGGTATTTGTGCCTGATCCCGTTCAGCATAGCCTCCCATCGCCGCCAGACGCTGCAGGACCGCAAGGCCGCCGAGGCGGCGGCGGTCGTGCCGCTGCGCTCCGTCGACAATGGAATGCCGCCGCGCGAATAGCCTGCGGCGACGCCGGTGCTCGATCCCGTCCTGCGTCGCTGGATAGACCCGCCGCTCGATCGCGCTGGCGCGTGGATCGCGTCCCGCGGGGTTTCGGCCAATACCGTGAGCCTTGCCGGCCTCGCCATCGGCCTGTCCAGCGTGCCTCTGTTGGCGTTCGGGCACTACGGACTCGCGCTGTGCGTGATCCTCGTCAATCGCCTGCTCGACGGGCTGGATGGCGCCGTCGCCCGCCATGGCCGGCCGACGGCCCAGGGCGGCTATCTCGATATCGTCTGCGACATGGTCTTCTATGCCGCCGTTCCGCTGGGATTCGCCCTGGCGCGGCCGGAAAACTCGGTCTGGGCCGCGGTGTTGCTCGCTTCCTTCGTCTGCACCTGCGCTTCCTTCCTGGGACGGGCCGTCATGGCCGCCGGCCGGGGGGAGGCCGATACCGGGGCGCGGGGGCGCAAATCCTTTTTCCATTCGGCGGGCCTCATGGAAGGGACGGAGACGATCCTGGCCTTCGTGCTGTTCTGCCTATTTCCGGACGCTTTTTCCTGGCTGGCCGGAATCGTCGCATTGCTGTGCTTCTGGACGGCGGCGGCGCGGGTTCTCGCGAGCTTTGAAGCCGAGTCAAATTCCTGATTTCTGGCTTTCGCAGGATGGGCGGCGATTCGCAGGGCGATGGCAGCGACGCGCAAAAATTCCCTATAAAAATCATATTGTTAGAAAAGATGACACAAATTGGTCTAGTTTCAATTGACCTGCCAATTCACTTTAAGTACGCTTGCTAAGTGATTTCGAGCGGGCTGCTGGGCGGCCGTCAATATTGAGCTGGAGATAGAAATGCTTTCGATTTTCCGCCGCTTGATGAAGAACACCGACGGCGCCACCGCGGTCGAGTACACCCTCATCACCTCGCTGATCGCCGTCGCAGCCATTGCGTCGATGCGTTCCGTCAGCGGCAAGGTGAGCCACGTCCTCGGCGCGGCGACCAACGCCCTCAACTAACCGGTAGTCGCAGGCCTTGCCGCATCTGGGATTGCTCTTCCAGACCGGCTGCCTTGTCCTTCTGGCAGGCCTTCTGCTCGTGGCCGCCTGGCAGGATTTGCGGACCCTGAGGATCGGCAACGAGCTGTCGCTCGGCATCGCCGCCCTGTTCGGCGTCTGGGCTGTCGCCGGCTGGCTTACAGGCGAACTTTCACCGCTTTTTCTTGGGGTTTCGGTCGCCTGCGCGGCCGGTTTGTTCTGCGCGGGTGCGGTGGCCTTTGCGAGCGGAATGATCGGCGGCGGTGACGTGAAGTTTCTTGCCGCTGTCGGCCTGTTCGCCGGTCCCGCCCACGTCGTCGATCTCTTGCTGGTCACGGCGCTGGTGGGCGGTGTGCTCGGCCTCGCCATCATGGCAGGGGCGCCGATCGGCCCCGTCTCGAGCCGGGGAGAGGCGACACTGCGCAATCGGCTGCGGAGCCGGGTGCCCTACGGGCCGGCCATCGCCGTCGGCGGGCTTTGGGTTGCACTGAAGCTGTCTCTCGGTTGAGACTGACGCCGACGGGAAGGGAGCCCAATTCCATGCTGATGCCGAAGACGATACTGGCCGCGCTGTTCGCAACGACGCTGACTTCAGCGGCGGTTGCCCAATCTCCGGCGACGTCGTCGTCTGCTCCGCGCAGCAGCATCGACATCCCGGCGACCCCCGGTGGGCCCGAGTTTCGCGATCCCAAGACCGGTCAGATCTGGACTCCCCAGAATGTCGGGCAGGGGCCGATCGGCAAGCCGACGCCGGCGGACCTGGCCTTCGATCCGCTGGCGCAGGCGGCCCGCATAGAGGGGCGGGTGGTACAGCGGCCGGCCTTCGTGCCGCTGGGCTGGTCCAGCCCGACGGCCGGGCCTTCGACGCCGCTCGTGACCATGGACAATGCCAGCCTGCGTGCCGTGCCGTCCCGGCGGTGGCAGGTGGTGCTTTACGTCAACAACAACAGCGCGGGCACGCTGGCGCCGATGATCGACTGCCGCTTCACCAATGCCGGCAAGCTGGTCGAGGATACGCGGGTACTGCTGCCGGGCATCGGCGCGGGCGTGCGCGGCGGTGTCGTGATCCATGGGCCTAAGACGGACCTGTTCGTCGATCGGGCCACCTGCCGCATCGTGTCGCCCTGATCCCTAGCCCTGGACGGAGTATCCGCCGTCGACGGTGATGGCGGCGCCCGTGACGTAGTCCGAGGCCGGTGCGGCCAGGAAGACCGCGATGCCGGCGAAATCCTCCGGCGTGCCCCAGCGGCCGGCCGGCGTGCGGTTCAGCACGGAATCGTGCAGGGCCGGCACGTCGCGGCGTGCCCGCTGGGTGAGGGCGGTGTCGATCCAGCCGGGCAGGATCGAGTTCACCTGAATGTTGTCCCGGGCCCAGGCGGTGGCCATCGCCTTGGTCATCTGCACGATGCCGCCCTTGCTGGCAGCGTAGGCGGTGGTGAAGGACGCGCCGAAGATCGACATCATCGAGCCGATGTTGATCATCTTGCCGCCGCCGCCCTTCTTCATCTCGGGATAGGCGGCATGGCTGCACAGGAAGGCGCTGGTCAGATTGCTGTCGAGCACCTGGTGCCATTCGGCGAGCGTGTATTCCTGCGGCTGCTTGCGGATGTTGATGCCAGCGTTGTTGACCAGGATGTCGAGGCGACCGTGGGCCTTCACGGCGCCGGATATGAGGGCGCGGCACGACTCCTCCTGCAGAACGTCGACCGCAATCGCGCTGGCATTTGCCCCGATGGCCCTGAGCTCCGCGACTGCAGCGTCGTTCTTCCCGGCATCGCGGCCGGCAACGACCACGGTGGCGCCTGCGAGTGCCATGCCCTTGGCCATGCCGAGACCGATCCCGCCATTGCCGCCCGTGACGACGGCCACCCGGCCCGAAAGATCGAACAGTTTCATTGCTTTGCTCCCGTTTTCGTTGGGCCTGTATAGCCGAGGCGAGGAACCCCCGACAGGTCGCGCCCGTTAGCCTGCCACGGAACAGGAGTACGTGGAGCGTCGGCCGGGCTGACCGGCGATCCGCGGACAGGGGTGGCGGCGGTCGCGAGACTGCCGCCATTTCTTCTACGGGGGCGCACAAAAGCAAACCGCCCCGGATGCGGGGCGGTTGTATCAGGCTATCAGCGCGAAACGTAAAACCTACTTCTTGGAAGGCTCGTCCGTGGAAGAACCTTTCTTGCCTGCGCTCGCGGCGTCCTTGTCGATAAGGTTGAGCAGATCGTCGGGAAGAGGCTCGCTCGCGATCTCGTCGTACATCGCATGTAGCTGCTTGTGCAGCCACATGTCGAAGGGGCGATCGTTGCCCTTGGGCTTGGCACGCGCTGACTTAGCAGCGCGACCATCCTCAGCCATATCGTCATTGGTCGCCATAACACGCTCCCCGGGGGCGGAAACCCACTCCGCGGGATCCTGTCCGACCCATTCAATTCTCCCCGTGGGACCACTCATGACTATGTCGCACTCAAACGCCTGGCTGAAAAGAGGCCTTAACGGGTGGTCGCGGCAAGAGCGTCGTCACGACGGTCGACGGAGGGACGGCGCGTGTCCGTCGGGTGACGGGTATCACCCTCCAGCAACAGGCGCTCCAGCGTGTCCCGCGCGCGGGAGATGCGGCTCTTCACGGTACCGACCGACACACCGGTGTGCTCGGCGATCGTCTCGTAGGGAAGGCCCTCGAGGACTGCGAGGAGAAGAGCCTCACGCTGGGCCGCCGCGAGCTTGCCGAACGCCGACATGAACTCGCGCATGACCAATCCGCTTTCCTGATGGGGGGGGTGAGACAGTGTTTCCGCGATGGCCGTGTCGACGGGGACGGTCGGACGGCGGCGGCGCAGGCCGGAAATGAATTCGTTGCGCTGGATACGGAACAGCCAGGCCGCCAGATTGGTGCCCTGCTGGAAGCTGTTGCGACCGGTGAGAGCCTTGATAACGGTATCGTGGACCAGATCGTCCGCCTGATCGCGGTCCCGGGTCAACGACAGTGCATAGATGCGCAGGCGGGGCAGGATCGTCTTCAGCTGCTCGTGGAAGTCGCCGGAGTCCTGGGTCTGCGTCGTCATGTAGGTGTCTCCCGAATTGATGCGTCGTGTACTGAACGAATGTCGGGGAGGCCAATTGGTTACACGACGACGACTATTATTTTTAATTCTTTGAAAAACCTGCAGAAATCCGGTCACGAGGCGCTACTGGAGCTTTTCCGACAGGAGCTTTCTGGCTCGCGAAACCCGCGCTTTGAGGGTGCCGACCGAGCAACCGCACAGGCTCGCCGCTTCCTCATAGGAGAATCCGCCGGCGCCGATCAGGACCAGCGCCTCCCGCGATTGCGGATTGAGTTTCCACAATTCCGAGGACAACTCCTTCAGGGCGAGCGTGGCTTCGGGGTTATCCACCGCGGGAAGCGGCGCGGCCGCCTCGTTGTCTATGGTGAGCGGGCGGCGACGCTGCGTGCGGAGGTCGGAATAGAATCGATTCCGCATGATGGTGAACAGCCAGCCCTTCAGGTTCGTCCCGGGCATGAATTGCTCGCGCTTGTCGAGCGCGGCGAGAATGGTGTTCTGGACGAGATCGTCCGCCGCTTCCCGCTCGCGACACATGAAACGCGCAAAGGCACGCAGATCCGGCAGAAGAGCGACGATCTCATCCTTCATCACTCGTTTATTTGGGGATCGTGAGGTCGGGCCGAAAGGGCAAATCGCATCGGCAACCACATCCCGGCGTTTTTGTTGTGAGAGGGATACTCGGAATCGGCTTGTGGGAACCATGGCGGCGCCGGAGCGTTGCCACACGGAAATCTCATTCAGCCATCAAGGATCAAAAGAGGATCTCATGGGACGCGCCGCTCTGCTTTGGTTTCTGGGGGTTCCGATTCCCGTGCTCCTGCTGATGTGGATGCTGGGTTGGCTTCACTGAAGCGAATAGTCTGCGGGGGAAGATCATGAAAAGACTAATGACTGCATCGGCAGTGGTGTCACTGGCCCTTCTGGTCGGCGCGTGTGGCAATCGACCTGTCGACCGGGCCCTCACGGGCGGCGCGATCGGGGCCGGCACCGGTGCGGTCGTGGGCTCGACCGTCGGCAATCCGGTGGCTGGGGCCGTGATCGGCGGTGCCGCGGGCGCCACGATCGGCGCGGTGACGGCGCCGGAGCGATAACCTAAAAGGATGGAGACGAGGCGTTGCGGACGGGTCGGGTGAGCCCGTCCCTACGCATTTTGTCGGTGCCGAGGAGAGCCGGCACCAGCGGCAAGTTGTCTACCGGCGCACAAGGCGTAGGGTAGGCGTTGCACCAAGCGCCGCGTGACGCGAGAAACGACTTTCGAGAGATGAGGGAGAACGACGTGGCTGAAGAGCAGGTAGCTTCCAAGAAAGTGTCGGAGGCAATCACCAGGACGCTTCCTTTCCTGCGCCGCTACGCCCGGGCCGTTACCGGCTCGCAGCAGCAGGGGGACGAATGGGTTCGTCTCTGCGCCGAGGTGGCCGTTCAGCAGCCGGAACTGATTGCCGAGGCGGAGGATACGAAGGTCGGCGTGTTCGCGCTGTTCCATCGACTGCGCCAGCCCTTCGGCCAGATCGAGGAAGCGGCGGCCGGCAGCGAGAGCGTTCGCGGGCGCCTGAAGGAATCGCTGACCGACATGGCGCCGATGCAGCGCCAGGTGCTCCTGCTCACCGTCCTCGAGGGCTTTACCGTTTCCGATGCCGCCCACATTCTGGGCGTCAGCGTCGACGAGGCGGAGCGCAGCCTCGAGGAAGCACGCCGTGAACTGCAGCGCGTCGCGTCGGTCCGCATCCTTGTCATCGAGGACGAAGCCGTCATCGCGCTCGACGTCGCCGACATCGTGCGCAACGCCGGCCACGAGGTCGTGGGTATCGCCGCGACAGAGAAGACGGCGATCGAGCTCGCCAAGAAGCATTCGCCGCATCTCGTGCTGGCCGACATCCAGCTGCGCGGTTCCGACAGCGGCATCTCCGCCGTGAACCAGATCATGAAGTCGATGTCGGTGCCGGTGATCTTCGTCACGGGCTTTCCCGAACGGCTCCTCACCGGCAAGCAGGTCGAGCCTGCGTTCGTGATCTCGAAGCCGTTCGACCCCGATCTGCTGCGTGCGGCGATCGCCCAGGCACTCGATACCGTATCGATCTGAGCCGAGGCGGTTGGTGGCGCGCTGGTCGCTTCGCTCCAAGCTCGTCACGCTCGTTGCACTGGCCTTGTTGCCTGTCCTCGGGCTGGCGGCCTGGCAGGCTGATAAGGAAGAGGCGGCCGGCGTCGCTCGCCTGGGCGCCGAGCTGGGGGCCGTCGCCGATCTGTCCGTCGCCCGCTACGGCGGCCTGTTCGAGGCCTCGCAGAGGATGCTGTCGGCTGCATGTGCCGACGAGTCGGTCGAGGGTGCCGCCGCCGGAGAGCCGTCGGCCGTCGGCCGTTGCGAGAGCTATCTGTCGAAGCTGCTGACCGCTTACCCCGAACAGTATTCGGCCGCGTTCGTCACGGACGGGCAGGGCATCGGGCGTTGTTCGACGGCACCCGCCGGCCTTGGGATGAGCTTCGCCGACCGGGACTTCTTCCAGAAGGTCCGCTCGTCGACGAGGATCGTCGTCGGCGACACGATCGTCAGTCGCATCGCCCCCAAGCCCATTGTCCCCATCGCGCTGCCCGTCACGCGCGATGGTACCTTCGTGGGCATGTGTGCCCTCGGCATCACGCTCAAGGCGCTCGCCGAGACTGCCGCCCAGGTCGAAGGCCCTCCCGGGATCGCCGTGGCCGTGGTCGACCGGTCCGGCGCGGCGATCGCGGGAGACGCACAGGCGATGCGCCGGCTGCCCGTGCCTGCGCGCTTCGCCGAAGTCCTGTCCGGCGGCCGGTTGGCCTTCGCGGACATGGGCCAGGACGCGGCCTTCTACGAGTTTCGCGTGAGACCCGTCGGAGGCAGTGCACTCTTCGTCGTGGTGTCGGCGCCGAGCCCCGAGGGGTGGGTGCTCCTGTCCGCCCCCTGGACCCATTTCCTGCTGGTTGTTCTGTCGGTCATCGTCGTCCTGGTGGTGATCTGGTTTGGCGCGGATCGCTGGTGCGTGCGGCCGCTGCGCTACATCCAGGATTTTGCCGACAAGGTCGCGCGCGGCGAAAACATCATGCTGGCTCCGCCCCACCCGTGGTCGCCCGAAATGGCGTCCGTCGGCGCCGGTGTCACGGCGATGGCGGAAGCGATCACCAGCCGCGAGGCGGCGCTGCGCGCGAACGTCGAGCAGCGCGACCACATGCTTCGTGAGATTCACCACAGGGTGAAGAACAATCTCCAGATGATATCGAGCCTGCTCAACCTCCAGGCCGGAGAGATCAGGTCGCCGCGCATCCGTCGCTTCTTCGGCGATGCGCAGAACCGCGTGCTCACGCTCTCGATCCTTCATCGCCACCTCTACGAGCGGTCGAGCTGGTCGCTGGTGGATTTCCAGCAGTTCATCAGCGACCTCGTGCGCCAGATCTCGGTCGGCCGCACGCCCGCGGGCCGCCAGGCGCCGCGCTATCACATCCGTGCGCCGATCATGGCGGTGGGTCCCGATACCGCGATCCCGATCGGCCTCATCGTCACCGAAGCCGTCAGCATCGCCCTCAGCCACGATTTCAGCCGCTCGCCGACGCCGGAAATCCGCATCGAGACCAGCGAGCAAGGCGATGAGGTGCAGCTCGTCATCGAGGACAACGGCATGGCCCGCGATGACGGCGCGCCGGTTCCCGAGGGACGGGGCGGATTTGCGCTCACGCTGATCCGGGGCCTTGCCATGCAGCTCGGTGGCGAAGTCACCATCGAGCGCAAGCCGGCTGGTGGCAATCGGGTGGTGGTGACCTTCCCGACGCCGGCGGCGGACGATCCGGCAAATGCCTAGCCTGCTGCGATCGGCGCGTTCGACCGGCGTGATCGCGGGCATCACGCTCGCGGTGCTGATCGCGACGGGGTTGATGCTGGCCCTGGCCCACTCCAAGTCCGCTACCCGCCAGCAGCGGCTCGTGGTTGCAAATTACGACACGATGGCGCTGATGCGCGAAATGGTGATTGCGGTGCAGGACGCCGAGATCGGCATTCGCGGCTTCCTTTTGACGGGCGACATCACCAGCCTCGAACCCTACGAACGGGCGCGTCTGCGAATAGAGACGAACATGCGCCTGATCGAGGCCATGGTGGCCGGCGATCCCGACACGACGCGCCAGTTCCAGGAGTTCCGGAACGTCACGTTGCAGAAGTTCGAGCAGCTCAATGCAACGGTGGGCGCCTACCAGTTGAACGGCCGGGAGGCCGCGCTGGCGCTCGACCGCACCGGTGCCGGCCGGGCGATGCTGGGACAGATCCGTCTGCTGGGCGATGCCCTGGTCGAGGGGCAGAGGCTGTTGCTCGCGCGGCGCGTGACGGCGCTGCGGTCCGAGCAGGAGCAGGCCGATATTGCGGGACTACTGGTCATGGCGGGCGCCTTCGTCTGCCTGATCGTCGGCATCTACATCGTCGTGCGCAGTGCGTCCCGGCTGGAGCGCAGCCAGCTCCAACTCGCCGGCCGGTCGCGGCTGTTGCAGGCCACGCTGGAAAGCCTGCACGACCCGATCTTCGTCGTCGACGACCAGCGGACGGTGGTGGCCTGGAACGAGGCCTTCGCGAAGCTGGCGGAATGGGAGCCGGGCAAGCAGGCGCCGCCGACGCTCGAGCAGCTCCTGTCGGAACGCTCGCCCGCGACGCGGGCGCTGCTTCTGCCTCTCGATCTAGGCGCCACATCTCCGAAGGGCTCCGCGGTCGTTCGCGCCGCCCATGATGGACGCGACTACGAGATCTATCGCGGCGAGATGGCGGGTGGCGGCGCGGTGGTGCGCTGCGTCGACATCACGGAGAAGCTGCATGACGAGGCGGCGTTGCGCCAGGGCCAGAAGATGGAAGCGACCGGCCAGCTCACTGGCGGCATGGCGCACGACTTCAACAACATCCTGCAGGTCATTCGCGCCAACCTCGACCTTCTGAAGGGCGAGGTCGGCGACAATGCCGCGATGGCCTCGCGGGTGCAGAGCGCAACGGCGGCGGCCGATCGTGGCGCCCGCCTGACCCAGCAGCTCCTGGCCTTCGCGCGCCGCCAGCCGCTGACGCCGCAGCCGACGAACGTGGCGAGGCTGGTCGGCGACCTTGCGGACCTGATGCGCCATTCGCTGGGCGAGCGCATCGCCATAGAGCTGAAGGTGACGGACGATCCGTGGAACGCAAAGATCGATGCGGGCCAGCTCGAGAACGCCATCCTCAACCTGTCGATCAATGCGCGGGATGCCATGCCCGATGGCGGCACCGTCAGGGTCGAGGTTTCGAACGCGACTCTCGACCGCCGCTACGCCGCCCTCCATCCCGACGTTACGCCCGGGCCTTACGTGCTGGTGGATGTCAGTGACACCGGCACCGGCATGCCGCCGGAGATCGTGGCCCAGGCGTTCGATCCCTTCTTCACGACCAAGGGCGACGGAAAAGGCACCGGACTGGGGCTCAGCATGGTCTATGGCTTCGTGCGCCAGTCGAACGGTCACATCCGAATCGACAGCGCGATCGGGCAGGGCACCAGCGTGAAGCTCTACCTGCCCAGGACCGAGGACCCGGTGCCGGAGGAGCGGACCGATTCCGGGAGCGCGGTGAGCGGCACGGAGCGCATCCTCGTGGTCGAGGACAGCGAGGATGTCAGGCGTGCCGTCATCGACATGCTGGCGGGCTGGGGCTACCGCGTCGAGGCCGCCGAGGATCCCGACGTCGCGCTGGCTCTTCTAGAGAAGGACCCGGCGTTCGACCTGCTGTTCACCGACATCGTGATGCCCGGAACCATAACGGCCGTCGAACTCGCGCAACACGCGCAGAGGCTGCGGCCGGGCATTGCAGTGCTTCTGACCTCCGGTTTCGCCCGCGGTCTGATCCCCGATCATACCCGCTCCGGCTATCCCATGATCGCCAAGCCCTACAGCAGCGACGCGCTCTCCGCCAAGCTGCGCAGCGTGCTGGCCAATCGACGCCCGACACCCGCGGCCTCGCCGGCCAAAACGTCGCCCGGGCGGGTCGAGCAGCCTGTGGAGCAAAGCCCGTCGCGGCGCGTCCTGTTCGTCGAGGACGAGGTGGTTCTGCGGATGTCCACGACCGACATGCTCGAAAGGCTGGGGTGCTCGGTGGCCGGTGTCGGGAGCGGGGAGGCGGCGCTGGAGCTCCTGGCGCAGGAACAGGCATTCGATCTGCTTCTGACGGATGTCGGCTTGCCGGGCATGAGCGGCGAGGAGCTCGCAGCGAAAGTGCGGGAAAAGTACCCGTCTCTGCCGGTGGTGATCGCCAGCGGCTACGGTCGCTCGGGTACGCAGGCCGACCGGATGCATTTCATCTCGAAACCCTATTCCTCGATCGACCTTCAGCAGGCGCTGGATCATGCCGTGCGCACCGTGCCCTGAGGGGCATCCCCGTTTCCCCAACAATCACGCGCGGCCGCTGCAACCGGGCACGATTTTGCGGCGTTCATCTGTCGAGCGTGAGGCAATCGTGGAGGGGAACATGAAGTCCAACCAAGTGCCCGAAGCGTCCAACAGGGTGACCCAGGACCAGGCCGATCACAGCCCGCTGGCGGGCGAACTCATGGATCTCTACGCGGCGATGCTGATCGTCATACCGTTTGCCTTTCTGGTGAAATCCTTCTGGGTCTGAAGCCTTCCGGCGTGGCGGCCTTGCCCCAAATCCGACGGGCAACCTCGTTCTGCCGGGGCCGTTAACCCGTCCCATCCAGGAGGACATTCACATGCGTTCCATCGCCATGCTCGCGGCTTGCGCGGGTCTCGCCGTCGTATCCCTGCCACTGGTCGCGGGTGCGCAGACCACGGGCCAGACGACGACCCAGAGCGATGCCAAGACGATCTGGGAGAAGTTCAAGGGAAGCTGGGGCCAGACCAAGGGCGCCGTGAAGGAGCAGTGGGGCAAGCTGACCGACGACGACCTGCTCGCCATCGAGGGCCGCCGCGATCAGCTCGTGGGCAAGATCCAGGCCCGCTACGGCATCACCAAGGAAGAGGCCGAGGCGCAGGTTGGCACCTGGGAACAGCGCCGCTTCCGGGACATGTGAGGAGTGACCATCATGAAACGCGCGCTCACGCTGGCCTCGATGGCCGGCATCGTCACACTCGCTGCGGCGTCGGCCTTCGCGCAGGCTCCGGGGACCGTCGGGGCCGGCGTTTCGGCCAACGGCCTCACCCAGTTCAAGGATGAGCGGACCGGCAAGGTCTGGACGCCCGAGAACGTCAGTAAGGACAACCAGACCCCGCAGCAGCAGGCGGCGATGCCGCAGACCCAGGCTGACAAGGCGTTCGACCCGAACAGCCAGGTCGGCAGCACGCAGGTCGTCGTGCAGCGTCCCAGGGGCAACCTGATGGGCACCGTTCCGATCACCGCGGGCCCGACCGTTCCCGTGGTGGTGATCGACAGCCCGTGGCTGCAGGCCGTGCCGCAGCAGAACTGGTTGTCGGTGCTGTATGTGACGAACAACAGCGCGAACGTCGTCGAAGCTGTGGTCGGCTGCACGTTCACCAATGGCGGCCGGCCGGTCCAGGATACGAGAGTGGTCCTGCAGCCGTCGGGGCCGGGTGAGCGCTGGGGCTTCCCGGTCTATGGCCCGCCGGTTACCACCTTCGTCGATCGGGTGATCTGCCGGGTGATCTCCCCGGCTTGATCCGGACGAATTTCGACTGTCGCGGGCCGGCTCTCCGAAAGGAGGGCCGGCCCGTTTCGTTTGCGATGAAAGACCGCTACGGTGGGCATCCGGGATTTAAGGGAATCTTGCATGCGTAATTCTGTACTGGGACGTCGGACGGCACTGGCGGGCGGTGTCGCCCTGGCGAGCGCTTCGTTGATTCGGCCGCGCGAGGCGCGCGCCGCCAAGGGCCTGACGGTCGTCCTCGAATCCGAGGTGACGATCCTCGATCCGCACGCGACCACGGCCGCCATCACGCGAACCTTCGGCACGCACGTCTTCGACACGCTCTTCGCCATGAACGACAAGGGCGAGATCAAGCCGCAGATGGTCGAGAGCTTCGACAGCAGCCCCGACAAGCTGACCTGGACCTTCGTGCTGCGCGACGGCCTCAAGTGGCACGACGGCAACCCGGTGACGGCCGAGGACTGCGTTGCGTCCCTCAAGCGCTGGTCGGTGCGCGATCCGCTGGGCAAGATGCTGATGGCAGATACCGACAAGCTGGAAGCGACGAATCCGAAGACCATCAAGTTCGTGCTGAAGCAGCCGTTCCCGCTGCTTCTCGACGTGCTGGGCAAGCCCAACGCGCCGCTCCCGGTGATGATGCCGGCCCGGCTGGCGGCGACGCCGGCCGATCAGCGCATCCCTGAGCCGATCGGGTCGGGGCCCTTCCGCTTCGTCAAGGACCAGTGGCGGCCGGGCAATGCCATGATCCTGGAGCGCAATGCCGCCTACGTGCCACGCAAGGAAGCGCCGGACTTCCTGACGGGCGGCAAGAACGTGAAGATCGACCAGCTCACCCTGCGCGTGATGCCCGATCAGTCGACGGGCGCCAACGCCCTGATCGCGGGCGAGATCGACTACATGCAGTACCTGCCGTTCGACATGCTGCCGGTCCTCGAGAAGGAAAAGAACGTCAAGCTGCTTGGCCTGGGCGGACTCCACCAGTTCCAGGGCAACTTCCGGCTGAACCACGCTTCTCCGCCGTTCGACAATCCGGCGGTGCGCAAGGTGATGTGGAAGCTGGTCGACCAGAATGCGACGCTCACCGCCATCGGTGTTCCGGACAAGTATCAGACCAAGGATTGCTCCTCCTTCTGGATGTGCGGAGCGCCGCTCTCGACCGATGCCGGTGCGGGCGTCGCCAAGTTCGACCTTGCGGCGGCGCGTGCGGAGCTCAAGGCGTCCGGCTACAAGAACGAGCCGGTGATCGTGCTCGAAGTCGCGGGTTCCATCAGCCAGACCGCCTCGCGCGTGCTGGTCCAGAACATGAGGGACGTCGGCTTCAACGTGGAGCAGCAGCCGCGCGACTGGCCGACCGTGCTCGCGCGCCGCGGCAAGAAGGAAGGCTGGTCGATGTTCCCCGTCTACTCCAACGGGACGGACATGTACTCGCCGCTCACCCACTTCTACGTGGCCGCGACGTGCAACGACTTCCCCGGCTGGTCCTGCGACAACCGCATCCCGGACCTGCTGAAGGCCTACACCCGGGCGAGCACTCTGGAAGAGCGCAAGAAGATCGCGGCCGACATCCAGGTCATCGCCTACGAACTCGTTCCGTCGCTGATGTGGGGGCAGTTCACCATCCCCGCCGGCTACAGGTCGAACCTCAAGGGATTGATCCAGTCCTCGTATCCGATGTTCTGGGAAGTCGACCGGTAGGCAACCCGTCCTGCGATCCGGCATTGAACCGTCATGCCGGATCGCACGATCCCAGGTGGCGTACCGACCGATTGGAGGGGCCTAAGAAATGACTGTCACGCATAACGCCGCCCAGAACCGCTACGAACTCGAGGTGGAGCACGGGCTGGCAATCGCCGCCTACCGCCAGCAGGGCGACGCCCGCATCTTCACCCATACCGAGGTCCCGCCGGAAGACGAGGGAAAGGGGATCGGTGCCAGGATCGTGAAAGCGGCCCTGGAAGATACCCGCAAGCAGGGCTTCAGGATCGTCCCGGCCTGCAGCTTCGTGGTAGCCTATGTCCGCCGCCATCCGGAGTTCGACGACAGCCGGTCCTGATCAGGGTCTTACCACCAGGACGGTGACGAGAGTCGTGAACGCGGTCGCCACGGTTCCCCAGGCGAGATCGACCGCGCTGACCGCCATGGGCCAGCCGCGCAAGGTCGCCAGATTGGTTATGTCGTAGGCGGCATAGACGCAGAAGCCGAACAGTCCGCCGTAGAGCAGGGCGCTCGTCCAAGTCCCCGCGCTCAAGGCTGGGGGAACGGCGAACACCGCGATGCCGGCGGCGTGTATCAAGTAGAACAGGATCGCCACGCTCCAGATCGGTTGATCGAGGAGCATGTGGCTCAGCCGCGCCTTGTAGAACTCCCGACTGACCACGCCCAGCCAGATGCCATCCACGATGGCCAGCACGACGAGGGCGACGAGGTAACTGAGCGCGAGCGTTTTCATCCGTTCAGTCTAGCCTATCCGTGCGGGACGAGCAGGTACCAGGCAAGCGCCAACGCGGCAATCGCGCCGATTGAGGAGAGCGTGAGCACGAGAAAAACACGGCCGGTGACCACGCCGCTGCGGGCTTCCGTGGGAGTGACTTCAGGCTGCATGGCGACCTCCGGGTTCGGATGATTCAGGGGCAAGGCGCGAGGCCTTGATCCATCCAGCAACGCCGATTCGCCAAGCGGGGTTGCCCGCTGGAACCGCCGCACTCCCCACGGCGTTAGGTGCACGACAAATGCCAAAGCTGAAGGAGCGCGAAATGCTTTACTGGTCCCTGATGTTTCTCGTGATCGCCCTGGTGGCCGGCCTCTTCGGCTTCGGCGGTATTGCTTCCACCGCGACGGGTATCGCGCAGATCCTGTTCGTGGTCGCACTGGTCCTGTTCCTCGTCAGCCTCGTCACGGGCTTCGCACGCCGCAATTCCTAAGTGGCGAAGTGATCGCGCAGCAGGGAGCGTGCTTCGTTCCCTGCGGCACGGTCCCAGCAGTTGACGATGGCCACCCGGAACCCGCCGGGTGGCATGGCGTGGCGCTCCGGCGCCACTTTTTCGTGGAAGGTAATCTGCACGCTCGACACATCCGGCATCGCTTCGATCTTCCGAAGCAGCGAGAGCGGTGGATGCCGGTAGTGTTTGCCGTGCGGCATGAACAGCACGACGCTATAGCCCGTGCGACGGTCCGCGTCGGCATAGGACCATTCCCGTTTTTCGTAGAGCCGCACCAGCGCCTCGACCCATCCGATTCCGTAGAGATCGGGCCATTGATCGGCGAAGCGAAGATGCATCTCGATGATACGGCCGCCGATCGTTTCGAGATTGGCCATGCCGGTGTAGCCCGCGAGATTGACGCGACACCAATCGCCCGCCCAGGACTCGACAGCCGGTTCTGATTCGCTGCGGATCTCCCAATAGTCGAACGTACCGTCACCCGCGGCAACTCCCCGCGCATGCCGCCACCATTTCGGCGCGCCATCCACCAGCGCCACGTCACTGCTGATGTGATCGCCGTCGAGCAGGGTCATCCACATGTGTCCGGGCTGGTAGGCGGATTCGTAGTCGTCCTTTGAGCGCAGCGTGCGGCTGCCCACGCCCATGCCTTTCAGGTTGTAGATCGGCTTCGAGAAGACGGGATAGGCGGTCGGTGCGACGCCATGCGGCGCGGCGTCGAGGCCCTGACGCGTCGCGACCGCGAGCTTGTCGTAGGTCCAGCGATGCGCCGGATTCCAGAGCCAGGCATCCGAATCCTCAGTCGGTATGAAGGTGCTGGCATTGCATGCGGCCTTCTCGAAATATTGAAGGCGCCACGGGTCGATCTCGCAAATCGGCACTTGTTCCCTCACGGCTGCGCGCGGACGCTCACAAGGTGATCGTAGGGTGTCGCTCTTGCAACCGGTCAGGCCGGCACCACGTTAGGACGTGCGGAGGTACCGTGCCCAGATTGCAGACGCGTTCCGTGCAGGCGCACGGCCTCGACACCTTCCTCGCTGTGCGTTGTCGTACGGAAGAACTGGCCTCGCCGCTGTCGCCCGAGGACCAGACGGTACAGTCGATGCCCGATGCCAGCCCGACGAAATGGCATCTCGCGCATACGACCTGGTTCTTCGAGACGTTCATCCTGAAGCCGCACGGGAAGGGCTATCGCGTCTTCGATCCGGCCTTCGAATATCTCTTCAACTCCTACTACGAAGCCGTCGGCCCGCGGCATCCGCGCCCGCAGCGCGGGATGATCACGCGCCCCGGCGTCGAGGAAGTGCTGGCCTATCGCCGGCACGTCACCGCCGCCATGAGCGACTTCCTCGGCGCCGATCATCAGGCGCGCGACCTCGTCGAGCTCGGGCTGCACCATGAGCAGCAGCATCAGGAGTTGATCCTGATGGACATCAAGCACGCGCTTTCGATGAATCCACTCCGGCCGGCCTATCGTGCGGCGCGTTCGTCGGCAGTGCCGTCATTGGACACGCCAGCCTGGCGCGAGTTCGAGGGCGGGCTCGTCGAAACCGGCCACGACGGGAAAGGGTTCGCCTTCGACAACGAAGCGCCGCGCCATCGCTCCTGGCTCGATGCCTTCGCCATCGCCATCCGGCCGGTGAGTTGCGGCGAGTATCTCGCCTTCATGGAGGAGGGCGGCTACCGGCGTGCGGAGTTCTGGCTGTCGGCGGGATGGGAATGCGTGAACAGCCGCGGATGGGAAGCGCCTCTCTATTGGGAGCGGAAGGACGGCGCCTGGCACGTCTTCACGCTTTCGGGTCTCGAGCCGGTCGATCCTTCGCGCCCCGTCTGTCATGTCAGCGCCTTCGAGGCCGCGGCCTTCGCCAAATGGGCGGGCAAGCGGCTTCCGCGCGAAGCCGAATGGGAGACGGCGGCGAACGTGCTGCAGGGACGGGGCGAGGTCTGGGAATGGACCGCCAGCCCCTACGTCGCCTATCCGGGTTACCGCGAAGCGGCCGGCGCGATCGGCGAATACAACGGCAAGTTCATGGCCAGCCAGATGGTGTTGCGGGGCGGCTGCAGTGCGACGCCCGCGGGCCATGCGCGGCCGACCTATCGCAACTTCTTTCCGCCCGACGCGCGCTGGATGTTCGGTGGAATTCGTCTGGCGGAGGATCTTCGATGAACGTCCCGCTTCTCGCACGCGACGACGTCGCGCTTGCCGATCGGAATGATTTCCGCCGCGACGTCCTCGCGGGTCTCGGCAGTCGCCCGCGCGCGATCCCCGCGAAGTATCTTTACGATGCACGCGGCTCGGCATTGTTCGATGCGATCTGCGAACTGCCCGAATACTATCCGACGCGCACCGAGACCGCGATTCTGCGGGCGTGCGCGAACGATATCGCCGAACTTGCCGGACCGGGCTGCGCGCTCGTCGAATATGGCAGTGGCTCCAGCGTGAAGACGCGCCTGCTGCTCGACGCGATGATCGACCTTCATGCCTATGTTCCCATCGACATCTCGCGGCAGCATCTCGACGCGACGGCCGCGCGCCTGCGCAAAGACTTTGACGGGCTGCGGGTCGATCCGGTGAGCGGCGACTACATGAAGCTCGATGCTCTGCCACCGGCAATCAACGGTGCCCGGCGGATCGGCTTCTTCCCTGGCTCGACAATCGGCAACCTGACGCCGGAGGAGGCCATCCTGTTTCTGCGGCGTGCGCGCCGGCTGCTCCGCGAGGATGGCGCACTGGTTCTGGGCGTCGACCTCAAGAAGGATCCGCGGCGTTTGCACGACGCCTACAACGATGCGGCCGGCGTCACGGCACAGTTCACGCTCAACCTGTTGCGCCGCATGAACCGCGAGCTCGATGCCAACTTCGACCTCTCGGCCTTCGTCCACGACGCCTTCTATAACGAGGCCGAGGGGCGCATCGAAATCTACTTCCGCAGCCTTCGACACCAGGAGGTCAGGGTGGCCGGCCGGCGGTTCGTGTTCACCGAAGGAGAGCGGGTCCACACCGAGTTCTCCTACAAGTACGACGAGGCAGGAATTGCCGCGTTGGCGCGAGAGGGTGGGTTCTCCATCGAACGGTCCTGGACCGATCCGGAGCATCTCTTCGCCGTTGTCTTCCTGAGATAGGATGCCCCAAAACAGGCAGCCCGCCCCTGACAGGGTCAGGAGCGGGCTTGGTGTAGGGCCAGACGGGGAGAGAGGCGTTGCTGAGCGGGGGCAGAGGCAGCGCCAATTATCCGGCCATGAACAATGAACGCCAGCTGTTCTGTGAAAGTTGCAAGCCGCCGAGAAAAATTCTCAAGCGGCCCAAGTCATTGATTCGACGACTGAAATTGCGCACCGCCTAGGCGGGATGCCACCAGCGGCCGGCGAGCACGACGCCCGCCGACAGGAGCCGCCTGTCGCCGATCAGCTTCTCGCCGATCGAATCGGCATAGTCGAACTTGCCGCTGGCCTGGTCGATCACGGTGGCCTCGCCGACGCCCCCGACCTTCAGCGTGCCGATCTCGGGACGGCTGATCGCGGCGGCGGCGTTCACGGTCGCGAGCTTGATCACGGTCGGCAGGTCGACGCCCAGGCACAGGAATTTCGACATGGTCGTCAGCAGGTCGAAGGCGGGGCCCTCGATCGAGATCGCATGCACGTCGGAGGAGATCACGTCGGGCAGGAAGCCGGCCGCCAGCATCTTGCGGGTCGTGCCGAAGCCGAACGAGCCGCCGCCATGGCCGATGTCGAAGATCACGCCGCGCTCCCGCGCCGCCAGGATCTCATCGCGCACGTTGCCGCCGGGCGTGACCGGCGCGTTGGGGAAGGGACGGAAGCAGTGGGTGAGGATGTCGCCCGGGCGCAGCCGGCTCACCACCTCGAGGCGCGACGGTGGCGGCGAATCGAGATGCGCCATCAGCGGCAGGCCGGTTTCCTCGGCGACGTCGAGGGCGATGTCGAGCGGCATGATGCCCGAATCGCCGCTCGCCGACTTTCCGACGCGCACCTTCACGCCAAGAATCAGGTCCTTGTGCTCCCGCGCCACGCGGACTGCCTCGCGCGCATCGAGCAGCCGCATGTCGGCCGCTTCGCCCACCATGACCGCCTTGGAGAAGGCGAAGATGCCGGGGAAGGAGACATTGAGGAACGGCAGGATGCGGACCGGCGAGGTCTCGATCACGTGCTTGCGGAAGCCGTGGAAGTTGCCCGGCCCCGCGCTGCCGGCATCGATGAAGGTCGTGACGCCGCCCGTGCGCGCGACCAGCTCGGCCTCGACACCCAGCGAGGTCCCGCCCCAATAGACGTGCGTGTGCAGGTCGATCAGGCCCGGCGACACGATCTTGCCCTTCACGTCGCGCGTGTCCTTGCCCGCGAGGCCGTCGCCGATCGCGGCGACCTTGCCGCCGGCGAAGGCGATGTCGGTCACCTTGTCGATGCCCTGCGAGGGATCGATGACACGGCCGCCCTTGAGGACCAGATCGTTCATGCTCGTTTCTTCCTTCCAACCCTTGTCACCTGGACATTCTACTCCACGCGCGTCCCAAGTCCCCAGCGCGGGGGAGGACAAGCGCCTCGAGACCTAGCCAGTCGGCCATCAGCCGAAGCTCCTCACGCATTGGCTCCGCCACGTCGCGTGCCTCGATGCCGGCCTCGAGATGGGCGGCGGGCACCAGCAGCTTCGAGTTGGCGCGGTCCGCC
This sequence comes from Rhodospirillaceae bacterium CCH5-H10, assembly GCA_001557035.1. GTDB lineage: Bacteria > Pseudomonadota > Alphaproteobacteria > Reyranellales > Reyranellaceae > Reyranella. The sequence continues at coordinate 8,525 of LSKJ01000762.1, read as the reverse complement.
TTGAGATCGACGCGGCCCACCAGCCGGTCGCCCAGCAGGAAAGGCAGCACGTAATAGCCGTGTTTGCGCTTGGCGACGGGCGTGTAGATTTCGATGCGATAGAAGAAGTCGAAGATCCGCTCGGTGCGGTCGCGCTCCCAGACCAGCGGATCGAATGGCGCCAGCAGGGCGCGCGCCTCGATCCGGCGCGGCTGGCGCGCGGCGGGATCGAGATAAGCCGGTCGGTTCCAGCCCTCGACCTCGACCGGCAACAGTTCGCCCGCCTCGACGAGTTCGGCCAGCCGCGCCTTGGTGTCGGCGACCGGCAGCCTGTAGTAGTCGCGCAGGTCGAACTCGGTGGCGACACCCAGTGCGCGGGCCGACAGCCGCAGCAGCTCGCGCTGCGCTTCCTCCGGCGAGGGCGTCGGCAGCGCCTGGATCTCGGTCGGCAGGACGCGCTCGGTAAGGTCGTAGACCCGCTCGAAGGCGCCGCGCCGCGTCGCCGTCGTCACGATGCCGGCGAAGAACAGCCATTCGAGAGCGAGCTTGCCGTCGTTCCAGCCCCACCAGGGGCCGCGCTTGGGGCCGGCCGTGCTCAGGTCCGACGCGGCGAGCGGCCCGCGATCCTCGACCTCGCGGCGCACCTCCTCGATGTAGGCGGCCTTCTCGCGCCCGAATGTCCGGAGGCCGCCCTTGCTGGTGCCGGCGGCGGCGCGTTCCATGCGCCAGCGCAACAGCGGCTGCGAGGCGAGCGGCAGCAGCGACGCCTCGTGCGCCCAGAATTCGAACAGGCCGCGGCGGCTCCTGCGGCCCCAGGCCAACCCGTCGAGATGGGTGCTGTCGTAGTTCCCGAGCCGCGAGAACAGCGGCAGGTAATGGGCACGCGTCAGCACGTTGACCGAATCGATCTGCAGCAGGCCCAGCCGGTCGACGGCGCGCTTCACATGGCCGAGATTTGCGGAACCTTCGGGCCGCTCGATACCGAAACCCTGGGCCGCCAGCGCGATGCGCCGGGCGGCGGCCGCCGAAACTCTCTGACGCTTCACCAACGATGCCCCGTTTTGCCGGTGCGCAGACTTGCCGATGCCGACCGCAGGCGCAACCGCTCAGGACGGCAGGCGTTCGATATCGTCATGGAAACCCATCGCGGACGTCTGATCGATCATCTCCACCTCAAGGTGAAGGACCTCGAGGCGTCGAAGCGTTTCTACAAGGCGGCTCTGGCAGCCCTCGAAATCCCGCTGGTCGAGGGGGAAGGCCATTTCTCCGCCGATGAGCTATGGGTCGATGTCGGCCCGGCCGCCGCGCACGTCCATTTCGCCTTCCAGGCCAGGGATCGCGCGATGGTCGACCGCTTTCATGCAGCGGTCCTGGCGGCCGGCGGTCGCGACAACGGGGCGCCGGGCGAACGGAAATACCACCCCGGCTACTACGCAGCCTTTGCACTTGATCCCGACGGCAACAATGTCGAGGCCGTGTATCACGGCCCGCACGAGCGTTCGTCGGAGAGCGTGCACATCACTTGGTAGGTCAGTTCGGCTTGACCATCTGCTTCAGCGCCTGCTCGTCGATGAACTTGGCGAACAGTTCGGCGCCGAGCGCCGACCAGTGGGCGCCGGTGGGCGAGAACAGGTCCGCCTTGTTGCCCTTGTAGCTGTTGACCAGGTCCATCGAGTCGAGGACGGGCACCCCCATCTCGCGCGCGACCGCGGCGCCTTCGCGCGAATAGCGCAGAAGCAGCCGGTTCTGCCCGATCTCGTGGATGCCGCCCATGATCACGTACAGCGGCTTGGCATTGTTCTTCCGGATCACCTCGATGAACTCGCGCAGGGTCCGGTCGAAGTTCTCGCGTATCTCCGGAACGATCGGATACTCCGGCACCGGCGCGGGGTTGGGGGGCGGTGCAAACAGGTTCAGGTACTCGAGATAGCGGACAATCATCGAGTTGCGCTTCAGCCAGCGCGATTGATCGAGGTTCGTTGCGAACAGGCCGTGCTTGCCGGCATCGACGGCTTGCTTGAGGTCGATTCCTTCTCTGGCGAGGTGCCCGGCATTGGCCTCTTCGTTGAGACCCGAGTAGATGATCACGACGTCCGGTTTGAGCCGGGGCAGGTCGCGCTTGGCGCGGGCCAGCTCCTGACCGATCGACCACACGATGGCGCCCGCGTTGAGAACCTGGGACTTCGGCCCGGCATACTTGCGCAGCTCCTCCTGCAGGCGGATCGGCCAGGCCTGGTCGGTTTCCAGATTGAAGCAGTAGGTGGTCGAGCCGCCGTAGGCAATGACGCGGATCGAATTCGGCGGCTTGGGTTCTAAGACGTCCTCCTTGTTGCGGAAGCCGTAGTTGTTGGTCTCGGAGTTGGAGTTGTAGGCGTTGGTCGAATGGATGGCGCCCAACTCGGCGTCGTAGCTCCAGAGGCCATAGGTCTTGCCGGGCACGCCGTATTTGAAGTGCATGATGGCGTAGCCTGCGCCCTCGATCGCCAGGATGGCGGCGAGGGGAAAGCCGATCATGAGGATGAGGCTGAAGAGAACTTTCTTCCACAGCGGCAGGTTGGCTGTCGTCGTCTTCGCCGGTTGCGTCATGCGATTCGTTCCAGGCTCCCCCCAATGCGTCGCGACTATCGGTTAGCCGTCGGCGGCATTCAACAAGGATGTCCTGCTACTTGCTCTCGAAGCGCTTCAGGGCCTTCTCGACCGCCTCGGCCTGGCGGTTGGAGACGTGTCCGTTGGCCTTGAATTCGAGGACGACCTTCCTGAGGAACGGGCTGCGCTCGGTGTGAAGTTCCGCGCGCTTCATCAGGGCTTCGTGGATATGGGCGGGCCCGCGATTGCGGGCGTCGCGCCGCGCGCGAAAGATCTTCACCGCGATGGCGACGACCAGCGCCGTGACGACGACGATGAGGATTTCCGTCAGCTGCATGATTTCCAGGCGGTAACGTTGTCGGTGAGATGGTCGGCTCCGAACATGGAGCAAACGAGCGCATCGCAGCGGCATGCCTCTCCGAGTGCGGGTATAAGGGCCTTGAGACTGGTCAGCGGCCCACCCAGATCGTTCTGCCGGCGCATGAAGCCGAAAGGCGAATGGGCGATGAAGCGGACGCCGCGCCACTCCCGCGGCAGGGCCAGCAGAGTATCGCTGACGGGCACCTGCACGACCGCGTCGGCCAGCAGGTCCTTGCGTGCGAGGTGCTCCAGGCCCTGGAGCAGATCCCCCTCCACCGAGAACCCGAAGCGGCGGATGGTTCCGGAGCGCTGAAGGTCCCTGAACCACGCGCCGACCTCCTCCAGACCCGGCCGCTCGGCCGAGAAATTATGCAACAGCAGATCGTCGATGTAGGACACGCCGAGTTCGTCGAGGCTCGTCTTCAGGCTGCCGGCCAGACTCTCGATCTCGTAGGTATGGACCGGCTGGAAGCTTTCGGAACTGGCGACACGACGCACCTGCGCCTTGAGCCCCGGTGCGAAGGCGAGCAGGGATCGCGCGACGGACTTCGCGAGACCGAGCAGGGGCGTATTGCGCACCGGCAGGATGCCGCACTTGGTGACGATGCGAAGGTCTTCGCGGCGATGCTTGCGGAGAGCATTGCCGACGACGCGCTCAGCCTCGCCCCAGCCATAGGATCGCGCGGTGTCGAAATGGCGGACACCCGCGGCGAGCGCGCGTTCGAGCGCGGCGGTGCCGGCGCTTCGGGAGACCCGTCCCATGATGGTGGCGGTGCCGAAGCCGAGCTCGGGGATGGTCATTGGTAGCGCAACTGCAGCATCAGCCGGTCGCCGTCCTCAGGGGGCAGCGCCTTGTGATAGCAGGAGGCGTCCTCGAGAAAGCCGAAGCCTGCCGGACCCGCGAGGGTACGCTCCGAATTGCGTCCATAGGTTTGCAGCGCTTCGGCATCGCCGAGCCGCGCGCTGCCAAGTAGATGGCCAAGCCGCTTGTGCCGGCTGCTGGCAGCGATCAACGCATGCGCGCCGGTCCTCGCGGTCGTATCGAGCAGGTAGAAGTTCGCGTACATGAAATTGAAGCCGTCGACATCGTAGTGATAGTCGATGGTCTGCGAGGCCTGCCGCCGTTGCTCGTCGGACAGCCGATTGGCGAGGCTCCAGAACAGCCAGCTCGACACCTGTCGCGGCCGATAGCCCAGGAACAGCGACGCGGCTTCGTAGAGGTAGGCGTCGCTCGCGATCGCGCGGACCAACGGCAGTCTCGAAGAGTCCTGGACGGTGACGATCGCGAACTTGCCCCGTGCTTCGGAGAGCGCGGTGTAGGTGCCGACCGGCTTGTCGTCGACGTGGAGGGGCAGGCTGCGCGCCTGCTCCTGCAGCGTGGCGACGGCCGAGACGTCGAGCTGCGGCCCGAGCGAGTAGGATTGCCGCCGCATCTCCTCGACCTGCTCGGCGGCCGGCCGAGACGCCAGCACGTGATCGCAGCGCACCACGTCGACCGTCGTACCGGCGGGCTTGTAGAGGTCGCCGATGTGCAGCGGCGTCGTCCGAACGACGACGTCCTTCAGGCGGTTGAGGCCAGAATAGATGTCGCGCACGGTCGCGAAGCGGCCCAGCGCATAATGGGGCTCGCGCACCACTTTGCCGGCCAAACGCCTGACGCGCTCGAACTGTGAGCCGAAGCCTGCCATACCGGTCACTATGGCCCGTACGCCAGCCCTCAGGCGAGCGCCGTCTCCGCGCGCTGCGCCATGGCGAGCAGCGGCCGGTCGTGCAGGCGAGGGGCCACGATCTGCAGACCCACCGGCAGGCCGTCGCGGCCGGTGCCGCAGGGGATGGAAATGCCGGGTACCAGCGCCAAGTTGAACAGCGGCGTGAAGGCGGCGTGCCCGCGCGGGCCGACTTCCTTGTTCTCGATGATCCTGGGATAGACCTGCTCGACCGGCCACGACACGCAGGCCGTCGTCGGCGTCAGCAGATAGTCGTACTCGGTGAAGAACTGCGCCACCGCACGCGCGCAGGCATCGGCGAAGCGGAAGGAAGCGATGACATCGGTGCCCGGGACGGACCGGCCGCGCTCGATCAGGCCCGAGACATTGTCGCCGAACAGGTCCTTGTCGCTGGCCTGATGCCCGCCATAGAGCAGGGCCGAGGCCGAACTGTTCACCGCGGAGAAGGCCGTTTCGGTCGTCTCGTCTGGCCAGGTGACGTCGGCTTCCTCGATTCGCCAGCCGGCCGCACGCAGCTTTGCGACGGCCGCCTCGAAGGCCGCCATCACATCGGGATCGACGGCCACGCCGAGGCCGAGCCGCGGGCTCGCGGCAATGCGCGGGTTGCTGGGCGGGGGCATGTCGAGCAGCGCCACCGAATGAGGATCGCGGCGGTCGGGGCCGGCCATCACCTCGAAGGCCACCTTCGCATCGGCAACCGTGCGGCCCATCGGCGCCGTCACGCCGTAGAGCGGACCGTAGGCGCCGCCGAAGCCGAAGGGCGAGGGGATGGCGCCGGCCGAGGTCTTCAGGCCGACGACGCCGCAATGCGAGGCCGGGCGCCGGCCCGAGCCGCCACCGTCGGTGCCGAGCGCGATCGGGCTGAAGCCGGCGGCCAGGGCGGCGGCCGCGCCACCGGATGAACCGCCCGGCGTCAGTGCGGGGTTCATCGGATGGCGCGACGGTCCATAGACCTTGTTTTCGGTGTGGCCCTTGGCGGCCATTTCCGGCGTGTTCGTCATGCCGAGGAAGATGCCGCCGGCCGCCTTGAGCCGCTCGACGGCAACGGCGTCGCGTGGCGGCTTGAAGTCCTTGTAGAGCAGCGAGCCGTTGGTGACGGTGCGGCCCTGCACCCAGGTCGTGTCCTTCACCGTGTAGGGAACGCCCAGGATCGCACCGTCGAAGCCCTGCTTGCGCCTGGCGTCGACGGCGTCGGCAGAGGCACGGGCCTCGGAGGGATCGAAGTCGACGATGGCGGTGAGCTGGCCGTTCCGCGCCTCAACGCGCGCGATCGCCATCTCGGCCACGTCGCGGGCCTTCGCCTTGCCCGTCCGTACGGCCCGCGCGATGGCGCCCGCACCCTGATCCAGCAACTCGGTCATCTGTTTTCCCTCATTTGCCCACTTCTTAGCATGATAGCGTGCGCCGCCATGACGTTGGAAAGCGACCTCTATGCGCCGGTGAAGGCGCTGCTCGAAGGACAGGGATATGTCGTCAAGGGCGAGGTGCGCGGCTGCGACGTGGTGGCGGTGCGCGGCAAGGAGCCGCCCGTCGTCGTCGAGCTTAAGCGGACCTTCGGCCTCGGACTGGTGCTGCAGGGCGTCGACCGGCTGGCGCTCACCGATCTCGTCTATCTCGCGGTGGGCCAGTGGCCCAAGCAGATGAAGAACGTGAAGAAACTCTGCCGCCGGCTGGGCCTGGGCTTCATCGTGGTCGCCAAGGACAGGGCCGACGTGGTGCTCGATCCCGCGCCTTACGTTCCGCGCCAGAACAAACGCAAGGCAGGCCGCCTGCTTGGCGAGCATGCGCGCCGGGTCGGCGATCCCAATCTCGGCGGGCAGGCGATGCGGGCGCCGCTGATGACGGCCTATCGCCAGGAAGCGCTGCGCTGCGCCGAGCTGTTGGCGGTGCAGGGGCCGATGAAGGTGGCGGCGTTGCGCGCCGCCTGTGACGCACCCAAAGCGGCCCAGATCCTGCAACAGGATGTCTATGGCTGGTTCGAGAGGGTGGAGCGCGGTGTCTATGCCATCACGCCGAAGGGGCGAGAGGGTCTCGAGCGGTTCGACCGCAAGCCGGTCTGAATGCTGATCGCGCATCTCTCCGATCCGCACGTCCGCCCCGAGGGCGAACTCTACCAGGGCGTGGTCGATTCGAATGCCCAGTTCGCCGCCGCCATCGCCCATGTGAACACGCTAGATCCGCGGCCCGACCTCGTGCTGCTGACCGGCGACCTCGTGGATCATGGTCACGTCGAAGAATACGGGATGCTGGCGCGGCTGTTGGCAGTTCTGAAGAGTCCGGTGCTGGCGATTCCCGGCAACCATGATGAACGCGAAGCCTTCCGGCAGGCCTTTGCCGGTCAAAGCTGGCTTCCGAGAACCGGCCCCATCGACTACGTGAACGGCGACCGTGGACCGGTGCGCATCGTCGCCCTCGACGTCACCTTGCCCGGCCTGCACCACGGCGTCGTGAGCGAGGAGGGCGCAGCCTGGCTCGACCGCGTGCTCGCAGCAGAGCCGGCGCGGCCGACCATCGTCATGATGCACCAGCCGCCGTTCGACACCGGTATCCCCTACATGGATCCCTATTCCTGCCGCGAGGGCCAGCGGCTGGCGGCCGTGGTCGCGCGCCATCCGCAGGTCGAGCGCATCCTGTGCGGCCACGTCCATCGCGTCATGCAGATGCGCTTCGGCGGCACGACCCTGTGCACGGCGCCGTCCACCACGACGGCCATCGCGCTGCAGCTTCGACCCGATGCCAAACCCGCGTCACACATCGAGCCGCCCGCGATGCTGCTGCATCACTGGCAGGAAGGGACCGGGCTCATCACGCACGTCGTTCCGATCGGGACGTTCCCGGGACCCTATCCCTTCGCCTGAAGATCAACCGGCTTTGCGAGACGCAGCCTTGCTGTTTGCCGAGATGTATTCTTTAGAAACGGAATCGAGAATCGAGTTCAGTTTTTCACGCCATGCATCTACGGTTTCGAAGGTGACGCGATATCTATCGTCGACGATCTTGTCGCCCTTTTGCTCCATGTCCCAGACGAGAGCATATTCGATGTCGGATTGAAGACGCGTCAGGCTGAGCTGAGCCTCCGCTTCACGTACGTAGCGGCCACGCGTATCGAATAGAGTTTCCAGGGCGACAAGCAAGCCAATCAGGCTGGGCAAGGCGACCCGCATGATTTTCGGGAAGGAAAGATCGCCTGTTGAGTTGGTCTCGCTGAGGCCGACTGCTCCGAAGATCGTGGCAGCGGTGCTTGCTATAAGTATCGCGGCACTAATTGCGAACATCCACCAGCGTGCGTGCACCCAGCGGCGATACACGATGGATTTCTGGCGGCCGACACTCCTCTTTATGGCCAGTACGGCACGACCGAGCCCTTCCGGATAGCGTTGCAACACTTCGTCGTCGCTGGCCCAGCGGGACACCGCTGCTTCTGCCGGGCCGGTTGGCCTGTCATTTGAATAAATCGGCCAGCTGAATGGCCAGCGAAAGTAGAAAGGTCCGGCGGGCATAGTTCGTGAGTCTCCCCGCCGGATGCTCCCATGCGTTGCAAGCCGGGTCAATTGCTCAACGTGCTTTGCGCAGCTTGAGGAGCTTCGCGGCATTGCCGCCGAGGATCGCCTGCTTGTCGGCTCCAGTGAGCTTCGCACCCGATACGAACTCGATCGGCTCGTACATGCCCATGTCGAACGGATAGTCGGTGCCCATCAGGATGTGGTCGCTGCTGTAGGTCTTCACGAGATATTCGAGCTGGCTCTCCTCGAACACGATCGTGTCGAAGTACATCTTCTTCAGGTACCAGCTCGGCTTCCTCTTGATGCAGAGGCGGCAATCGGAACGCGCGCCATGGGCATGGTCCATGCGGCCGGCATAGGCGGGCAGAAA
>LSKJ01000761.1 GCA_001557035.1 Rhodospirillaceae bacterium CCH5-H10 | reverse complement strand
GTCTCACGGCGGCCGGTCTGGGCGCCGACTATGCCGAAAAGCTCGCCGACCTCGACGAGGCGTTCAACGCGGGACGGCTGGCCTTTCCGGCGAACAGCGGCGAGCTGCGACGCGGCACGATCACGCTCGACACCGTGCTGCAGCGCCTGCTGGGAGGAGGGCGATGATCGATGGCGCTATCTCTTATGCGACCTTTGCCGCGGCTGTCGGCAGCGGGCTGGTCGCCGGCATCTTTTACGCCTTCTCGTCCTTCGTGATGGGCGCGCTGGGCCGTGTGCCGCCCTCACAGGGCATCGAGGCCATGCAGGCGATCAACGTCGTCGTCATCAACCGCAGCTTCATGCTGGCCTTCTTCGGTACGGCGATCCTGTGCCTGGCGCTGCTGGTCGCGGCATACCTGCGGTGGAGCGACGGCAGCGGCAAGCTGCTCCTGCTCGGCAGCCTGCTCTATCTCGTCGGCACGATCGGCGTGACGATGGTCTTCAACGTGCCGCTCAACAATGCGCTGGCGGCGGCGCAGCCGGGAACGCCGGAGGCCGCTACCCTCTGGTCGCACTATCTCGACCGCTGGACGATGTGGAACACGGTGCGGACGGTCGCGCCGACCGCCGCCATGATCCTGTTCATCTTCGCGTTACGCGAAGGCGCGCTGCGCTAGGCGAGCCGCGTCGCGGCCGTCTGGTTGGCTTCCGCGCGCTTCTGCAGCATGCCGTGGATGCGCTCCTTCAACCGCTTCACGCGCTCCGGCCCGGCCTTCTCGGGGCTGCCCGAATCGAAGGGCGGCTGCGGGTCGTATTCCAGCGTGAGCTGGATCGACCTGGCGACTTCCTCGCCGGCCAGTTCGGCCGCGAGGGTGAGGCCGAAATCGATCCCGGCCGTGACGCCGCCGCCGGAGACGCGATTGCGGTCGCGCACCACCCGGTCGGCGACCGGGATCGCGCCGAAGGCCGGAAGGAATTCGCGCGACGACCAGTGGCAGGCAGACTTGTAGCCCTTCAGCAGTCCCGCCGCGCCCAGCACCAGCGAGCCCGTGCAGACCGAGGTGACGTAGCGCGCGCCCTCGGCTTGCTTGCGCAGGAAGGCGAGGGTCTCCTCGTCGGTCATCAGCGCGACCTGGCCGCCGCCGCCCGGCACGCAGATCACGTCGAGCTGCGGGCAGTCGGCGAAGGTCGTGGTCGGCACGATCGAGAAACCCGCATCGGTCGGAACGGGATCGAGCGTCTTCCAGATCATGTGCAGCTTGGCGTTGGGCACGCGGCACAGGACCTGTGCGGGTCCCGTCGCGTCGAGCTGCGTGAGCTCGGGGAAGAGCAGGATGCCGATATGGACGGTGTCAGCCATGGAGGACCTCTCATTGTGTCAAACGAGGTGTCATCCCGAGCGCAGCGAGGGACCCTTGCACGGCTCGGAGGAAAGGTCCCTCGCTGCGCTCGGGATGACAATGTGCGTGTGTAACGGCTGCGCGCTCTGGCAGAAATGACAAATAAAGGGTATTTTCTGCCAATGCCCAGAGCACACCGTATCGCCATCCTCGCCTACGAAGGCTGCCAGCTCCTCGACGTGACCGGTCCGGCCGCCGTGTTCGGCGCGGCCAACGAAGGCCGCGAGCGGCCGGTCTACGATCTGCACATCGTCTCGCCCGATGGCGGTGCGGTTGCCTCGAACTGCGGCGTCGCGCTGATGAGCGAGCGCATTGGCGGGCGGTGCGACACGCTGCTGGTCGCCGGCGGATCGCGCGGCCTGCGGGCGGTGATGGCCCGCGACGACGTGCGCAGCTGGCTGCGTCGCGTGGCGCCGAAGACGCGGCGCTTCGGCTCGGTCTGCACCGGCGCGTTCGTGCTGGCGGCGGCGGGGCTGCTCGACGGCAAGCGCGTGGCGACGCATTGGGCGAGCTGTCAGCGGCTGGCCGACAATTTCCCGGCGCTTACGGTCGATGCCGACGCGCTCTATGTCGTGGACGGGCAGGTCTGGACCTCGGCCGGCGTGACCACGGGCATCGACATGGCGCTGGCGCTGGTCGAGGCCGATCTCGGCGCCGCGACGGCCAACCTGATCGCGCGGCACTTCGTGCTCTATGCGCGGCGGCCCGGTTACCAGTCGCAGTTCAGTCCGCTGCTGCAGGCGCAGACCGAGGTCGATGCGCCGTTCGCGCGCCTCATCGAATGGATGCAGACGCATCTCGACGAGTCGCTCGACGTGCCGGCGCTGGCGGCCCGTGCCGGCCTGTCGGAGCGCAGCTTCTATCGCAAGTTCGTCGAGGCGACCGGCAAGACGCCGGCGCATTTCGTCGAGGGGCTGCGGCTCGACGCGGCGCGCACGCTGCTGGCCAAGGGCCTGCCGCTCAAGGCCATTGCCGTCCGCGTCGGCCTGCGCTCCTCGGCGCGGCTCGGGCAGGCGTTCGAGCGGCGCTTCGGCATGGCGCCCTCACTGTTCCGCGAGATGCACGCAACGTCAGTGCCTTAAGCGCAGGCTGCTCAGGATCAGGGCGGTGATCGCAAAGCCGGCGCCCAGCCAGAGCGCCGCCCGCGCGGCATCGGCCGCGCCGCCGCCCGAGAAGTCGAACAGGCCGAACACCAGCGCGACCAGCGCGGCGCCCATTGTCTGGCCGAGCGTGCGCGCCGTGGCGATGATGCCGCCGGCGCTGCCGCTGCGGTCGCGCGGCACGGCGTTCATCATCAGCCGGTTGTTGGGCGAGGCGAAGATGCCGAAGCCCATGCCGCACAGGACCAGCCGCCACACGATGTTGAAGGCCGACGGATCCGGCGGCAGCAGCGCCGTCAGGATCATGCCCGAAGCCATGCAGGTGAGCCCGATCGTGCCCAGCGCGCCGGCATGATGGCGGTCGGCGAGCCGTCCGGCGATCGGCGCCACGGCGGCCAGGGCCAGCGGCCAGGCCGTCAGCAGCAGGCCGGTCGCGGTGGCGTCGCGGCCCAGTACGGTATGGAAGAAGAAGGGCAGGCTGACGAAGGCCAGCCCCTGCGCGGCGAAGGTGCAGGTCGAGGCCGAGATCGAGAGCGAGAAGATCGGTCGCGCGAACATGTCGATCGGCATCATCGGGTCGGCAAGCCTGCGCTGGCGCCAGACGAAGAGCGTGCCGAACAGGGCGGCGCCGACCAATTCCGCCACGATCACCGGGATCGGATGGCCATGGCCGACGCCGTCGATGCCGAAGATCAACAGGCCGAAAGTGCCGCCCGAAAGCACCGCCGAGGGCACGTCGAACGGCCGCTTGGCGTGGGTCGTCACCGGCAGGAAGCGGCCCGCGAGGAAGAAGGAGAGGATGCCGAGCGGGATATAGACGGCGAACAGGATCGGCCAGCTCGTGATCGCGAGCAACGCGGCGCCGAGGCTGGGACCGGCGGCCAGCGAGGTCGCCACGACGGTGGTGTTGAAACCGAGCCCGCGGCCGAGCGCGGCGCGCGGATAGATCGAGCGCACCAAAGCGGGCTGGATCGCCATGATGGCCGCGCCGCCCAATCCCTGCAGCGTGCGCGCCGTGATCAGCCAGGCAAGCGAGGGCGCGAGCACGCAGCCGATCGAGGCCAGCGAGAAGAAGACGAGGCCCCAGCGATAGACCGTGCGATAGCCCACGATGTCGCCGAGCGCTGCGATCGGCAGCAGCATGATCATCAGGGCGATCTGGTAGGCGTTGACGATCCAGATCGAGCTCTCCGCCGTGATCGCGAGGTCCTTCGCGATGTAGGGCAGGGCAAGATTGGTCATCGAGTTGCTGAGCACCGCCATCGACAGGCCGATGGTGATGGTCGCCACGGCGGCGAGGCGCCGTGGCCCCGACGGCATGCCGTCGGGGAGCGGGCCGGCTGAAGCGGGTTCGGCCATGCTTTACTGGGTAACCGTCAGTTCGTCGCCGCCGACGGTCGTGCGCTGCATCAGGCGCTTGTGCCTGGTCGCGTCGTAGTAGGTGGCGCGATGGAGCACGGCGCGATTGTCCCAGACGATGACGTCGCCCTCGCGCCAGGCGTGGGACATCATGAACTCCGGCTGTTCGGCGCGTTGCGCCAGCTCCCAGAGGATCGCCTTCGAAATCGGTTCCGGCCAATCGAGGATGCGGCCGGCATGGGCGCCGATATAGAGCGCTCGGCGGCCGTTGATCGGATTGTCGCGGAACATGCGCTGCTTCACCGGCGGCAATTCCGAAAGTGCCTTGGCGCTGAGGATGCCCTTCTGCACGCGGTCGCGCGAATGGGCCAGCGCATGCTCGGCGACCAGCGGATGGATCGTCGCCTGCAGGGCAGGCGGCAGCGCATCCCAGGCCGCGCGCATGCTGAGGAACTCGGTGTTGCCGCCCTCGGGCGGACAGATCCGCGCCGTCAGGATCGAGCACAGTGACGGCACGCGCTTGAAGGAGGAGTCGGAATGCCAGAAGTAGTTGGCCTTCTGGTAGATCATGCGCATGTCGTCCGGCGGGATCGGCTCGCCGGTCATGATGTCGAGATTCGATTGGCGCTGGAACTTCGTGCCGGCGGCGGGATTGGCACTGAGCGTCGTTTCGAGCGGTCCGAAATTCTCGCTGAAGGCGATCTGCTTGTCGTCGTCCATCGCCTGGTCGCGGAACAGCAGCACGGAGTGCTCCTCGAAGGCGGCGCGGATCGGGCCGAACTCACGCGCCGAGAGCGGGCGCGTGATGTCGATGCCGGTGATCTCCGCGCCGAACAGCGGATGGAGCTTGCGGATTTCGATGCTGCCGGTGTTGCGCATGGGCTGCTCCCTCAGTCGATGATCGCCTGGTAGGTGAGCACGCGAAGTTCGCGGCGGATCGGGTAGGTCGAGGAGGGCATGAGCTGCGTCAGCAGCACCACGGCCATGTCCTCGACCGGATCTATCCAGAAGGCGGTGGAGGCCGCGCCGCCCCAGGCATATTCACCCGGCGTGCCGGCAATGTAGGCCTTGGCCGGATCGATCATCACCGAGAAGCCCAGGCCAAAGCCGATGCCGGTGTAGGTCGACTCGGAGAAGCGCGGCGTGCCCATGTCGGCCATGTCGCCCTTCAGGTGGTTCATGGTCATCAACTCGACCGTCTTGCGGCCGAGCAGGCGCACGCCGTCGAGCTCACCCTTGTTCAGCATGAATTTGCAGAAGCGCAGATAGTCGGAGGCGGTCGAAACGAGACCGCCGCCACCCGAGATCACTTTGCGCGGTGCCAGGTAGCGGCTCTTGCCCGGATCGTCGATCAGGTCGAGCTTGCCGCCAGCCCCGGCGGCGTAATTGGCGGCAAAGCGATCGTGCTTGGCGGCCGGGACGTGGAAATCGGTGTCGACCATGCCGAGCGGATCAATGACCTTTTCCTTCAGGTACTTCTCGAAGGGCTGGCCGGAGATGACTTCGACCAGGTAGCCCAGCACGTCGGTCGAGACGGAGTAGTTCCACGCCTTGCCCGGCTGGGCGATCAACGGGAGCTGCGCCAGCCGCTCGACCACCTGCTTCAGGCTGGTGTCCGCGGTCTGGAAATCGACGCCGTCCTGCTTGGCGCGATAGGCGGCATCGACCGGGTTGCTCTCCATGAAGCCGTAGGTCAGGCCCGACGTGTGGGTGAGCAGGTCGCGGAAGTTGATCTCGCGCTCGGCCGGTGCCGTCTCGATCTTGCCGCGGCTGCCGCCCGTCATGACGCGCGGGTTGGCGAAGGCGGGGATGAACTTGGAGATCGGGTCGTCGAGCTGAAACCGACCCTCCTCGTAGAGCATCATGATGGCCACGGAGGTGAGCGGCTTGGTCATCGAATAGATGCGGAAGATCGTGTCGGCTCGCATCGGCTTGTTCCGCGCCAGGTCCGACTTGCCGACGACCTCGGCGAAGGCGAGCTCACCTCGGCGCATGACGCAGGTGACCATGCCGGCCAGCTTCCCGCTGTCGACCCATCCATTCATCCAGGTGCGCACGCGGTCGAGCCGCGCTGCGGAAAGCCCGACCTGTTCGGGGGTGACGAGCGGCAGCGTGTCCATGGCGATCCTCCTGTGAGCCCCGCTAGACTAGCCCAGGACGACGGGTTTCAGACACGCAAAAGACGGGAGGGAGCAATGGCGAGATTGTGCGAGGGACGGGTTGCGATCGTGACGGGCGGCGCCCGTGGCGTCGGCCGGGAACATTGCCTGATGCTGGCCGAGCACGGCGCCAAGGTGGTCGTGAACGACCTCGGCGGCGACCGAGCCGGCAAGGGCAACGATGTCGGCCCCGCCCAGCAGGTCGTTAACGAAATCAAGGCGATGGGCGGCGAGGCTGTGGCCAACGGCGACGACGTCTCGGACTGGAACGGCGCCAAGCACATGATCGACCAGGCGGTCGAGGCGTTCGGCAAGCTCGACGCCATCGTGCTCAACGCCGGCATCCTGCGCGATCGCATGCTCGTGAACATGAGCGAGGACGAGTGGGACGCCGTCATCAAGGTGCATCTCAAGGGCACCTTCGCGCCCGCCCGCCATGCGACCGCCTACTGGCGCGACCAGGCCAAGCTGAAGGGCGGCCCGGTCGACGCGCGCATCATCACGACGACGTCGGTCTCGGGCATCTACGGCAATATCGGCCAGACCAACTACGGCGCGGCCAAGGCCGGCATCGCCTCCTTCACCATCATCGCCGCGCGCGAACTCGCCCGCTACGGAGTCACGGTGAACTCGATCTCGCCGTCGGCCTTCACGCGCATGACCGAGGACCTGCGGGAATACACGGAGGAGGATAAGAAGCGCCGCGATCCGAAGTGGATCGCGCCCGTCGCCACCTGGCTGGTGAGCGAGGACAGCCGCGAGGTCACGGGCCGTGTCTTCCAGGCCGGAAACGGCATTTTCGCCGTCGCCGAGGGCTGGCATAAGGGCCCCACGGTCGAGCAGATCATGGATCCGGTGCAGGCCGGCAAGGTGCTGAGCGAGATCGCGAAGAAGGCACGCAAGAATGCCGGGATGAACGGCCTCGATCTGGACTGAAGACAAACCGGGAAAAGGAAAAGACATGAAGACGATCAATCGCCGCACGGCGCTCGCGGCCACGGCGGCGGCTGCCCTGATTCCGGGCGCCGCGCGCGCCCAGGCCTGGCCCAACAAGCCGATCCGCTGGGTCGTGCCCTACACGGCCGGCGGCCTGACCGACGTGACCACGCGTCTCACGCTCGAGAAGATGAACGTCGGCCAGACCTTCGTGGTCGACAACAAGCCCGGTGCCAACTCGCTGATCGGCGCCGAGATCGTCGCCAACGCGGCGCCCGACGGCTACACCTTCCTGACCGTGATCGCGGCCCATGCGGCCAACAAGACGCTCTATGCCGGCAAGCTGAAGTTCGATCCGGTGAAGGGCTTCGAGCCGGTGTCGCTGGTCGGCGTCGCGCCGCTCATCATCACGGTCACCAACGACCTGCCGGTGAAGAACGTCAAGGAATTGATCGAGTACGCCAAGAAGAATCCGGGCAAGATCTCGTTCGGTTCTTCCGGCGTCGGCGCCGCCGCGCACCTCACCAGCGAACTGATGAAGCAGGTGACGGGCACGGACATGGTGCACGTTCCGTACAAGGGCACGGCGCCGGCCCTGGCCGATCTCGCTTCGGGCAACATCCAGATGTTGATCGACGCGCCGATCGGCGTGATGGCCCAGGTCCGGGCCGGCAAGATCCGCGCGCTGGCCATGCTGGCGAAAGATCGCGTGCCGGGCGTCGAGGAAGTGCCGACCATCGTGGAGTCGGGCGGGCCGCTGATCGAATCCTCGACCTGGGTGATGTTCCTTGCGCCGGCCGGTACGCCGAAGGACATCGTCGACAAGATGTCGGTGGAAGTGGGACGCGCCCTCAAGGACGAGGCTCTGCGCAAGCGCCTCGCCGAGCAGGCCGTCATTCCGGTCGGCGCCACGCCGGCCGATACGGGCAAGTTCCTGCAGAACGAGATCGACAAGTGGGAGAAGGTCATCACGACCGCCGGCGTCAAGCCCGACGCCTGATCTCCCTATCGAAACGGCGGCGCCGGTGATGACCGGCGCCGCCTGCGTCGGATCAGTTCGCCGCGAAGCAGTAGAGCAGGCCTGCGCCGCCGGTCGCCACCAGCGAAGGCAGGTCGCAGCCCCGCGACGGGTGCGACGTGTTCCACGACTTGGACGGCGCATCGTCGCGCAGGCCCATGCGATCGGTATGACCGACCATGGCGCTGCCCTCGCCGTTCTTCGTCCAGTTGCCGCAGGTCATGTCCTTGTCCGGCGGGAAGGCGGTGCCGTCGGCCTGCGTGCCAGTGAGGATGTCGTGCTGGTTCACCGTGTAGAGCCGGCTGGGGATCAGCCTGCCGGTTTCCGCGACGCTGGTTGCGGCCGTCAGTTTGTTGTTGTCCGAGTGCAGGTCCTCGACGCTCGCCGCGATCTGCACGCCGGTGGCATTCACCCACGGTCCCTTGCCGATGCGATCCCGGGCGTTGACCGCGGTCGCGCCGCCGACCGCCTGGGTACTGAGATAGGCCCGCCAGGTCTTGCCGCCGGCGCCCGCCTTGGCGGCCAGCGTCTGGCAATGCCGGTCCGCGCCCTCGAGCCCGCCGAAGTTGGCACCCTGCGGGCCGCCTACACTGGTGATGAAGAAGGTCATGTTGGGAAATTGCGGCGGCGTCTGCTGGGCCTGCGACGACGTGGCAGAACCAACCAGCAAAAGCGTGGAAACGCCGAGCGCCGCGAACTTCGATCTGGCCGTCATGTCGATTTCTCCCCGATTCTTATGTACTCCGACACGCTGCATCCTGACTTTCAGAGCCCGGCAGGCCCACTCAATTTCTCGTGGGCTGAAGCGGAAAAACCTCTCCCCGACAGTGCTTGTGCAGCCTCAGCGCTTTACTCGCCGCGCGCCGTGTCGTTTCCTCCGCTCATGGTTTCGGCCCTCAGCCTGGCGAACGGCCTTACGCTTCTGTTCGCCGCTCTTTGCCTCTGGACGATGGCGATGCAGTCGCGTGGCGGCGTCACGACATTGGGACGGGTCGCACTGCCAGGCGGCTTTGCGGTGCTGGCGGCCCTGATGCTGCTCGCCGGCGTGTTCGAGGCGAGCTTCCTGTTCGACATTCTCTGGGTCGTGGCCTTCGCGGTGGGCTCGGTGATCGGCCGTATTCGCGGATGGATGCTGAGCGTGCAGTCGAACCGGGAATCGGGGCTGGTGTCGCTGCCGGCGACGGTCGATGGACTCGTCGCCGCTCTCATTCTCGTCGCCCTGTCCATCATCGACTTCTCGTCGGCGATGATGGGCGAAGCGCTGATCGAGCCGGGATACATCGCGGCGGGCAGTGCGCTCTGCGCCGGCTTCCTCGGCTATCGCGTCCTGGTCATTGCCCTGCGCGTCGTTCGCCCGAAGGCCGACAAGGTCTCGCGCCCGGCCTGACGGGCGCGCCCTCACAATCCCCGAAGTGTCTCCAGCACGCGCGGCTGCGGCCAGGTCCAGCCGCTGGCGCTCTCGTAGGCGCGCATCGCCCGCAGCACGATCTCGTCCGCGCGCGGTGGGCCGATGATCTGCAGGCCGACCGGCAGGCCGGCGCCGGTGAGACCCGCCGGCATCGAGGCGGCGGGTTGTCCGGTGAGATTGCAGGGCAGGGTGTAGGGTGCACCCTTGGTCCAGCGCGGGAACGCTTCGGAATTGTAGAGCGTCTTCGCCGGCGGCGCGGCGGTCGGCGTGACGGGCGCGAGCAGCAGATCGTAGTTGCGATGCCAGAGCGCGAGGTCACGCGCGAGTTTGCTCTTGGCTTCGTAGGCGCGGGCATAGTCGGCGAGGGTGATCGACAGGCCCTTCTCGGCAAGCGCGCGCAGGCCCGGATCGAGCTTGTCGTGAAGCTGCGTCGGGATCTGGCGGAACCGCGTGGCGAAGCTGCCGATCCACAACGGTTCGAAATGCTGCTGCAGCGGCTCGAACATCGGGCCGACCTCCTCGACATGCGCGCCGAGATCCTCGAAGCGCTTCGCCGCGGCGACGATGAGGTCGCGTACTTCGGGATCGGCCTTCACGTGGCCGAGGTCGAGGCTGAGGCCGATCTTCCAGCCGCGCACGCCGGCGTCGAGGCCGACCGTGTAGTCGCGCGGGTCGCCGGGCAGCGACCGCCAGTCGCGCGGATCGGGACCGGCCGTGAGATTCAGCGCCATCGCGGTGTCGAGCACCGAGCGCGCCAGCACGCCCTGGCTGATCACGTCGGCGAAGGGCGCATCGGCCGGCGATTGCGGGATGCGTCCATAGGACGGCTTCAGTCCGACGAGGCCGGTATGGGCGGCGGGGATGCGGATCGAGCCGCCGCCGTCGTTGCCATGGTTGAATGGATTGACGCCCGCCGCCGTGAGCGCCGAGGCGCCGCCGGACGAGCCGCCGGGCGAGTGGGCGAGATTCCACGGATTGCGTGTCGTGCCCTGGAGAGGCGAGTCAGTCAGAGCCTTCCAGCCGAACTCGGGCGTCGTTGTCTTGCCAAGAATAATCATGCCCCCGGCAAGGAACCGGTCGACGACGGCGGCGTTCTCGATGGCCGGAGTCTCATCCGTCGAATGCGATCCGAGACGCGTCGGCCAGCCCTTTACGTTCGTCGTGTCCTTGATCGTCGTCGGAATCCCGTCGAACGGCGAGAGCGGTTCGCCTTTCTGCCAGCGCGATTCTGCAGCCTTTGCGGCACTTTGCGCGCCTTCCGCATCGATCAGCACGAACGCATTGAGATGAGGTTGCAGCGCCGATGCACGCTTCAACATCGCGTCGACGATCTCGACGGGAGACGCCTGACGGCGCGCGAAGAGTTTTGAGAGTTCCGCTGCGGAAAGCCAGTCGAATGCAGAGTCAGACATGCGCAATTGGTCGGTTCTCGACGAACATTGGATGTTTCAGAGTGAGGATGACGATGCAGTGTCGACTCTGATTTCTCCTAAGTCGAGAGCGTATTGGAGGGGCTACGTGATGGAAACTGTTACAGCGCTTGTTGCCGCCAGTGCCGCTTTCGCGGCGAGCTATCTCATCGGACGATCGCTGACGGCTTCGCTTCTTCTCGTGATGCTGGGTGGGTTGCTCGCGGGGGCGAGCTTTGCCGTCCTGTTCTTCGTCTCGACGGTGACGGTGGGACACATGATGCCCGGTCTGTTCGAGCCGTGGCTGCTCGGCGTCCACTTCATCGCGCTTGCCATCGTGGTGCCGCTCGGAGGAGCTGGCATTGCGGCGCTCACGCACCGCCACGTCGAGCGCGTCGACGCCTCGCGTCTGCCGTTCTGACGGCAACGCGGGACGCGAAACGGACGCCTTTCCCGCACCGGCCCCGCACCGCTAAGCTCCCCTGCAAACAGGGGAGGTGGCAGGGATGGTTGAGGTCAATCTCGGCGCCGGTACGGCCGTGCGCATCGAGGAAAGTTACGAGCCGAACTTCGACGCCAGGGCTTTCTTTCCCGACTGGGATCCCGCCGTCGTCGAGCGCCATCGCAGCTGGCTCGTGCCGGCTCACTATGACGAGGCTTCTGCCTTCCTGAAGCTGAGCGTCCATAGCTGGCTGCTGAAGATCGGCGGGAAGACGATCCTGATCGATACCTGCGTCGGCAATCACAAGTCGCGTCCCCATCGGCCGAAGTGGCACCTGATGGAGACGAAGTATCTCGAGCGGCTGAAGGCGGCCGGCGTCGAGCCCGACCAGATCGACATGGTCATGTGCACCCATCTCCATGTCGATCATGTCGGCTGGAACACGCGGCTCGAGAACGGCAAATGGGTGCCGACATTCAAGAATGCCAAGTACGTCTTCAGCCGTGCCGACTATGATCACTACCTGAAGCTCGATAGCGATCCCGCGACCGGGCCGGTGAATGCGGGCTCGTTCCGCGACTCCGTACTGCCGGTCGTGGAGGCGGGGCTGACGCAGATGGTCGATGGCGCCGCGCAGCTCGACGAGAACCTGAAGGTCGAGCCGGCGCCGGGCCATACGCCGGGTACCATCGCCATCAAGTTCGAATCGCGCGGCGAGAAGGCGCTGTTCTGCGGCGACATCCTTCACCATGCGCTGCAGGTCTATCATCCCGAGTGGAACAGCTTCGCCTGCGCCGATGGCGTCGGTGCGCGCAAGAGCCGGCGCGCGGCGCTGGAGCATTGCGCCGGCAGCGGTGCGCGGCTGATGCCATGCCACTTCGGGGCGCCGTTCAGTTGCCACATCGACCACAAGGGCGATGGGTTCGTGCCGCGCTTCGGCGGGCAATTCTAGGGGAGAGATGACGATGATCTACGAAATGCGTGTCTACAGGTGCGTGCCGGGTCGTCTCCCGGCGCTGCTCAATCGCTTCAACACCATCACGCTCAAGATCTGGGAGCGGCACGGCATCAAGCAGGCTGGCTTCTTCACGACGCTGATCGGCGAGTCGAACCAGGAGCTGACCTATTTCCTCGCCTGGGAATCGCTGGCCGACCGCGAGAAGAAGTGGAACGCCTTCGCCGCCGATCCGGAGTGGCTGGCCAAGCGCGCCGAAACGGAGAAGGACGGTGCGATCGTCGAGAACGTCTCGGTGCAGATGCTGACGCCGACGGCCTTCTCGTCCGTCCAGTAGGACCTCACTCCGCCTTGAGGCCCGCCTCCTTGGCGAGGCGGGCCGTTTGGGCGAGGTCGTTCGCCCCGGGGATCCCCGAACCCGGCAGGCCGGCGGATTGTGGCGAAGGGGCTGGCTCTCGCAGGAATTATGCTAGGCTTTCTCCCAACACAGGGAGGAAACAAGAATGCAACGTAGAACTTTCACGGCCGCGGGTGCGGCAGCCTTGCTTGGCGCGATGACCGGGGCGCCGGCACGCGCACAGTCGCTTGCCGGAGACGTTCGCTTTCTCTGCGGCTTCGCGCCGGGCGGGACGGCCGATCTGTTGTGCCGCATCCTCGCGGAAGCGGCGACGTCCGAGGTCGGCCAGAAGGTGATCGTGGACACCAAGACCGGCGCCAGCGGCTTCATCGCCAACGAGATCGTGGCCAACGCGGCGCCGGACGGGCGCACCATCGGCCTCGCCGCCATGGCCGCGATGTGCGTGTCGCCGGTGATGCCGGGGCAGAAATTGCCGATCAACGTCGACACCGATCTGACGCCGATCGCCAACATCGCCGGCGTCACCAACATGCTGGTCGTCGGCAAGCACATGCAGTACCGGACGGTTCCGGAGATCATCGACTTCGCCAAGAAGAATCCCGGCAAGCTCACCTATGCGTCGGCGGGCAACGGCACCTCGCAGCATCTTGCCGCCGAACTGTTCAAGAAGATGGCCGGCATCAACATCCTGCACGTGCCGTATCGCGGCGGTGCGCCCGCAATCCAGGACATGATTTCCGGCAATTGCGACATGATGTTCGGCAACATGCCGGAGTTCCTGGGACAGATTAACGGCGGCGGGCTCATTCCCGTGGCTTTCGGATCGCCCAAGCCTTCCCCCATGTTTCCGAACTTGCCGCTGATCTCGAAATACCTGCCGGGGTTCGAGGTGGTGAACTGGTTCGGCGTGTTCGGGCCGAAGGCCCTGCCGGCCAACCTGACCGACTACTGGAACAAGGCGCTGCGCGGAGCGGTCGCCAAGCCCGAAGTCCAGAAGCGCTTCGCCGAAAGTGGCATGGACACGATCATCGGCTCGCCCGCCGAGTTCAAGGCGACCATCATGGCCGATCGCAAGAAGTGGGAAGAGGTCATCAAGGGCGCGGGCATCCGGGCCGACTGACCGATGCCGCTCGCCGACACCGCGCAGGGCACCCTCCACTTCGACGTGGTGGACCAGGTTGTGCCGTGGCGGCAGAAACGCCTGCCGATCCTGTTCCATCACGGGATCGGCGCCAGCCCGGGAATCTGGGCGGGCTGGCAGCCGGCGCTGGCGGACGCCTTCCGCCTCGTGACCTTCGACATGCGGGGCTACGGGCGGTCGACGATCCCGGCAGAGGACTTCAAGTGGTCGCTCGATATTCTGGTCGAGGACCTGTTCGCAGTCGCCGATGCCGCCGGGGCGGAGCGGTTTCATCTCGTGGGCGAATCGATCGGCGGCACCGTGGCGCTGGCGGCGGTGCTCGCGCGCCCCGGCCGGATCGCCACGCTCACCGTCAGCAACGGCGCCCATCTCGGCGCGTCTATCCAGCGTGTCGAGGCCTGGCGGCGCCAGCTCGATGAAGGCGGCTCGAAGGGCTGGTCCGACGCTTTCCTGCGCGATCGCTTTCATGAGGGCGCGGTGTCGCCGGAGCGGCTGGCATGGTTCGCTGCCGAACAGGAGAAATGGTCGCGCGCCTCGATCCTGAACGCGCTGGGCGTCCTGATCGGCACCGACCTCACGCCGCGGCTGCAGGAGATTCGGTGTCCGACGCTGCTGCTTCATCCCGACGGCAGTCCGTTCATTCCGGTGTCCGTCGTGGCCGACCTGTTCAAGGGCCTGCCCGATGCCGAGTTGAATGTCTTCGGACGGTCGCGGCATGGCCTGCCTTTCTCGCACGCTGTGCAATGCGCGCAGGCACTACGGTCTTTCCTCGACTCCCGCAGAGCGGACTGATAGTCGAGTTGTCAGACAACTAAGAACCACGAGGGAACAATGAGACGGATTCTGGCCGGCGCGGCCGCGCTGGCGATCGCCTTTTCGGCGGCTCCCGGGTTCGCCCAGGAGAAGCTCAACGTCTGGTGGGTGAAGGGCTTCTACAAGTCCGAGGACGATGCGCTGTTCGCGGCCATCAAGAAGTTCGAGGCGAAGACCGGCGTGAAGGTTGACCTGTCCCAGTACGCCGTGCAGGACATGATCCCCAAGACGGTCGCCGCGCTCGATTCCGGTTCGCCGCCGGACATCGCTTATTCCGACACCTATGACGTCCAGGTCGCGGGAAAGTGGGCCTATGACGGCAAGCTCGAGGACATCTCCGACGTCATCGAGCCGATGAAGGACCGCTTCGCGCCGGTCACCATCGAGACCGCCTATCTCTACAACGACAAGGCCAAGAAGAAGGCTTTCTACGGTTTCGTCCTGAAGCAGCAGACGCTGCACGTCCAGTACTGGAAGGACATGCTGGCGACCGCCGGCTTCAAGGAAAACGACATTCCCGGCACCTGGAAGGAATACTGGTCCTTCTGGTGCGACAAGGTCCAGCCGGCCTATCGCAAGGCCACCAGCAGCCGCGTCTTCGGTATCGGCAACCCGATGGGCGTGGAGTCGACGGATTCGTTCCAGTCGTTCCTGAGCTGGGTCGACGCGTACAACGTCAAGCTGGTCGACGATTCCGGCAAGCTGCTGGTCGACGACCCGAAGGTGCGCGCCGGGCTGATCGCCGCGTTGCGCGACTATACCGACATCTATGCCAAGGGCTGCTCGCCGCCCTCGTCGACGACCTGGAAGGATCCCGACAACAACGTCGCCTTCCACAATCGCACGACGATCATGACGCACAACTACACGATCTCGATCGCCGCCAAGTGGCTCGACGACGCCAACAACGAGCAGCTCACGCCCGAGCAGCGCGCCGCCGGCCGCAAGGCCTACGACGAGCTGATCGCGACAGCCGGTTTCCCCAGGAAGCCCGACGGCACGGCGATGGTCTATCGCACGGCGGTGAAGGTCGGCGTGATCTTCCAGGACTCCAAGAACAAGCCGCGCGCGCGTGAGTTCCTGAAGTTCCTGCTCGAGGAGGAGAATCTCCGCCCCTATGTCGAGGGCGCGCTCGGCCGCTGGTTCCCGGTGACCAAGGCCAGCCAGGAGAGCCCGTTCTGGCAGGCCGACAAGCATCGCAAGGCGGTCTACGACCAGTTCAAGGCCGGCACGCTGCCGTTCGAGTTCACCAAGAACTACAAGTTCACCATCCTCAACAACGAGAATGTGTGGGCCAAGGCGATGAACCGCGTGGTCAGCGAGAAGGTCTCGGTCGAGAAGGCCGTGGACGAGATGATCGCCCGCATCAAGGAAGTGGCCAAGTAAGGCTGCTTTCGCGAGTACGCGTATGACGGCGTCCACGATCGACACGACGGCCCGCCGGGACAAGACCCGGTGGGCCGGCTTCGGCCTGTCGGAACGCCAGGCTTGGAGCCTGCTGTTCGTCGCGCCTTATGTCGCGATTTTCATCGGCTTCGTGGTGTTCCCTGTCGGCTACAGCTTCTGGCTGGCGCGCAGCCCGCAGCTCTATGTCGAGCTGGCGGCCGATCCGATCTTCCTGCGGACGGTGATCAACACCTTCGTTTTCCTGGTCGTCGCCATCAACGTGAAGATGGCGCTGGCGCTGTTCCTGTCCGGCTTCTTCATGCACAAGCGCTGGTGGGTGAAGGTGCTCGCGGTGCTGTTCGTGCTGCCCTGGGCGGTGCCGTCGATCCCGACCATCCTGTCGGTGCGCTTCATGCTCAATCCGGAATGGGGCGTCATCAACCAGCTGATCTTCAGCCTGACCGCCGAGGACGGGCCGAACTGGCTGAACGATCCCGCGCTGGCGCTCACGCTCTCGATGCTGGTGCACATCTGGAAGTCGCTGCCCTTCTGGACGCTGATCCTGCTGGCCGGCCGGCTGGCCATTCCCAGCGAGCTCTATGAAGCCGCCTCGGTCGACGGCGCCGGCGCCTGGCATCGATTCCGCTACATCACCTGGCCGTCGATGAGCACGCTCTACGTCACCTGCACGCTGCTCTCGATGATCTTCACGGTGGGTGACTTCAACAGCGTCTATCTGCTGACCGGCGGCGGCCCGGCGGACCTCACGCATGTGCTGGCAACGCTCGGCATCCGCTACCTGCGCCTCGACCAGGTCGGGCTCGCCATGGCATCGATCGTCTGTGCGCTGCCGCTGATCCTGCCGCTCGTCTACTTCATGATGCGGCGGCTCTCGCGATGAGCCCGCGCCGCCTGCTCCGCAACATCGGCTTCGAGACCGGTCTGCTGCTGATCGGCATTCCGGTGCTGCTGTGGACGCTGATTCCCATCTACCACATGTTCCTGTTCGCGATTTCGCCCAAGGATGCGGCCTTCTCGGGCCAGCTCTGGCCGACGAATCCGACCCTGCGCAACTTCGGGACGGTGCTCAGCCAGAAGCACCATTTCCTGAACCACTTCTGGCTGCAGATGTTCAACTCGCTGGTCATCTCGATCGGCACGGCGGCGATCACGCTGTTCGTGGCGACGGCCGCGGCCTTCGCGATCAGCCGGCTGCGTATGAAGGGCGGGCGCATGGTGATGAACCTGGCGCTGCTGACCTACTTCATTCCGGCCGCGTTCCTGGCGGTGCCCATGTACAAGACCATGGGCATGTACGGGCTGCTGAACAACGACTGGGCTCTGGTGCTGGCCATGGCGACCATCGCCTCGCCCTATGCGATCTGGATCCTGCGCCAGGCGTCCGACAAGCTGCCGGTCGAACTCGACGAGGCGGCCATGATCGACGGTGCCTCGCCGTTCCAGCTCTTCCGCCTGATCTACCTGCCGCTGATGGTGCCGTCGCTGATCGCCGTCGGCACCTACGCGCTGCTGCTGGCGTGGAACGAATATCTCTACGCGTTCCTGCTGCTGTCGAAGAACACGGCAATCACGCTGCCGGTGGCGCTGGGGAACTTCCTCTCGGCCGACGATTCGCCGTGGGAGCTGTTGATGACGGCGGGCTTCCTCTATGCGCTGCCGCCGGCGGCGATCTACTACGCATTCCGCCGTTACATGTCGTCGGGGCTGACGGCCGGCGCGGTGAAGGGGTAGACTGAAGACTTGAGGCCGAAGCGCCTCGCGTAGGGTCATCATGCGTGCATTGACAGCAATATTGCTGTGTCTGGTGGGGCTGTCGGCGTCGACGTCGGCGATCCGCACGACATCAGAGCCGTTGCCGCACGACGCCTATGTCTGGCAGCGCCTCTGGACGCCTGCCGTCACCTCCGCCGCCAGACAATCCGCCGACATCGTCCGCAGCTGGCGCATCCTGCTGGCCGAAGGCGACCGGTCGGGGCGCTGGGCGACGGTCTCCGTGCCGTGGAACGACATCCTCGCGACCGGGAGGCCGGTGGTCGGCGTGATCCGGATCGACGGCCGTCTCGATGAAGACCGCATGACGATGCTGCTCGACCGGATCGTTGCAACCGTGTCGGTCCCGAAGACCCTGCAGTCGATCGCGGGCCTGGAGATCGACTACGACTGCCCGACCTCCAAGCTGGCGACCTACGCGAAGTTTCTCTCCGCCCTGCGCGCGCGCCTTCCCTCGTCGATCGCGCTCTCGATCACGGCGCTGCCGACCTGGCTGTCGTCCTCCGCGTTGGGGAGCCTGGCGGCCGACCTGGACGAGGTGGTGCTGCAGGTGCATGCGGTCGAAGATCCGCGCCGCGGCCTGTTCGATCCCGACCAGGCAGAGCGCTGGGTGCGCGAGTTCGGCCGGCGGATCGGGCGGCCGTTCCGGGTGGCCCTGCCAGCCTACGACGTGCGCGTGAGGTGGCGGCGCGATGGCCGGATGGCCAGTGTCGAGAGCGAAGTGCCGCTGCTGGCAGGGCCGGGCGGCGACATGCTGCAGGCTCAGCCCGAGGCGGTGCTCGGTCTCCTTCACGCCCTGCAACGCTCCGCGCCGTCGGGGCTGGTCGGCGTCGTCTGGTTTCGATTGCCGACGGAAGCCGACAACCGCGCGTGGAGCCTCGAGACCTGGCGCGCGGTCGTCACCGACCGGCTGGCGCCCGCCCGGGTGAGTGCTTCGCTCGTGCCGGCGGAGCAGCCGGACTTGTGGAACGTGGTGCTGTCCAACGACGGTGCGGTGGATGCAAGGCTGCCGTCGCAGGTTCGTCTCGATCCGGCCTGCCGGACGGCCGACGGCGCCAATGGCTTTCGCCTGGTTGCCGACGCGGAGCTCGATCATCGCGTACTGGAGAGCAACGGCAACGGCCGTCTCCGGCCGCAGACCACACGCACCATCGGATGGGCACGCTGCGTGCAGCCCGGAAGGCAATTGAATGTCATCAACTAGACCGTGGCTCTTCGTTCTCGCGGCCGTCGCCAGCATCGGCGTCGCATTGGCCTGTGGTCCCAATTTTCCCTGGCAGCTCTTCGACGACCGAGCCCAGACCGTGAGCGATCCGGTTGGCTTGAGCTTTGCCTTCGAGATCAAGCGTCTGGCGACCGCACCGTCCGACAAGCTCGTGGCCGTCGAAGCGGAGGAGACATACAGCCCCAATCCGGAGCCGGAAGTCGTCGTCGCCGAGCGCGAGGAAGCGCAGTCGGGCGCCTGGGCGTCGATCCTGCCCGCCGGGACGACCCTCTCGACCGGCCGGTTGCTCGCGAAGCTCGAGGCGGCGCGGCGAGCCGAGAATGGCAAAGAAGCGCTGATCGCGGGTGAGGGACTTCCCGTGGCGGTGCTCGACTACATCGCCGGCGCGATCGAGTTCCACGCCGGCCGCCTCGACACGGCGAAGGAATACTTCGAGGCGATCGACCGCCTGCCGCCGGCGCTGCGGCGGATCCGGACGGTCGCGGCGGCCTACATGCTCGGTCGCATCCAGCAGATCGAAGGCAGGTTCGATGCCGCTCGCGAGTCTTTCCGGACCGTGCGCGCCCGCGCTCAGGCCGGCGCGCCCGATCCGATGGGCCTCGCCGTTGCGAGTCTGGGCGAGGAGGCGCGCATCGACCTCGTCGAAGTGGGACTGCTCGACGTTCCCTGGAACGTTCCGGCCTCGAATCACGACGATGCCAAGGTAAAGACGTTGATCGGACGTGCGGTCCGTCTCTATGTCGATCAGGCGGCGCGGGGATCGAAGATCGCCCTGTTGTCCCTGCGCGAGGTGGCGGGCCTGCTGACGGCCGACTCCGATATGCTCACGCGTGCCGTTGCCGATCCGCTGGTGCGACAGTTGCTGGTCGCCTACGTGGTCGCGCGCGATGGTCAGTCGATCTACGACGACAGCGTCGCCGGCCCGAAGGACCGAGCCGTCACGGCGGTGATCGACGCGGCGCTCGCTCAACCCAACCCTGCCAGCGGCGACGATCTCGACCGGTTGGCCGCGCTGGCCTATCAGGCAGCACGCTACGACGTCGCCGAAAAGCTGACGGCGACGACGGAGCGTCCCCTCGGCCTTTGGGTGCGCGCCAAGCTCGCCCTTCGCCGCAACGATCGCACAGCCGCGGTCCGCGACTGGACCGCCGCCTTCACGGCGACGACCGGCGCCGGCGATACGACGAAACTCGACGATGCCTCCAGGGTCCGGCTGCGCGGCGAGACCGCCGTGATGACCGTGAGCGAAGGCCGTTACGGCGAGTCGCTGCGGTTGCTGTTTCCGGTCGCGCGTACCTACTGGGGCGATGTCGCCTATATCGCCGAGCGTGTCCTGACCACGGACGAACTGAAAGCATTCGTCGATGGCCTGCCGCCCAGGGATGTGGACGACCAGCCGTCGAAGCCCGACGAGGAGTACGGCATCGTCACCAAGCCGGTCGCTTCCCTGCGGGACTTGTTGGCAAGGCGCCTCGTGCGCGACGGGCGGCTTCAGGACGCCCAATCCTATTTCTCGACGAGGCCGACGGAGATGGCGCCCGACTCGCCACCGCCGGCCGTCGACGCGCGCGCCTATGCCGACGCGATCAAGGCGACGCAGCCGGCGACCTGGCCCTGGCAGAATATCTCCCGCGCCGAAGCCCTGTTCACGGCCGCCACGCTCGCCCGCAGGCGCGGCATGGAGATCATGGGCACCGAGGGACCGCCCGACGAAGCCGCGCTGGGCGGCAACTTCGAGTCCGGCGTGGGCCAGACCAGCCCGGTGCCCGAACAGCCCGGATCGCCGCCCGACGATGCGGCGAAGCGGCCCTATGACAGCAGGAGCCTCCTGGGACCGGACGAGGCGCGTCGCTTCGCGTCGAGCGCGCCGAAACCCGATGTGCGCTTCCACTATCGCCTGATCGCGTCCGACCATGCGGTCGCCGCCGCCGACCTGCTACCGGAGCGATCGCAGGCCTATGCAGCGGCGCTCTGCTGGGCCGCGCGCTATGCGAAGGATGGCAACGACCTGCCGCGTGCGGAGAGGATCTACCGCCGCTACGTCGCGACCGGCGCCTATCAGCCCTGGGCCAAAAGCTTCGGCGGCACCTGTCCCGCGCCCGACTTCGAGGCGGCGCGCACTTTCTGGCAGCGGCGACTTTCGACATGGTCGATGGAGCTCGTCGCATCGGCGAAGCGTCATGCCGTGATCGTCGGTGTGGGCGCTCTGGCCGGCCTGCTGCTGCTGGTCGGCGCCGTCCGGATGGTCCGGTCGCGCCGCGCGTCACCGGCGGCGTGAGCGACACCAGCCGTAGCGCCGCGTCGAGCGTCAGGCGCGGGCGGGCTGCAGCGGCAGGTCGGCGACGGCGTGTGCGGCCAGTCCCTGGCGATCCCTCTCGGGACGGATGAAGAGCAGGCCGATGATGCCGCCGGCGAGGAGCAGGATGCCTAGGATGACGTAGCCGTGCTCGTACCCGGCGATCGGCGTCGCCGCGTTCTGGATCATCGAGCCCATGATTCTGGGCGCGAGGACGCCGGCGAACGTCACGACCGACGTGGTGATGGCCAGCATCGCCGCACGTTGCGGATGCGGCGTGAGTTCGCTGATGATCATCGGCAGGACGACGTAGATCGTGCTGCCGATGGCGGAACCGAAGACCAGGGCGGCGATCTTGAGACCGTCCGTGGGCATCGCGCCGACGAAGGGAAGCACGCAGCCGCCCGCGACGATGGTGAGACACGGCAGGACGCCGCGGCAGAGGCGGCTGGAGACACCCTTCCTCTTCAGTCTCTGGGAAACGTAACCTCCGGCCAGCACGACGAGAGCGCCGAAGACCCAGGGCAGCACGGTCAGGTTGCCGCCAAGCTTCTGGCTGAAGCCGAGGCCCGCGACGAGGTAGGAGGTGAACCAGGTGAGGCCGAGCGCCAGGCCCCAGTAGCTGGCGAAGCCCGCGGCGCAGGCGGCGAGGATGGTCGGGCAGGTGAGCAGGTAGCGATAGGGCACGCGCTCGTTGCTGCCGCCGGTGTTGCTCACCGGTGCGTCGACGAGGGTGCCTTCGCGGCCGAAGATCAGCCACAGCACGGCCCAGACCAGGCCGGCGATGCCCAGCGCGCCGAAGGCCCAGTGCCACGAGTACTTCTCGATGATCCAGTTGAGCAGGGGCACGGCGATGATGACGCCGAAGGCCGATCCCTGCGCGATGACCGCCGTCGGCAATCCGCGCAGCGAATCGGGAAACCATTTGTAGATGGCGTGGGTCGCGACCGGACCAGCCGGCCCTTCGCCCGCGCCCAGGATGACGCGGCAGATGATCAGCGTTTCTAGGCTCACCATGCCCAGCATCGGAAACTGGACGATCGACCAGATGATCGCCATGGCCAGCAGCGTGTGTTTGGTTTTCACACGGTTGGAAATGAAGCCGACGACGATGGCCGAGACTGCGAACAGCAGGAAGAATGCCGAGCCGATGTCGCCGAACTGTTCCGGCGTCAGGCCGAGATCGCGGGTGAGCGGAACCGCCGCGAGGCCGACGACGACCTTGTCGGCGAAATTGATCAGCATGAAGAGAAAAAGCAGGGCGGTCATGCCCCAGGCCCCCTTGAGGGGCCGGTCTTGTACGGTCACGCGGCGTCACTCCCAACTCGCCCGTTGTCGTCGAGCTTGCGCACATCAGACGTGAGCACCGATGGCCCGTCAAGGAACGGGCCGCGCTCCCCCGGATCGGCAAAGAAAAAGGGGCGCCTCGCGGCACCCCTTTCACTGTCATGATCCGCGAAGGATCAGTTCTTCACGAACGGGCACTTGCCGTCCTTCATCGGGCGATAGGCCTCGCTGCCCGGCACCGTGGCGATCAGCTTGTAGATGTCGTCCTTGCTCTTGGACTCCGCCGGCGTCTTGACCTGGAAGAGGTACATGTCGCGCTCCAGGCGGCCGTCCTCGCGCAGCTTGCCATTCTTGGTCATGACGTCGTTGACGGGGATCTCCCGCATCTTCGCCATCACCGCCTTCGGGTCGTCGGTGCCCGCGGCCTGCACGGCCTTGAGATAGTGCAGCGTCGAGCTGTAGACGCCGACCGTCAGCATGCTGGGGATCTTGTCCTTCTTGGCACGGAAGCGCTTGGTCCAGGCGCGGGTCTCGTCGTTGAGATCCCAGTAGAACGCCTCGGTCAGCACGAGGCCCTGCGCCACCGGCAGGGTGAGAGCGGCCACGTCGGTCGAGAAGACGAGGAGGCCGGCGAGGCGCTGGCCACCCTTGGTGATGCCGAACTCGCCGGCCTGCTTGATCGAGTTGATCGTGTCCTGGCCCGCATTCGCGAGGCCGATGACCTTGGCCTTCGAGGCCTGGGCCTGCAGCAGGAACGACGAGAAGTCCTGCGTGCTGAGCGGATGCTTGACGCCGCCCAGCACCTTGCCGCCGGCCGCCGTCACGACCGCGGTCACGTCACGCTCGAGTGCGTGGCCGAACGCATAGTCGGCGGTGAGGAAGTACCAGGAGTCGCCGCCGTCCTTGACGACCGCGCCGCCCGTCACCTTGGCCAGCGAATATGTGTCGTAGACCCAGTGCGCGCCGGTCGGCGAGCAGGCCGGGCCGGTGAGGTCGGCCGAGGCCGCGCCGGTGTTGATGTCGATCATGCCCTTTTCCTGGGCAATCTTGCGCACCGCCAGCGCCACCGACGAGGTGCCGATGCCGGTGATCATCTTCACGCCGTCGACGTCGTACCACTTGCGGGCGATGGCCGCGCCCACGTCGGGCTTTGTCTGGTGGTCGGCCTGCAGGATCTCGATCGGACGGCCGAGGACCTTTCCGCCGAAATCGTCGATGGCCATCTGGATGGCCTCGACTTCACCCTGCGTGAGGTCGCCATAGACGCCCGAGAAGCCTTCCATGACGCCGATCTTGAGCGGCTGAGGCGCCTGTGCCTGGGCGTAGGCGGCCAGGCCGACGACGGCGAGGCCGGCCACGGCGGCGGCCGCTCCGGCACGCCTGATGCTGGTCTTGAACTTCATGAACTCGATCCTCCCAATGTGTTCCCCGTTTCTGGTGGCCGAAATCTAGCCGTGAGGCGAAGCGGACGCCAGTGCTGGACAGATGGACAAAGCTTCGTTTAATTCGCGACACAGGGAGAGCCGATGGCCAAAGAAGAAATAATTCTCGAGGCGACAGGGCTGACGAAGGAGTTCAAGGGCTTCGTCGCAGTCAAGAACGTCAATCTGCGGGTAAAGCGGCACACAATTCACGCGTTGATCGGGCCAAATGGCGCGGGCAAGACGACGTGCTTCAACCTGCTGACGCACTTCCTGTCGCCGACGGCTGGCCAGATCCATTTCAACGGGCGCAACATCACCGGCAGCTCGCCGGCCGCGATCGCCCGCCTGGGGCTGGCCCGTTCCTTCCAGATATCGGCCGTGTTTCCCCATCTCAGCGTGCGTGAGAACGTTCGCGTCGCCCTGCAACGCAAGCTGGGTATTTCCTTCCAGTTCTGGCGTTCCGAGAGCGTGCTGGCCCGCCTCGATGCCCGGGCGCTGGAACTGGTGGCCGCGGTCGGCCTCGCCGATTTTGCGGAAGCCCAGGCCGTCGACCTTCCCTATGGCCGCAAGCGCGCCCTCGAGATCGCCACGACCCTGGCTCTGGAGCCCGAGATGATGCTGCTCGACGAGCCGATGGCCGGCCTCGGGCAGGAAGACATCAAGCGCATCGCCGCCCTGATCCGCACCGTCGCCAAGGACCGTACCGTCCTGATGGTCGAGCACAACATGTCCGTCGTCGCCGACCTCTCGGACACGATCACCGTGCTGGCGCGCGGCGAAGTGCTGGCCGAGGGGCCTTACGCCACGGTCTCCAAACACCCCGCCGTCGTCGAGGCTTATGTCGGAACCGGTCATGGCTGAGACATTGTTGAAGGTCGCGGGCCTGCAGGCCTGGTACGGCGAATCGCATATCCTGCACGGCGTCGATTTCGAGATCCGCCGCGGCGAACTCGTGACGCTGCTGGGGCGCAACGGCGCGGGCAAGACCACGACCCTGCGGTCGATCATGGGCATCCTCGGCAAGCGCACGGGATCGATCACCTTCGAGGGAAGGGAGACGATCGGCCTCACCTCCGACACCATCGCCCGCCTCGGCATCGCCTACTGCCCCGAGGAACGCGGAATCTTCTCGAGCCTGAACGTCGACGAGAACCTGAGACTGCCTCCGGTCGTCAAGCCGGGCGGGCTCAGCATCGAGGAAATCTACAAGCTCTTCCCGAATCTTCTCGAGCGGCGGTACAGCCAGGGCACCAAGCTGTCCGGCGGCGAGCAGCAGATGCTGGCCATCGGCCGGATTCTGCGCACCGGCGCCACGCTGCTGCTGCTCGACGAGCCGACCGAGGGGCTGGCGCCGGTCATCGTCCAGCGCATCGGCGAGATCATCCGCCAGCTCAAGAGCCGGGGCTTCACCATCCTGCTGGTCGAACAGAACTTCCATTTCGCGGCCACGGTCGCGGATCGCCATTATGTGATGGAAGACGGACGTGTGATCGACACGGTGGCATCGAGCGACATGCAGCAGAGCATCGGCAAGCTGCAATCCTATCTGGGGGTATGAGGCCGCCATGTTCGAACTTCTAGGCATTCCCCCGCAGGCGCTGTTCGGCCAGCTCCTGCTCGGCCTGATCAACGGCGCCTTCTACGCCATGCTGAGCCTCGGCCTCGCCGTGATCTTCGGCATGCTGAACGTCATCAACTTCACGCACGGCGCCCAGTACATGATGGGCGCCTTCGCGGCCTGGCTTCTGCTCGGCATCTTCGACGTGCCGTTCTGGGCCTCGCTGGTTCTCGCCCCGATCATCGTCGGCCTGTTCGGCATCGTGCTCGAGAAGCTGATATTGAAGCGCATCTATCATCTCGATCACCTTTACGGCTTCCTGCTGACCTTCGGTCTGGCGCTGGTGATCGAAGGTCTCTTCCAGTGGAAGTGGGGCTCCTCGGGCGCTCCCTATCCCAACCCGATCCCGGGCGGCTTCAATCTCGGCTTCATGTTCCTGCCGACCTATCGCGGCTTCGTCGTGGTGGCGGCGCTCGTGATCTGCCTCGCCACCTGGTACGGCATCGAGCGCACCAAGCTCGGCGCCTACCTGCGCGCGGCCACCGAGAACCCGACCCTGGTCCGCGCCTTCGGCATCAACGTGCCGCGCCTGATCACGCTGACCTACGGGCTGGGGGTCGGGCTCGCCGCGCTGGCCGGCGTGCTGGCCGCGCCGATCCAGCAGGTATCGGCGCTGATGGGCGTCAACCTCGTCCTGGTGGTCTTCGCGGTCGTGGTGATCGGCGGCATGGGCTCGATCATGGGCTCGATCGTCACCGGCTTCGGCCTCGGCCTGATCGAGGGCCTGACCAAGGTGTTCTATCCGCCGGCCTCCAACACAGTGATCTTCGTCGTCATGGCGCTCGTCCTGCTGATCAAGCCGGCCGGCCTGTTCGGGCAGACCAAATGAACGCGACACGCATAGGCTACGCCCTTCTCATCGTGCTGGCGCTCGTCGCGCCGATGTTCGCCTATCCCGTCTTCCTGATGAAGGCGCTCTGCTTCGCGCTGTTCGCCTGCGCGTTCAACCTGCTGCTGGGCTATGCCGGCCTCATGAGCTTCGGCCATGCCATGTTCTTCGGCATGGCCGGCTATTTCTACGGCCATGTCGTGAAGGCGTGGGACATGGCGCCCGAACTCGGCCTCCTGCTCGGCGTGGCCGGCGCGGCGCTGCTGGGACTCGTGACCGGTGCGCTGGCGATCCGCCGCCAGGGCATCTACTTCGCCATGATCACGCTCGCCTTCGCGCAGATGGTCTATTTCTTCTGCATCCAGGCGCCGTTCACCGGCGGCGAGGATGGCTTGCAGGGCATTCCGCGCAAGGCGCTGCTCGGCGGCCTGATCCCGATCAAGGACGACAAGGTCCTGTACTACGTCGTGCTGGCGATCTTCCTGTTCGGTTACGCCGCCATCTATCGCGTCATCCACTCGCCCTTCGGGCAGGTGCTGAAGGCCATTCGCGACAACGAGCAGCGCGCCAAGTCGCTGGGCTATGAGGCCGACCGCTACAAGCTGCTGGCCTTCGTCCTGTCGGCGGCGCTGGCCGGCCTCGCCGGCGCCACCAAGGCGATGGTGCAGCAGTTCGCGACCCTCACCGACGTGGCGGCCTCGACCTCCGGCGAGGTCGTGCTGATGGCGCTGGTCGGCGGACTCGGCACCATCGTCGGCCCGGTGGTCGGCGCCTTCATCATCGTCACCATGCAGAACTACCTGGCCTTCACCGGCGAGTTCGTGCTGGTGATCCAGGGCGCCATCTTCGTGGTGATCGTGCTCGCGTTCCGCAAGGGCGTCGTCGGCGAACTCGCGGAGTGGTGGAAGCGGCGGCAGGCGCGCTGAGCGGTGGCAAGTACGCGCAAGCACCTGCCGTGGCGGCTGGTTCCTGCGCTGGGTCTTCTGATCGCGCTGGTGATCTCCCTCGCCATCGGGCGCGGTTCGCTCTCGCCGACCATGGCCACGGTGCTGCCCGTCATCGAACTGGCGGTGCTGATAGCCACGGTCTTCTCCTCGGTCCATCACGCCGACGTCATCGCCCATCGCCTGGGCGAGCCCTACGGCACGCTCGTGCTCACCGTGGCCGTGACGGTGATCGAGGTCGCGCTGATCCTCTCGATCATGCTGGCGGGCGAGGGCAACGAAGGCCTCGCGCGCGAGACCGTCTTTTCGGTGATCATGGTCGTCTGCAACGGCATGGTCGGCCTGTGCCTGATCCTGGGCGGGCTGCGCTACGGCGAGCAGGGTTTCCGACTGCCGGGCGCCAACGCCTATCTCGTGGTGCTGATGCCGCTCGCCACGCTGACGCTGATCCTGCCGACCTATACGACCAGCGCGCCCGGCCCGTTCTATTCGCCGACCCAGCTCGTCTTCGTGAGCTTCGTCACGCTCGTGCTCTATGGCGTCTTCCTCTACGTCCAGACGATCCGCCATCGCGACTACTTTCTCTCGGATTCCGGCGAGGGCCATGGCGAGGCCGTCGGCGCGCCGACGCCGGCTGAATTCTGGGAAAGCGTGGGCCAGCTTCTCGTCGCGCTGGTGGCCGTGGTCCTGCTGGCCAAGGGCTTCGCGGGCTCGGTCGAGACGGTCGTGAGCGCGGTCGGCGCGCCGCGCGATGCCGTCGGCCTGCTGGTCGCGCTGCTGGTGCTGCTGCCGGAGACCCTGGCCGCCCTGCGCGCGGCCCGGCGCAACGAACTGCAGAAGAGCCTCAACCTCGCGCTCGGCTCCTCGCTGGCCACGATCGGCCTCACCATCCCGGCGGTCAGTATGCTGGCGATGGTCCTGAACCAGCCGCTCGCGCTCGGCATCGACACGCACGACGTCGTGCTGCTGGCGCTCACCTTCGGCGTCAGCCTCGTGACGTTCGGCGGCGGACGCACCAACATCCTGCCGGGCTTCGTCCATCTCGTCCTGTTCGCGACCTTCGTCTTCCTGATTTTCGTGCCGTGAGACGGCGCGGGTGACGGGGCAGGCAGGGGCCTTGCCCGCCGCTGCCTTTCGCGCGAAGAACGAGGCCATACCCAGGGGGAAACGACCGACATGTCCGAGCTTTCCGAAGACCAGCTGTTCGCCGAACTGCGCAAGATCGACACGCCGACCATCACCAACGTGGTCGCGACTTACCCGAAGAATCCCCTCTGCCTCGGCCTCTACAACCCGTGGACCGAGAACTGGTACACCGATACCTCGATCCGCTGCATGTATCCGGAGATGGGCGCCATCATCGGCTATGCCGTGACCTGCGTGTACGGACTGCCCGACCCGAACTTCGCCGGCCGTCTCACCTTCATGGACGTGGTCGATGCGCTCGACGCCATGAAGAAGCCGACCATCCTGGTCATCCAGCAGAAGTGGCCGCCCGAGCTGATGAACAAGGCGGGCCTCGCGGGCGAGATGATGACGACCTCGATGCAGGCCGTCGGCTGTGTCGGCCTGCTGTCGAACGGCCCGTCGCGCGATGTCGATGCGATCCGCCGCATGAAGTTCCAGATGCTGCTGGGCGGCGTCACGGCCGGTCATGGCGACATGGCGGTGCAGTCGGTCAACGCTCCCGTGTCGGTCGGCGGCATGGATGTGGCGCCGGGCGAGCTGATCCACATGGACGAGAACGGCGCCGTGAAGTTTCCCGCCCAGCATGCCCGCGCGGTGCTGAAGAACGCCCAGGCGATGCTGGCCGACGAGGCCGAGAAGCTCGAGAAGATGCGCAAGGCCAAGACCGCCGCCGAGATCCGCGCGATCAATTCCGGTGGCACCTACGGCGCAAAGAAGGGCTGACGCCCCGCCATGACCGAGACCGTCGCCGAGCCACGGCCGATTCGCTGGGGTCTGGCGGCCAAGCTGTTCGCGATCCTGCTGCTGCTGGGCGCGGTCGCGGTCCTGATCACCGGGGTGCTGGGCTATATCCAGGCCCGCGAGGCGCTCGAGCGGGCGATCTTCGACCAGCTCACGGCGGCGCGCGAGACCAAGGCCCACCAGGTCGAAGCGTACTTCCGCACCGTGCGCAGCGAGATGCGCCTGCTCGCGGCCTCCAAGATGGTCGTCGACGCCACGCGCGGCTTCCGCGGGGCCGTCGACGAGTTCGACCGGCAGGACGTTCCGGCCGAGGTGAAGCAGGCCGTCCACGGCTGGTACGACGGCCATTACCTGCCGATGGTGCGCCGGCTTCTGGGGACTGACGTTCCGGCCGCCGAGTTCATGCCGACCAGTTCGGCAGCGTATTTCCTGCAGGACCTCTACATCGTCCGCAATCCGCATCCCGACGGCCGGCGGGATCTGCTGGACGATGCCGGTGACGGCAGCACCTACAGCAAGGTTCACGCGATCTATCACCCGCTGATGCGGACGGCGGCCGCGACGCTCGGCTTCCATGACTTCATGATCGTCGATCCCAGGACGGGGCGACTGATCTACACGGTCGACAAGGATCCCGACTTCGCGACGTCTCTGCGCGCCGGTCCCTATCGCCAGTCCAATCTTGCTGCCGCCGCGGCACGCTGCGCCACCGCCCCCAATCCCTCGGCGACGTGTCTCGAGGATTTCGCGGCGTATCTGCCGGCGGAAGGGTTGCCGTGCGCATTCATGGCGGCTCCCATCATCGAGCAGGGTGTCGTGACCGGGGTGCTGATCGCGGAACTCTCGATCGAGGAGATCGACAGCATCCTCACGGGTGGCCGGCGCTGGCGGAACGAAGGCTTTCGCTCGACCGGCGAGGCCTATCTGGTCGGGCCGGATTTCCTGATGCGCTCCAGCGGGCGCGGCTTCTTCGAGAACCGCGATGTCTATTTCGCCGAACTGAAGGCCGGCGGGGCGACGGACGAAGACATTGCGGCCATCAAGCGCTTCGGCTCGCCGATCCTGCACCAGCATGCCGACACGGCGGCGACGCGCGCCGCGATCGGCGGCGTCGAGGGGGCCGGCGAGGTCGTGGGCTATCGCGGCGTTCCGACGCTGGCGTCCTGGGGACCGGTGAAGGTCTCCGGCGTCAAATGGGGGCTGGTCGCCAAGATCGACAGCGTAGAGGCCTTTGCGCCGGTCTATCGGCTGCAGCGCGACCTGATGGTCGTCGGTGCAGTCGCCTTCCTGGTCGTGATCGTGACCGGCGCCTGGCTGTCGCGATCGCTGCTCGGGCCGCTGCGCGACCTCACGGCCGGCGTGCGGCGCTTCGCGGCCGGCGATCACGAGGCGCACGTGCCGGTGCGCTCGCGCGACGAGATCGGCCAGCTCTGCCTCGCCTTCAACGGCATGATCGACGATCTCCACGAGAAGAACCTCGTGATCGCGGCCAAGAACCGGGAGAACGAGGAACTGCTGCTCAACGTGCTGCCGGCCCCGATCGCCAACCGGCTGCGCGGCGGCGAGCAGGGCATCGCCGACGGCTTCGCCGAGGTGACGGTGGCCTTCGCCGACCTCGTCGGCTTCACGGCGCTATCGTCGGAGATGCCGCCCGCCGACGTCGTCACCCTGCTGAACGGCCTGTTCACGCGCTTCGATCTCGCGGCCCAGGAAATCGGCATCGAGAAGATCAAGACCG
Source organism: Rhodospirillaceae bacterium CCH5-H10 (assembly GCA_001557035.1). GTDB lineage: Bacteria > Pseudomonadota > Alphaproteobacteria > Reyranellales > Reyranellaceae > Reyranella. Next base: position 8,339 of record LSKJ01000761.1, on the reverse strand, counting down.
TCGGTGACGCCTACATGGCCGTGTGCGGCCTGCCGGTGCCGGTGCCCAATCACGCCGAGCGGATGGTGCGCATGGCGATCCGCATGGTCCACATCACCCGCGAGCACGCGATGGAGCATGGCGTGTCGATGAAGCTGCGCGTCGGCATCAACAGCGGCCCGGTCGTGGCCGGCGTCATCGGCAAGAGCAAGTACATCTACGACCTGTGGGGCGACACGGTGAACCTCGCGAGCCGCATGGAATCCGGCGGCATCCCCGATTCGATCCAGGTCACGCGACCGGTCTACGAGAAGCTCAAGGACCAGTTTGTCTTCGAGGCACGCGGCGAGATCGAAGTGAAGGGCAAGGGCAGCGTCGAGGCCTGGCTCCTGAGACTGTGAGTCTCAGCCGAGTCCGAAGCTCAGCTTGATGGCGACGATCAATCCCGTGACGGCGATGCTCGACAGGATGAGACCGAACACGCGGCTCACGATCTCGATGCCGGGCTTCCCGAGCAGCCGGAACAGGGTTCCCGCCAGCGCGTAGGCCACGAAGAGCAGGAAGAGGCAGAGCGCGAGGATGGCCGTCGTCGTGACCTGCTCGCCGAGCGAGCGGACGTTGTTGTCGGTCAGCAGCACGACGGTCAGGATCGCGCCCGCGCCGGCGATGCCGGGAACCGCCAGCGGGAAGACCGCGCGCTGAAGCGGCGTCGCATCCTCGGGCATGCTCAGCGCGTCTTCCGTCACCTTGCCCAACACCATCTTCACGCCGAACAGCAGCAGCACGATCGACCCCGCCAGCTGGAACGACGACATCGGGATATGAAGCGCCGACAGCAGCGGCCGTCCGACGACGATGAAGAAGAGAAGGATCAGGAAGGCGACGCCCACCGCATAGGCGGCCACCAGGAGCGCTCTCTTGCGGTCCAGTCCGGCCGTGACCATGAGGAAGATCGGCACCGTGGCGATGGGATCGAGGATGACGAAGAGCGTGACGAACTCGTAGAAGAAATCGTTCAGGAAAGTCGGAGTCACACGGGGAATCCCTGACTGTTGCACTGACGGACGGCGCCGGCCCGGCGAAGCTCTTGGGCGTCCCCGGTTTGCAGAGGCGCTACATCAGTCGCCGGATGCGAATGTGTCAATGCGGTCCGGCTACGGCCGTTCAAGAACGGGACAGCGGGGGCGATCTTGCCTGGAGGATGCCGGCCGAGGCACGATGGAGCCTCGGCAAGCGTTTGTGAGGTCCGCATGAATGACGTATTCGAGACCGATGCCCGACCCACGGCCCCGGAGGCCAAGCGAGCCTACGTGGCGCCTGTGCTCCAGCGTCTGGGAACACTGACGGACATCACTCTGTCGGTCGGCGGTCGCGGCGCGAACGACGGCCGGGGGCGAGGCGCCCGGAGCAAGACAAGCACGTAGGCCGGCGGCGGGCTGTGTCGGCCTTTCGCACGGTCAGCGAATTCAAGGTGAAGTGGCGGACCCGGCGAGATTCGAACTCACGACCTCTGCCTTCGGAGGGCAGCGCTCTATCCAGCTGAGCTACGGGTCCAGCGCGGCGGACCATACCGGAGGCACCCTCGCGGTGCAACGCGCCCGGGCGGCGGCGTTGGCCCCGTCAGGCAGCCTTGAGCCAGTCCGCCGGCTCTTCCCGCTCGGGGGCGCCGAAGTTCAGGCGATGCACGAGGTCGGCGTAGCGGCGTGCGCCGGCTTCCAAGGTCAGGTTTTCCTGCACATGCGCTCGCGGCGCGAATCGTTGCTGGAGAACGCCCGTCCAGAAGTGCGGGAAGATGGCGCCGAAATCGTCGGTGTCGCGGAACTTCATCCCGCAGCGGTCGTCCCAGTCGGGAGTCGAGGTCACGGGGCCGAACTGAACGCGATGGGGATGATAGCGGGTATCCTGCCACAGGCCGCCGGTGTCCCAGGCGAGGACGGGAACATCGGACGACAGGGCCTGCCGCAGGGCAACGCCCCGGGTCTCATGCTCGCTCAGCAACACCATCGAGCGCGCACGGGAGAGCAGGGTGCGGAACCGTTCCTCGCGTCCGCCGTCGTGGCGCCAGGTGGCGACGCGCAGGCCGCGGGCCTCGAGGTCGCGGACGATCGGATCGCGGACCGCCGGCCGATCGCGCTCGGGATGGCAGCGGATCCTGTCGCAGATCAGGACGTCGATGTCCCGGACGGCACCACGCCGGGGCTTCCAGCCTTCGGCGTCGAAACCCTCCGCCCACGCATGCACCTTCGTGCCCCAGTAGGGCTCGCACATTTCGCGGACCCATTCGCACGGCACCAGCACGCCGCGGATGTTGTGATCGGAGAGAAGGGTGGGGTCGTCGACCGGATGGTCGTAGCCCGCCGGGCCGAACACGATCGGTGTGCCGCAGGGGATCTTGTTCAGCACCGATGGCTTGCCGATGACGCAGGCGATCTCGCCGGGATGGCGGCGCAGATGCGCGTAATTGTTCACCCGATAGCGAATGCCGAGGTGATCGAGGCCGGAGCAGAGGTTCTGGAAGTTCTGAATATCTCCGCTGGACCGGCTCGTCCTGCACAATGAGCGGCGGAAGAAGGGCAGCCATCCATCTGCGATGTCTTCTTCGTAGAAGAGGTTCAGGCCCTCGGAAAACACGGTATCGTTCATTGAGAAAGACGGCCTGCGGACTATCCTTGATCGATCTTGGGGCACTGATATCGTCCCGCTCCTGAGGCCAACTTACATCATATTGCGCTTTCACTGTAACTTGTTCACGCAAAGGTGAAGTCTTGTCCGACCATGCTCTTCGTCATGCCGTAAACATCAAGACCGATGCCGCTCGGGTTCACGCGGCGCTGACGACACTGGAAGGCCTCAAGGGCTGGACGATGGCCGACGTGTCGGGCGGCGGGGGCAAATGGACGCTGAAGTACGCGACCGGCCCGACCTTCGTCTGGAGCGTCGCCGAGCAGGGCGCTGACAGGATCGTCTGGAAGTGTCTCGAAGGGCCAGGCGATGCGGCCGGGACCAGCGTGTCGTTCACCTTCGGCAAGACGCCGCATGGCCGCGTGCAGCTTGCCTTTGCCCATTCGGGCTGGCCGCACCAGCAGGGCAATTTCGAGAAGTGCAATGCCCTGTGGGGCATGATGCTGCATCACCTCAGGGGCTACGCCGAGCACGGAAAGACCGCGCCCGCCTATTCCTGATCCCATTTCCTTCGCGGGCAACACAATGCAGCAGTCGCTTTCCGACTTCGTCGAGTCGATGGACAAGGCCGGCTTCCTCGTGCGCATCAAGGACGAGGTGCGCGTCGATCAGGTGCCGAAGATCATGGAGGCCAATCCGACCAAGGCCGTCCTGATCGAGAAGATCAAGGACACCGAGTTCTCGGTCCTCGCGAACGCCTACTCGAACCAGGAGATGTTCGCCTGGGCGATGGGATGCGACAAGACCCGGACCGGTCTCGAGATGGTCGCGCGCTCCAAGGGCCGAATGAAGTGGGAAACGGTGACGACCGCGCCCTGCAAGGAAGTGATCCTGAAGGGCGACGATGTCGACCTGACCCGTCTGCCGCTGTTCCTGCATCACGATCGCGACGGCCACGCCTACACCAACGACAATCTCTTCATCAGCAAGCATCCCGACACCGGCGTCTACGACTGGGGCATCTATCGTTCGATGTTCCGCACGAAGAACGAGAAGTCGGTCGACATGACCTGCACCTCGCATCGCCAGCGCATCCACGCGATGGCGGCGGCGGCCAAGGGCCAGAATCTCGAAGTCGCGATCGTGCTGGGTGGCCCGACCATCGACAAGATATCGGCGCTGGTCGGCGTCACCGCCGACACCGACGATTTCGAGGTGCTGGGCGCCTTCTATGGCGCTCCGGCGAAGATGATCAAATGCGAGACCATCGACGTGATGGTGCCGGCCAATGCCGAGATCGTGCTGGAATGCGAGCTGATGGCGCTCGAAGGCCTCGTCTATGACGAAGGGCCGTACGGCGAGTTCACCGGCATGTACGGCGGTGGCATCAAGCACAACTATCGCCTCAAGGTGAAGGCGATGACCTACCGCAAGGGCGGCATCTTCCAGCATTGCACGATCGGCGGCCTGCACCCCTGGTACACCGACAACATGCTGCAGCTGCCGGCCATCGAGGCCGACCTGTTCAACGGACTGAAGCAGGGCGGCATCGACGTGCGCGAGGTGCGCTGCCCGCTGGGCGGCCTCTCGAACATCGCCTATGCCAAGATCCATCCGCTGGGCGCCGGCGATTCCAAGCAGGCGCTGGGCATCATGCTGACCTGCTCCAAGCAGGGGCTCCCGAAGATCGCCATGGTGTTCGACACCGATGTCGACATCTGGGACGATCAGGCGGTGCTGGCCGCGATGGCCTATCGCTACATGCCGGACAAGGACACGGTGCGGCTCGACGGGCTCAACACCATGACCGTCGATCCCAAGAGCACGACCCTCGGCATCTCGTCGAAGATCGGCATGGACTGCACCGTGCCGCTGGGACCGGAATGGAACCCCAACGAGTTCGTGCGCAGCACCGTCACCGACCTCGGCGATCCGCCGGCCGGGCTGAAGGTCATGACGGAAGAAGAACTGACGAAGGACATGGAGGCGTTCATCCGCGCCGAGCCGCGCGCCTGGCACGACATCCTGAAGCAGTATCACGGCCAACCCTATCCGGTGCTCTACCGCGCGTTCGGCAACCTGCGGCACAGGCTCGGCCGGACCAACGATCCGCCCTGGTACCGCTACACCCTGTCGGACACGCCGTTCTCTTGGGAAGCGAAGCCGGCCCCGCTGAACCATTCCGATCCGCGTCACATCAAGACCGGCGGCTGAGGCGCCACAGATGGCAGCCAGCGAGCCCGTGCGGCGCATCGTGGTCGGCATCACCGGTGCTTCGGGAACGGTCTATGGCATCCGCGTGCTGGAAGCGCTGCGTGCCCTGAAGATCGAGAGCCATCTGGTGATCTCCAAGGCCGGCGACCAGACACGGTCGCTGGAGACCGACATGTCGGCCGCGGAACTGCGGGCGCTGGCCGATCACGTCCATGCACCGGGCGACATCGCCGCTTCGATTTCCAGCGGTTCGTTCCAGACGATGGGCATGATCGTGGCGCCCTGCTCGGTGCGAACCCTGAGCGAGATCGCGACCGGCGTGACGTCGAGCCTCGTCGCGCGCGCGGCCGACGTCTGCCTGAAGGAGCGGCGGCGGGTCGTGTTGATGTTCCGGGAGACGCCGCTGCATGCCGGCCATATCAAGAGCATGCTGGCGGTCACCGAGATGGGCGCCATCGTCGCGGTGCCGTCGCCGGCTTTCTATACGCGGCCCAGGACCGTCGACGACATCGTCACGCATTCCGTGGCGCGCGTGCTCGACCTGTTCGGCCTCGATACGAAAACCTTCCCGCGATGGACCGGTCCGTCTGGCGTCGAGAAGGCAGCCACTTCCAAGCGCAGGAAGGTCAAATGATCGCGCGACGACTGATGATCGCCGCACCGCTGATGGCAATCGCCGCCTGCGAGGTCAGCGCCCAGCAAGCGACGAACGACGTTCGTGTCACGGAATCGGCGCCCGCCGCCAATGCCCATATCGGCCGCAAGAGCAGCGCGTTCTTCGTGCGGTTCGACCGGCCCATCGACCACATCAAGTCGACCCTGGTCATCAAGCAGGGGGACAAGGTGATCGAGCGCCTTCATCCGCGCCTCGAATCGTCGCCGCAGGTCCTGTTCGCGTCGGCCCCGACCCTGCCGCCGGGCCAATACATGCTGCACTGGACCGTGATCACGCTTCAGGGAACGAAGGCAATCGCCGGCGACATCCCGTTCCAGGTCACCGACCAGTAATCGGTCCGCCGTGGGATCCCCTCGCTCAGGTCACTTTGAGGATCCGGCGTCCCACGAAGATCGTGATGAAGGCGACCGCAACGCCCAGCGCCGCCTCGGCCACGCGGTCGAAGAGGATGGGCGGCCAGGGCGCGCCGCGGCCGAGATTGCTCATGCCGATGGCCAGCGGACAGAAGAACAGGAGTGCGACGCCGTAGTTGCGCGACACCGCGATCTCCGCCACCGCCTGGCAGACGATGATGATCGCGATCAGCGCGAGATGGCCGGGCTCGAAGGAGAACAGGACGGTGGCGATGGCCACGCCGCCCAGCGTGCCCGTCATCAGGTAGATCGCGCGACGCCAGACATCCTTTGCCCCAAGCGCCGGCATGAGTGCCGCGACGGTGACCGCCGCCCAGAAGGGATGGCCAATGCCCAGGGCGAGCGCGATCACCCATGCAGCCAGCACGCCGGTCGTGGCGGCGGCCAGCAGGACGAGATGCTGGCGATGGTCGAGATCGGCGTAGCCCGCGGCGATCCGGCGTTGCCATCCATCCGGTTTCGATTCGTCCTTCGATGCTCCGATGGCGTTGATCACGGCGAGCAGAACCGAGAAGGCCGCGCCGCCGGCGCCCACGGCGAGAGCGAGCGGCAGGCGGTCCCAGCCCGTGGGGATGCTGGCCACGATCAGCAGCACCAGGACGAAGAACATCTCCCCGCGCGGTATCCAGCGCATCGCCGCACCCAGCGTGACCGCGGCGATGACCGTGAGCGCGAGCAAGCCTCCCAGTACCGAGAGCGAAGCGTGCGAGGCCGACCAGGTCATGCCCACGGCGATCATGAATACGAGGCCTGCGCCGGCGATGATCTGGCTTTCGACACGCCGCCATGCGGACTCGCTGTGCCCGTACAGCATCGCCAGCCCGCCGAAGGCGGCATAGATCGCAAGATCGAGGCGGCCAATGGCTTCGAGCGCCAGCAGCGGCAAGCCGACGGCCACGCCGACGCGTATGGCGGCCTCGATGTCGTGGCGACGGATATCGGCGAACAGCTTACGCATCACGCATCCTACTCGTGCACCGCAAGGACGGATTGACCATGCCCTACCAAGATCTGCGCGCCTTCCTGACGGCCCTGAAGGATGCGGGCGAACTCGTGAGTATCGAACGGCTCGTCTCGCCTAAATATGACATCGCCAAAGCCCTCGCCAAGACCAGTGCAATCCAGGGGCCGGCGCTCCTGTTCCAGCAGACGGGTACGGACTTTCCGCTGGTGGCCGGAGTCTACGGCAACCGCCGGCTGGCATTGATGGCCTTCGAGGCGACCGAGCAGACCATCCACGAAAAGGTGCTGAAGGGCATCAACAACCCGATCGCTCCCATCGACTTCAAGGGCGCGCCGCCCTGCCAGGAAGTCGTGCTGACAGGCGATGCGATCGACGTCACGAAGCTGCCGGTGCCGATCTACAGTCCGAAGGACGGTGGGCCCTACATCACCGCCGGAATCGTCGTGTCCGAGAATCTCGAGACCGGCGTGCCCGACATCGGCAACTACCGTATGCAGGTCCATGGGGCGAAGGAGCTGGGTGTATTCTCCGCCTCCAACCACCGCTTCGGCAAGAACATCGCCCACGCCACCCAGATGGGGAAGCAACTGTGCGGCGCGCTGGTGATCGGCGTCGATCCGATCACGATGTATTCCTGCCAGGTGCAGTCGAGCGATTCGACCAACGACTGGTTCATTTCGGGTGGGCTGCGCGGTTCCCCCGTCGAACTGGCCAAGGCGGTTACCAACGACATGAAGGTGCCGGCCCACGCCGAAATCGTCATCGAGTTCACGGTCGACACCAACGACCAGAAGGTCGAAGGACCCCTCGGCGAATATACCGGCTACTACACGCCGGCTTCGCTGAAGCCGGTCGCCAAGATCACCGCCATCACGCACCGCAAAGGCGCGATCTTCCAGGGGCTGCTGACCGGCAAGCCGATCACCGAGAACCATGTGCTGAAGCAGATCCCGTTCGAGACCTCGATCCTGCGCCAGCTCCAGGGTCAGTTCCCGACGATCACCGACGTCTCGATCAACAGCTCCGGCGGCGTGCAGACCTATGTCGTGATCGCCATGAAGCCGCGCTACGAGGGCGAGGCGCGCCACGCGATCCTGGCCGCCATGGCGGGCAACCTGCACCCGAAATGGGTGATCGTGGTCGATCCCGACATCGACATCCGCAACTCGGCCGAGGTCGAGTGGGCCCAGTCGTTCCGGGTGAAGCCCAGCCAGGACGTTTTCATCGTCGACCGGACGGCCACCGCACCGCTCGACCCCTACACCGACGGCGGCTACTCCTCGTCGGTCGGTATCGATGCCACCAGGCCGTTCGGCGAGGAATTCCCCGACGTCTCGGAAGTGCCGGACTGGAAGGATTTCCCGCTGCCGGAACTGGAGGCGATCCCCCGGAAGTAGCGGCCGGCGGGCGGACTTGGCTCGAACGACGATTTGGGCGACAGTCCGCGCACAAACGGGAGGAAACCAATGAC
>LSKJ01000760.1 GCA_001557035.1 Rhodospirillaceae bacterium CCH5-H10 | reverse complement strand
GCCCGCCGAATCGCCGCCGACCGCGAGGCGCGCGGCGTCGGCGCCGAACGCTTCGGCATTGTCGCGGACGTGCCGGAAGGCCGCGATCCCGTCGTCGATCGGCGCGGGGAAGGGATGCTCGGGCGACAGGCGATAGTCGATCGAGATCACCTGGCAGCGGCTCTTGTTGGCCAGACGCCGGCAGGTCGAATCGTGCGTCTCGATGGTGCCGATCACGAAGCCGCCGCCGTGATAGTAGATCAGCGTCGGCAGCGCGCCGCCGCTGACGCCCAGCGGTTGATAGCGGCGATAGCTTATGTCGCCGCGCGGGCCCGCCATCTTGCCGTCGATCACCTGGGCGACCGGCGGCGGATCGGCCTCGCTGTCCTCCGACATCTTGTCGACCGCGGCGCGGCCGACCGCGTGCGGCAGGGTCTCGAGCTTCGGCCGGCCGGACTTGGCGGCGGCGTCCATCAGGTCGAGCAGCATGCGGGCTTCGGCGTCGAGCATTCATCTCCTCCGGTTCGTCGCGCGGACATTGCGCGGGAGGGCGCGAGGCGACAAGAGGTGATCCGGCGGGGATCTTCGCGACGTACAACCGGCATGACATCCACCCTGCCGCGTCGGC
>LSKJ01000759.1 GCA_001557035.1 Rhodospirillaceae bacterium CCH5-H10 | reverse complement strand
CGCGATGGCCTCGCCGATGCCACCCGCCGCGCCGGTGACGACGCAGACCTTGCCTTTGACCTTCATGTCTTCTCTCCATCAACCAATGACCTCACCCTGAGGAGGCCGCGCAAGCGGCCGTCTCGAAGGGTCGGACCAGTCACGTTGTTGCCCATCCTTCGAGACGGCGCTCTGCGCCTCCTCAGGATGAGGATGTTGCTATTCCTGTCAGCCCCACGATTGTTCGATCAGGTCGATGTACTGCGCCTTGGTCGGCTGGCGCGGCGTCGAGAGATGGCAGTGGTCGCCCATCGCGCCCTCGGCGATCTTCTCTATCGTGTCCTGCGCCAGACCCGCCGCGCCCAGGCCCTTCGGGATGCCCAGGCGCTCGTTGAGCGCCGAGACGGCATTGGCGACGCCTGCGGCACTGGCCTCGCTGTCGGGCAGGCCCATCACCTGCGCCACGCGCTTGAATTTGTCGCCGACCGCGGGCTCGTTGAACCGCAGCACCGCCGGCAGGTAGATCGCGTTCAGCGTCCCGTGGTGCAGGCGATAGCCTTTCAGGCCACCGGTGGGATGGGAGAGCGCGTGTACCGCGCCCAGGCCCTTCTGGAAGACCATCGCGCCTTCCATGGCGGCGACCGCCATGTTGTAGCGCGCCTCGCGATCCTGCCCGTCCTTCGTGGCGCGCTCGACGTACTTCCAAGCCTTCTCCAGCCCGTCGAGCGCGATCGAATCGGCCGGCGGATTGAAGACGTTGGCGAGGTAGCACTCGATATTGTGCGTCAAGGCATCCATGCCGGTGCCGGCCGTGAGATGCGGCGGCAGGCTCATCGTCAGTTCCGGATCGATCAGCGCCAGGCGCGGGATCAGGTACGGGCTGCCGATCGCAAGCTTGCGCCCGGAGTCCATGATGATGACGCCGCCGCGGCTCACTTCGCTGCCGGTGCCCGAGGTGGTCGGGATCGCGACCATGGGCGCCACCGCCGCGGTGATCTTGCCCGCCCCGCCCTCGACGAACGAATAGGCCTGCAGGGAGGGGCCGGGATGCGTCGCCATAAGGGCGACCGCCTTGGCGAGGTCCATCGGCGAGCCGCCGCCGATCGCGATGATGCCGTCGCAACCCTCGTCCTTGTAGATCTTGAGCGCGTCACGCATGGCGGCTTCGGTCGGATTCTCCGGCGTACCGTCGTAGAGCGTGATCGGCATGTTGCCGGGAAGCTGCTCCTTCACCTTGGCCCACAGGCCCGCCGAAATGACGCCCTTGTCGGTGACGATCAGGGGCCGGCGCATGCCCATGAGCTGCAGTTCGGACTCCAGAAGCTTCAGCGCGCCGAAGTCGAACTGGATACGGGTCAGGTAGGTAATCAGGGCCATCCGCTTTTTCCTCTCGATTTTGCGCGGAGCCTACGCGAGAAAAAGCGCATGAGCGACACTTCTGTCCTGCGCACCGCCACCATCGGCGATGCGGCATCGATCGCGGCCACCATCGCCGCCGCCTTCGCGCAATATCGCGGCAAGCTCGTGCCGGAGTCCGGCGCGTTCCGCGAAACCGCCGAGGGAATCGCGGCCGAACTCGCCAGGGGCGCGAGCGCCATCGTCGCCGAACGGAGCGGCGCGATGCAGGGCTGCGTACTGATGGAAGAAATGGAAGGCGACCTCTATTTCGGGCGGCTCTCGGTGCTGCCGTCGGCACGCGGCCAAGGGCTGGCGAGACGGCTGATCGAGGCGGTCGAAGCCGAAGCGCGGCGGCGCGGGCTCGGAGGCGTCCGGCTGGGCGTGCGCATCGTCCTCACCGAGAACCAGCGCCTGTTCGCGTCGCTGGGCTATCGCGAGACGTCGCGCGAGGCCCATCCCGGATTCGACCGGCCGACATCGATCAACATGCGCAAGCCGCTGCGCTGATCCCTCACGCGGCAGGTCTCGGCCGGGCCGCGTAGAGGATGATCAGGCCGATCCCGAAGAGGTGCGGCGTGTAGAACCGTATCTCCGACGACGGGTAGAGCAGGAATCGCACACCCGCCGCGACCAGCAACGCCCCCAGGAGAAGGCTCGCCCAGCGACCGCTTGCGGGCCGCGCGAGAAGCAGGATGGCAATCAGCACCGCCGCCACCGCGGCATGGACCCAGGCGAGATGGGACACCGTGCCGATCTGCGTCAGGAGCACCTTGAAATAGAGAGCGGGATCGAAGGCCGGCCGAAAGCCGGTCAGGACGTCCTGCGGCCCGGCGAAGTTGAAATGGAACTGCGGCCACCAGCCGATGTGCTTGCCGATATACAGGGAGGCGGCGGAAGCGACCGCCGAAACCAGCACGAGCACCAGGGCGGCGCCATACTGCCGGCGCATGCCCAGCACACAGCTCAGGACGAAGTTGAGGACGATCCCGTCCGGCCGGAGCAGCACCGCCACCAGGAAACAGAAGACGGCCAGGCGAACTCGTTCGGACAACAGCGCGGCGATGCCGGCCACGCAGGCAAAGGTGAAGATCGTGTCCGGCGACACCATGCTGGCGAAACTGCCGAGCCCGAACAGCAGCACGATCGGCAGCCAGGCCAGCGTGGCGATCCCGTCCAGACGCCAGGCAGCATGAACGAGCAGCACCAGGATGCCGAGCGCGCCGATCAGGCTCACCGTCACGATGGCGCGCACGGGTTCGAGCGCCAGCGTCAACGACTTGAGCACGAGGATATAGCCGTACTTGCTCTCATAGAGCGGAAGCTGGCTGATCAGGGCCTTCGGCGCGAGATGCTGCGCCTCGGAATAGCTGGAGCCGGTCGTCAGGAAGGCCAGCGCTTCAGGCGAAAGGTGGAGCTTCACCGTGGCCCAGCTTCGCTCGTGCAGCGCCACGACGTCGATCGTGCCGTCCGCCGCAAGCGAACCGCTCTTCAGGATCGCCATCGTGTAGCCGACGACGTCCCAGTCGAGCGCCGGCCGGGTCACTGCGAAAAAGATGAAATAGAAGCCGATGAGAAGGCCCAGGACCGCGGACACGGCGCGCCAGCCCTTCCACTCCGCGAACGCGGCCATCATGAAAATTTCTCTCCCCTGCAGGCACTATGCGCGGCGGATTGACCGTTGAGCAACAGGGGGCGCCCTCTGCTATTGTAACGTTCATGAGCAACCGCACCCCACTCACCGGCCCGTCCGTCTGGCACGGCAAGGACATCAAGAACTCCTCGCGATGGATTCGCGAACTCACCCCCGATGGCATCGACGAACTCGACGCGGCCCTCAAGGGCCTGCGTGGCATGCCGTGGCAGGAGATCACCCGCGAGGATTTCTACCTGCCGTCGCTCGACGAATTGTTCGACGACGTCGCCGACGAACTCGAGAACGGCAGCGGCATCGTCAAGCTGCGCGGCATCCCCGTCGATCGCTACGACGAGGAGGATCTGCGCCGCCTCTACTTCGCGATCGGCACGCATATCGGCACGCCGGTCTTCCAGAACCGCAACGGCGAGCTGATGCGCGCGATCCGCGACGAGGGCGCCCATGTCGGCCGCACCTACGGCGAGACGAAGGACGAGAAGGGTTCGACCTTCCTCTCCTCCTACGCGCGCACGCTGACCAATGGCGGACTGCGCTTCCATACCGACCGCACCGACGTGGTGGGCCTGCTCTGCGTGCGCCAGGCGCGCGCCGGCGGCGTCAGCAAGCTCGCCTCCACGCCCGCGATCCACAACGCCATTCTCGAACGGCGGCCCGACCTGCTCGAACTGCTGTTCCAGGATTACTGGCGCAGCCGCTTCGGCGAGGAAGGCACCAAGAAGGATGGCGAGGCGACGACGCGCGAAACCGCCTATCCGCTGCCGATCTTCGGCCTGCGCGACGGCAAGTTCACGTCGCACTATTCGCTGACATTCATCGAAGCGGCCCAGATGGCACCCGGCGTGCCGAAGCTCACCGACGCCCAGCGCGAGGCGATCGAGCTGCTGATGCAGACCGCCGAGGAGCTGTGCTTCGAGATGACGCTCGAGCCCGGCGACCTGCAGCTCATCAACAGCCACGTCACCTATCACGGCCGCACGCCCTTCGAGGACGACGCGACGTCCGGCCACGACCGCATGCTGCTGCGCCTCTGGCTGACCATGCGCAACAACCGTCCGCTGCCCAAGGGCCACGAGATCCTCTGGCAGGAGATCGAGGCCGGCCGCCCGCGCGGCGGCATCCGCCAGATCGAACTGTAGTCATTGCCGGGAGCGCGCCACTCGAGTGGCGCGTAACCTTTCCTCCCCATTCAAATGGGGAGGAAATTGGTTGACTAGGAAATCATGTACCTTTAGTTTCCTAGTCAACAGATGACTTCCGATCTCGAAACCCATCTCGGCTACTGGCTGCGCTTCGTGTCCAACCACGTCTCGCATGCCTTCAGCCTCAAGCTTCAGGCGCGCGACGTGACCGTGGCCGAATGGGTCGTGTTGCGCGACCTGTTCGATGGCGACGGTGTAGCGCCCAGCCTGCTGGCCGACCGGCTGGGCATGACCCGTGGCGCGATCTCCAAGCTTGCCGATCGTCTGATCGTCAAGGAACTCGTCGAGCGCACCGCTTCCACCGAGGACCGGCGCCAGCAGACGCTGTCGTTGACGGCGGCCGGACGGAAGCTCGTGCCGGCCCTGTCGGCGCTGGCCGACCGTAACGACGCGGAGTTCTTCGGCCACCTGAAGCCCGCCAAACGGGCGGCCCTGGAGAAGATGCTCCGGGACATCGTGCACCGGCACGGTCTCAAGACCATCCCCACCGGATAAGGCAGGATCATGGATATCGCCGTCATCGAGGAATGCACCAGGGCCTCCCACGAGGAGCGGATCACCTTCGGCGAAGTCGTGGGTCGCCTGATCACGGCCGGCGTCGAGCGCTATCACGTCGACCTCATGCGTGGGGAATCGACCTACTTCATGCCCGAGGGCCAGTCCCATCGCGTCAGCTACAAAGCGGTCGACGCACGGCCAGCCCTTTCCTTCTCGGCGGACGGTGTGCTGACGGCAGTGCGGTCGATCCAGGCCGGGCGGACGAAGTACCTGACCTTCTGCCGCCAGATCATGGAAGCCGGCTGCGTGGGCTACCTCGTCTCCATGCAAGGCCAGCGCGCCGTCTACTACGGGCGCAGCGGCGAAACCTATGTCGAGCCCTTCCCCGGCAGTCGCTGACGCAAGCTTCCCGCCGACTATTGCATTGAGGTTTTCCCGGAGCGCCCCTCGAGCAGCGGCCGCTCTCGCTGGAAGAGCGCGATGACCTCGTCCATCACTGCCCGTACGCGCGGCAGGGCGCGCAGGTCGCGATGGACCAGCAGCCACTGATCGGCAAAGACGTCGGGCAGGATGCCGCCGATCCGGCGCAGCAGCGGGTCGGGATCGCCGAGATGGCAGGGCAGCACGGCGAGGCCGGCACCGGTCCGGGCGGCCTCGTGCAGCACCAGCCAGTTGTTGCCGCGGATCTCTGGCCGGCGGCCGCCGCGAAACTCCAGCAGCCAGCTCTGACCCTGCATGCGCAGGTGATCGTCGTCGAAGCCCACCCAGGGCAGCGCGGCCAGCGCCGCCGGGGTGGTCCGCTTCACCGGAAAATCGCGCGCGGCATAGATCGCATAGGCGAGCCGGCCGAGCTTGCGCGCGACGATCCCGTGCAGCTCCGGCACCTGCTCGCGGATCAGGAGATCGGCCTCGCGGCGCGACAGGTTGGCCAGCGTATGGCTCGAGATCACCTCGAATTCGATCTGCTGGAGTTTGCTCCGGAGCTGGGCGGAATAGCGGGCGATCAGCGCGGCCGTCGCCTCTTCCGCCGACAGGCGCACGGTGCCACTCACCGTGTCGCTGAGGCCGGCGCTGCGGCGGTGGATGGATTGCGCCGCCTTCTCCATCGCCTCGGTGTCGGCCAGCAGCTCCTCGCCCGCGCTGGTCGGCACGAAGCGGTCGGGCAGCCGCTCGAACAGCCGCGCGCCGATCTGCTTCTCCAGCGCCTGGACCCGGCGCGACACGGTGGGATGGCTGACGCCCAGCGCCTTGGCCGCCGTGGTCAGCGTGCCGCCGCGCGCCAGGGCCAGGAAAATACGCAGGTCGTCCCAGTTGGGGTCCATGTTCAGAAGTGTACAGCGGCTTTTCCGAAATGTGGACTGACGAATACGGATGTTCGGCCTAGCATCCCATCATGCACATCGAACCCCGCCTGCTCGTCTTCACCAAGGGCGTGCGCGCCCGTATCGCCGCCACCGTCGCCATCGGCCTGCTGGGCGTGGCCTGCGGCATCGCCCGGCTCGGCCTGCTCGGCTGGCTGATCGGACAGATCTTCGTGGGCCGGCCGCTGAACGAACTGGGTCTGCCGATCGTGGCGATCGCGGCGGTGATGGTGCTGCGCGGCGTCGCCGAGCACTGGCGCGCGGTGATGGCGCATGAGACGGCGGCGCGGGTGCAGAAGGTGCTGCGCCGCACGCTCTACGACAAGGTGGCGTCGCTGGGACCGGCAACGGTCGGCCGCCAGCGCTCCGGCGGACTGACGCTGTCGATGATCGACGGCGTCGAGCAGCTCGAAACCTATTTCGGCCAGTTCCTGCCGCAGTTCCTGATCGCGCTGCTGACGCCGATCCTGATCTTCGTCGTGATCTCCTTCATCGATCTGCTGGTGGCGCTGGTCATGCTGGGCTTCGCGCTGGTCGCCCTGTTCGCGCCGGCGCTGTGGCACAAGTGGGACGTGCGCGCCTCGATCGCGCGCATGACGGCCTACAAGTCGTTCGCCGCCGAGTTCCTCGATTCGATCCAGGGCCTCGCGACCTTGAAGGCCTTCGGCCAGGGCAAGACACGCGCCGACAAGCTCGAAGTGGAGGCGCGCGATCTCTTCCGCCGCACCATGTGGGTGCTGGGGACCAACTCGCTGGCGCGCGGCATCACCGACACGTCGATCGCCGGCGGCGCGGGCGCGGCGTTGATCTACGGCGCGTCGCGAGTCGAGGCCGGTTCGATGACGCTGACGGCGCTGCTGGTCATCCTGATGCTGGGCATCGAGATCTTCCGGCCGATGCGCGAGCTGCGCTCGGTGCTGCACCAGGGCATGGTCGGCCTCTCGGCGGCGCAGGGCATCTACCGCATCCTCGACGACACGCCGTCGGTGGCCGATCCAGCGCCGGCGCGGCTCGACGGGCTGCTGGCGCCCACGATCACCTTCGAAAACGTGCGCTTTTCCTATCCGGGAACGCGCCGCACCGTACACGAGGGATTGAACTTCACGGCCGCCGCTGGCGAGCGGCTGGGCCTCGTGGGCTCCTCGGGCGGCGGCAAGTCGTCGATCGTGCGCCTGCTGCTACGCTTCTACGATCCCGATCAGGGGCGCATCCTGCTGGGCGGCCACGACCTGCGCACGCTGTCCTTCGCGCAGATCCGGTCGCTGATCTCCGTCGTGAACCAGGACACTTTCCTGTTCCACGGCACGGTCGAGGAGAACATCCGTCTCGGCCGACCCGGCGCGTCGGCGCAGGAACTCGAGGACGCGGCGCGCGCGGCCAACATCCACGAGTTCATCCTCGGCCTGCCGCAGGGTTACGCCACGATCATCGGCGAGAAGGGCATCAAACTTTCGGGTGGCCAGCGCCAGCGCGTCGCCATCGCCCGCGCGCTGCTGCGCGACACGCCGATCCTCGTGCTCGACGAGGCGCTCTCCGCCGTCGACGCCGAGAACGAGGCTGTGATCCAGGAAGCGCTCGACCGGCTGATGCAGGGGCGCACGACGCTGATCCTCGCCCACCGGCTGTCGAGCGTCATCGACTGCGACCGCATCCTCGTCCTCGACCGCGGCCATGTCGCCGAGGAGGGCAAACACGGCGCGCTGATGAGCCGGGGCGGCGTCTATTCGCAGCTCATGGCCGAACAGGCGCGCGAGCAACAGGCCGACACCACGATCGATTCGCTGGCCGCCCCCCAGCGCGCGGAGACGATCGCCAGCACCTCGGGCGGCGCGGTGAAGCCCGTCACCGAAGGCATCATCAAGGCCGAAGGTCTCACCTGGTACCAGGTCGTGGTGGCGCTGATGAAGGTCATCATGCCATGGAAGGGCAAGCTCGCCGCCACCTTCATCCTCGGCGTGGCGCGCGTCGTCGCCTTCATCGGCATCGGCGTGCTCTCGGCGCTAATCGTGCTGGCGCTGAAGAATCACCAGCCCTATGGCGGCCTGGCCATCGCGCTCGCAATCCTGGCGCCGGTCTCGGGCATCCTCCACTGGTTCGAATCGTGGCTGGCGCACGACATGGCCTTCCGCCTGCTGGCGGAAATGCGCATCGACGCATTCCGCAAGCTCGACGCGCTGGCGCCCGCTTATCTCACGCGCCGCCGCACCGGCGATCTCATGGCGCTGGCCACGCACGACATCGAGCTGGTCGAGTATTTCTTCGCCCACACGGTGGCGCCGGCCTTCGTCGCCATCCTGATCCCCGCCGCCGTCGTGATCGCCCTCGCGACGACCAGCGGCTGGTTGGCAATCACGCTGGTGCCGTTCCTGCTGGCGGTGGGACTGAGCCCGTTCCTGATGCGCAAGCGCGTCGATCGGCTGGGTAGCCAGGCGCGCGAGGCGGCCGGAGAACTCGGCGCCTTCGCCGTCGATTCGGTGCAGGGACTGGGCGAGATCGTCGCCAACCAGCAGGAGAGAGCGCGCGGCAACAAGCTCGACGAACTGTCGCAGCGTCACATCTCTTTGCGCCTGCCCTTCTTCAGCGAACTCACGATGCAGCACGCCATCCTGGAAGTGCTGACCGGTCTCGGCGGCCTCGCCATCGTCGTGGTCGGCGCGATCCTGGCCTCGCGCGGCGCCCTCGATCCGGGCCTGCTGCCGCTCATGACCATCCTCGCGATGTCGGCCTTCCTGCCGGTCTCGGAAATCGCGCAGATCGGCCGCCAGCTTGCCGATACGCTGGGCGCCACGCGGCGTGTCTATGCGCTGGCCAACGAGCCGATCCCGGTGCGCGACGGAAAGGGCGTGCCGGCCAAACACGGCGCGGCGGCGCTGGAACTCGAGAAGGTGAACTTCACCTATCCCGGCCAGACGCGGCGCGCGCTGTCCGATGTCTCGTTCACCATTCCCGCCGGCAAGACGGTGGCGCTGGTCGGCACGTCGGGCGCCGGGAAGACGACGACGGCCCAGTTGCTGATGCGCTTCTGGGATCCCGATTCCGGCCGCATCACACTGAACGGCGCCGACCTGCGCGACTACAAGCTCGACGATCTGCGCGGCCTCGTGGCGCTCGTTGCGCAGGACACCTACCTGTTCAACGACACGCTGCGCGCCAACATCCTGATCGCGCGGCCTGAGGCCACGGAGGCCGAGCTGCTGGCCGCCATCGAGCATGCCTCGCTAGGCGAGCTGGTCGCGACGCTGCCGCAGGGACTCGAGTCGCCGGTCGGCGAGCGCGGCACCAGCCTGAGTGGTGGCCAGCGCCAGCGCGTAGCCATCGCACGCGCCTTCCTCAAGGACGCGCCGATCCTGATCCTCGACGAGGCGACCTCGCATCTCGACGCGGTGAATGAACAGGCCGTGCGGCGCGCCCTGGACGTGCTGAAGGCCGACCGCACGACCATCGTCATCGCCCATCGTCTCTCGACGGTGCGCGACGCCGACCTGATCGTGGTGCTCGACGAAGGCCGCGTAGCGGAAAGTGGAACGCACGCCTCGCTCCTTGCGCGTGGCGGACTCTACGCACGATTGGTGTCGCGCCAGCTTGCCGCCGTCTATGCGCCGGCTGCACAGTGAGGGGATGAAGCGGACCCGCCAACTCCATATCAATCTCTTCATCCAGAGCCGCGGCCACCACGAAGCGTCGTGGCGGCATCCCGGCTCCTCGCCCCTCGCACTGACCGACATCGAGTATTTCCGCGATGTCGCCCGGCGCGCCGAGGCCGGACTGTTCGATTCCATCTTCCTCGCCGACCAGCTCGCGCTCGCCGACACCGTGGCGCACGCCGCCAGCACGTGGCTGGAGCCGATCACCACGCTTGGTGCGCTCGCGGGCTCGACGAGCCGCATCGGCCTGATCGCCACGGCATCGACCACCTATTCCGAGCCCTTCAACCTTGCCCGCCAGTTCGCCTCGCTCGACCATATCAGTGGCGGCCGGGTCGGCTGGAACATCGTGACCTCGTGGCTGGCGCCGGCCGCGCGCAACTTTGGCGGCACGGGACTGGTG
>LSKJ01000758.1 GCA_001557035.1 Rhodospirillaceae bacterium CCH5-H10 | reverse complement strand
CATGCGACCAACGGTTGTTGAAGAGCCCGAACGCCGAACGCGCGATGTCATGCGACGACGCCCCCAAGGGGATATCTAAAAGTCCTTTCGTAGGTGCTGGCCCGTCAGTTGCGCGATGCGCGCAAGAGATCACGGTAACCCTTCTCGGTCATCCACCGAGCCCGCGCCAAATGACTGTCGTGGACCAAGCGTGCGCGGCCGGGGTCCATCTCCGGATCGAGCCCGAAGACAATGCGCACGACTTCTTGCCAGTCGGCGGCCTCGGCTGCGGCGTCCAGCAAGCGCAGGTAGGTCACGAAGTGCCGCTCGTCATAGCTGGTGACGACGGAGCTTTCAGGAGGGCAGTCGTCAAAGGCAGGTGTCGTCATCTCAAGGATCGCAGCGAGGGAAGAACATTCGTCGGAACTCCAGCCACCGCATAGTCACAGTCCCTAGGCCAGTGGCGATGCGAGGCAAGCATCACATCCGTCAATTTCCATGCTCACCAAGCGGACTGTGACGGCAATCGAAGCCTGATCTGCATAAAAGCATAGAGACGCCGCCGCGCCAGCATATTGCGCCGCGTATTATAGTACGTAGCGCCAAAATACGCGATTGCCTCCTATCCTGCGGATGGACATTCGCAAGGTGTTCGGCGCCA
>LSKJ01000076.1 GCA_001557035.1 Rhodospirillaceae bacterium CCH5-H10 | reverse complement strand
CCGCCATGCCTTCTTCGCGGCCGATCTCGCCCGCGATCCCGCGCAGCCGGCCGCGCCGCCCGTGGCGACGGAATTCGTCGGCACCTCCATCACCTCCGAAGGCCCGGGCGCCAAGGGGCTGCGCGACGCGCTCGCGGCCAACCCGCATGTGAAGTACGCCCGCGGCGACCGCCGCGGCTACGCCACGGTCGATCTCACACCGGCGCGCTGCACGGTCGGCTTCGAGGCGATCGACGACGAGAAGAAGAAGGACGGCACGGTCGCTCGGCTGGCGACCTTCGTCGTCGAGGACGGCACGGTGGGCGCGCGGCAGACCTAGATTTCTCGACGAGCCGGGCGCGAGCGAAGCTTTCGCGCCGTCCAGATTGCCGCGACGGCTGCAAGGAGAAGCAGCAGGTCCATGCCGGCGACGGGCCAGAGCTGCCGGTACGCAAGGCTGCGCCACAACGAGTCGCCGGTAATGAGGCCGTTGAGCGCCACGGCGGCGACGGCGAGCGCGGCGAGCGCCCAGCACTGTTCGCGCCAGGCCCCACGCGGGCGTGCCCAGGCATGGACGAACGAAGCGAGCCAGACGAAGTAGAAGACGGCGACTTCGAGGTCGGCGCGCCCGAGGCCCGCGGCCGACGCCGTCGGCGGCAGGAGCTTGTTGGCGACGAAGAAGGCGAGCGTGGCTCCCACGATGCCGCTCACCGAGCCGATCGTCAGCCCCTCGACCAGACGCACGCCGGCCAGGCCCTGCTGCGCATGCCGCTTGCGACGCGATTCCAGCCAGAACAGGAAACCGGTCGCAATCAGCACGCAGCCCAGCAGGCCGAGCCCGAAATAGATCCAGCGCAGGCTCCAGTGGTCGAACTGGATGAAATGAAAGCCGCTGATGAAACGATGCACCTTCATCACCGGCGCGGCCGAATGGCTCGACAGCACCTCGCCGGTCGCGGCATCGAAGTAGAAGGCGTCGACCGGCATGGTCACGCGATCGTCGACGAACGAGCGACGCACCTCGACATAGGCGTTGGCGTCACCCGGATGGAACACGCGCAGCAGCTGCGGCGGCCCGCCGCCCCAGGCGCGGGTGGCCTCGGCGACCATGGCGTCGAGCGAGTGCATCGGCGGTGCCGGCCGACCGAGCCTCGGTCGCGCATGGATGCCGTAGGTCTCCTGCACGAAGGCCGCCCGGTCGCCGCGATAAGGTGTTTCCCAGACGCCGGGGAAATAGAGCGTGAAGAAGATCGCCAGGCCCGAGAAGGTGATCGCGAAATGAAAGGGCAGTCCCAGCACGCCGGTGACGTTGTGAAGGTCGAGGATCAGCCGGCGCGGTTTGTTGCGGGCACGGAAGGTGAAGAAGTCAACGAAGATCTTGCGATGGATGATCACGCCCGACACGCAGAGCACCATCATCGCCATGCCCGCGAGGCCCACGATCCAGAGGCCGAGCGACCAGGCCTTGATGTGCAGATTGTAATGGAAGGGATAGAGGAAGCCCGACGCGCCGAGCGTCCCGGCATCCGGCAGCAGGGTCGCCGTCGCGGGATCGGCATGGCGGTACGTCATCGATCCGCGGGCGCCGCGATAGCCCACGCGCGCGGCGGGCTCGCGGTCGCCGGGAA
>LSKJ01000757.1 GCA_001557035.1 Rhodospirillaceae bacterium CCH5-H10 | reverse complement strand
TGCCGACGACGACCGCGATACGCGTTTCGGTATAGGCCCTCAGCAGACGCTGCATCGCTTCGCCCTCGGCGCCGGTCGCCACCGTCGCGCGCAACCAGACGGTGCCGATGGCATTGGCCTCGGCCAGGAGCGAATCGCGGCGCTGCTGGTAGCGGTCCGAGGCCATGGACAGGGAGACGCCCAGCAGGAAGGCGAGAAGGCCCATCATGCCGGCGGTCGAGAAGTTGACCGAGGATTTCTCGCCATCGGTCGGCGTGCGTCGCCGGCTGACGAACTTGCCGATCTGGACGCCGATCTCCAGTGCCGCCAGCAGGAGCAGCAGGACGAAGAGGGCCGCGACGTGAAGATTTCCGCTGGTCAGCCCGTGCAGGAAGCTGAACAGCACATCGAAAGGACCGAGGGACATTCGGTCGGAACATCGACGATCCGGCGGTGTTCGACAAGCCCAAGCTCGCAGCCGGGCCCTTTGTTCAGGGGCCGCCTGTAGCCAGCGCGGTCGCCGCGTCCAGGCACGCGCTCCCGCAGGCGCGGCAGGCCTCGGCGCACTGGCGGCAATGCTCGTGTTCGAGGGCATGCCGGTCACATTCGGCGGCACAAGCCTGGCACAGTTCGGCGCAAGTCTCGGCCATCTGCTTCATAAGGGCTGCATTGGCAACGGTGCGGCGCGCGAGCGCCGAGCCGGTCGTGGAACAGGCCTCGGCGCAGTCGAGAGCCAGACGGATGCACCGGGCGAGGCTCGCCGCGGCATCGTCGAGGCTCACGTCGGCGCAGACGATGCACGCTTCGGCGCAGGCATGGCAGGCCTGTATGGCGCGAAGGATGGGCGCGTCGGAACGAGAGGGACGCGCGGGCATGGTGTTTCCTCTGTTCATGAACAGCGGAGAAACGCGCCCGGTGGTGGTTGGTTACGGGATCAGGGCTTCCAGCGCAGGAAGTTGGCGATCAGCCGCAGGCCGGTGGCCTGGCTCTTCTCGGGATGGAACTGCGTGCCCGCGAGATTGTCGCGGCCGACGATGGCCGTGACCGGTCCGCCATAGTCGGTCAGTCCCAGCACCGTTTCGGGCTTACTGGCCGCAAGCTGGAAGGAATGCACGAAATAGGCGTGGTCGCGCGGCGCGATGCCTTCGAGCAGCGCGTGCGGCTTGAGGTCCGACAGCTCGTTCCAGCCCATGTGCGGGATCTTGAGGTGGCCCTTGCCGGGTTCGATGCGCACCACGTCGCCCGCGATCCAGTCGAGCCCGGCATGGATTCCGTACTCGACGCCACGTGAGGCCATGAGCTGCATGCCGACGCAGATGCCGAGGAACGGCTTGCCGCGCTCGATGACTTCACGCTGCAGCGTGTTGACCATGCCCGCGACACCGTAGAGGCCGGCGCGGCAGTCGGCGAAGGCGCCGACGCCCGGCAGCACGATGCGGTCCGCGGCGGCAACCTCGGCCGGTGAAGAGGTCACCACCACGCGCGCGTCCGTGCCCGCCTCGCGCGCGGCGCGCTCGAAGGCCTTGGCGGCGGAGCGCAGGTTGCCGGAGCCGTAATCGACGATCGCGACAGTCATGTCAGGGACCTAGAGGACGCCCTTGGTGCTGGGCACGGCCTGCGTCTGGCGCGGATCGATCTCGACCGCGACGCGCAGCGCCCGGGCGATCCCCTTGAAGCAGCTCTCGACGATGTGGTGGTTGTTCTCGCCATAGTGGTTCCAGACGTGCAGCGTCAGGCCGCCCAGCTGGGCGAAGGCCTGGAACCATTCCTTGAACAGCTCGGTGTCCATCGTGCCGAGCTTGGGCTTGGTGAACTCGACCTTCCAGATCAGGTAGGGCCGGTTCGACGCATCGAGCGCCACCTCGGTCAGTGTCTCGTCCATCGGGATGGTCGCGCTGCCGTAGCGGCGGATGCCCTTGCGGTCGCCCAGCGCCTTGGACAGGCACTCTCCCAGCACGATGCCGGCATCTTCCGTCGTGTGATGGTAGTCGATGTGCAGGTCGCCCTCGGCGCGCAGCGTGATGTCGATCAGGCTGTGGCGGGAGAGCTGCTCGAGCATATGGTCGAGGAAACCGATGCCGGTCTTGATGTCGTAGACGCCGGTGCCGTCGAGGTTGATGGCGGCGGCAATGCTGGTTTCCTTGGTCGCCCGTTGCACGGACGCGCGTCGTCCGCCGGTCCCGGGCGTGGTCAAGGGGGTTGTGGTCGTGGCCATGGGGAGGTTCATACAGGAACGCGGGCGGCACGGTCGAGCGCCACACGCGTCAGAATGACGCCGGCCAGCACGACCAGCCCGCCCAGGACGCGGGCGGCGGTCAGCGGATCGCCGAAGAAGGCGGCCGAGAGGCCGACCCCGGCCACCGGGATCAGGTACATGTAGACCATGACCCGGGAGACCCCGAGCCGCTCCAGCCCGGCGGTGAGGCCGAGGAAGGCGACGCCCACCGGGAAGATGGCGGTGTAGAGCCAGAAGCCCAGCAACCGGTCGTCGAGCTTCGCGAACTCCCCGAGGGAGTCGAAGGCGAGGGAAATGGGCACCAGCACCAGCGAGCCGAACAAAGTCGTCCATGCCATGACCGGCAGCGCCCCCAGCCGCTGATTGTAGGGCGCGCAGCGCTCGACATAGAGCGCCCAGGCAAAGGCCGAGAGCATCCAGAGCAGCGTGCCGTCGAGGCTGCCGAACGACAGCGTGACCGAGGTGAGGCTGTTGTTCACGACCAGCACGACGCCCGCGAATGCCAGTACGATGCCGGCCCAGCCCAGCCCCGGCAGCCGCCGCCCGCCGAACCAGGCGAGGATGGCGGAGAAGGCGGTGGTCGTGGTCATCACGATCGAGCCCAGGCTCGGCGCCGTGCGCGTCATCGCGAGGCCCCAGCAGGCCTGGAACAGGGTGACGCCGATCAGCGACAGCAGGAACAGCGGCAGCCAGTCGCGCCGCGCCAGGCCGAGCGGCCGGCCCATCAACGCCATGGCGGCGAACAGGAAGAGGCTGGCCACCAGGTAGCGCGAGCCGCTGTAGAGCAGCGGGCTCATGACCTGCAGCACGTCCTTGGCGAAGGGATAGCTCGATCCCATCAGCATGGCCGTGCCGAACATGACGAGATCGCCGGTGTATCGGCGATCCTTGGTCCCCGCCCCCGTCATACGGGGGAGGGCCAGGGAAGGGGGGAGCAACGCAAGCGCTCGTCGAACATTTTCATGATCTTAAACTCACGAACGTTTCGACTGTAGCTCGCCCCCTCCGGCCTTGCAGGCCACCTCCCCCGTATGACGGGGGAGGAAGGATCATTTCGGCGCCGTCGAGGCCTTCTGCGCGCCCCAGAAGCCGAACAGCGTGCCGGCGACGCGGCGGATCTGGATTTCCTCCGAGCCCTCGGTGATGCGGTAACGGCGGTGATGGCGGTAGATGTGCTCGAACGGCGTGTGGCGCGAATAGCCGATGCCGCCATGCACCTGCATGGCGCGGTCGGCGGCGTCGCAGACCAGGCGGTTGGCGCGGTAGTTCGACATCGCCACCCATTCCGAGACGTTCATGTGATGCTCGCGATCGAGATGCCACGCGGTCTTTCGCACCAGCCCGCGCGTCATCTCGGCCTCGGTGTGCAGCTCCGCCAGCGGGAACTGGATCGCCTGGTTGGTCGCCAGCGCCTTGCCGAACACCTTGCGGTTCTTGGCATAGGCGACCGACATGTCGATGCAGTACTGCGCGGCACCGAGGCTCGACGCGGCCTGGCGGATGCGGTTCTCGTGCACGAAGGTCTGCGCCACGTCGAGGCCGCGGCCTTCCTCGCCCAGCATGGTCGAGCCCGGCACGGTGACGTTGGTCAGCGAGACTTCGGCATGGTCGGACGGCATGTTGAACGTCCACCACATGTATTCGATCTTGAAGCCGGGCGTCTTCACCGGCACCAGGAACGCCGAGATGCCGCGCGCGTCGCCCACCTTGCCGGAGGTGCGCGCGAAGACCAGGTCGACGGTCGCGGTG
Source organism: Rhodospirillaceae bacterium CCH5-H10 (assembly GCA_001557035.1). GTDB lineage: Bacteria > Pseudomonadota > Alphaproteobacteria > Reyranellales > Reyranellaceae > Reyranella. The sequence goes on along the minus strand of LSKJ01000757.1, from coordinate 34,595 downwards.
TGCATGCCGGTGTTGAACCGCTTCATGCCGTTGATCACCCAGTCGGAGCCCTGCTTGACGGCGGTGGTTTCCATGAAGGTGGCGTCGGAACCGTGCAGCGGTTCGGTGAGGCCGAAGCCGATACGCTCGGTGCCCTTGAACATGCCCTCGATGTAGCGGTCCTTCTGTTCCTGCGTGCCGAAGCGATGCAGCAGCAACGCGACCGGGAAGTTGCCGACGATCGAGCTTTCGTTCTGCAGGTCGTTGTGCAGGCCCAGTCCCTTGTGCGCGAGATGCTCGCGGATCAGCGCCATCGCAAGGTTGGAGCCGTTCTTGCCGCCAAGCTCCTTGGGCAGGCCGAAGCGGAGATGCCCGGCCTTGTCGGCCCGGCGCTTCATCTCGGCGAGCAGCTCCTCCCACTCGTGGCGCGGCTGGCCGTCATTGTCCCAGTCGGTGCGGGCGTGCTCGCGGCGATGATCGAAGAAGCGGATATTGTCGTCCTGCCGTTCCAGCGGCCGGATCTCGCGCTCGATGAATTCGTCGAGTTCGCGCAGATAGGCGGCAATGTCGGCGGGGATGTTGAAATCCATGGCGTGCTTCCTCGGTAAACGGTTGTTCACCTCATACCACAGGATGCCGACCCCCTGTCCTCCCAATCGTGCGAAGAGCGCCCTTGCAGGCGCTCTTCTCGTCGTCGTTCCACATCGCCCAAGAGGCAGGTCGAGTCAGATGACGCCGACGATGCCGATCAGGCGAACGATCACGCTCAGGGCCGTTGCCGCAGTCGAGATCACTTCGCTCAGCTTTTTCTGATCCTCGATGGCACGTTCGATCCGTTCGTTGACGACCTCCATGCTTGCAACGATGGCTTTCCATTCATTGCTCGAAGCCAGAATTCTGTCCTTCTTCCGGTAAAGCTGGAACTGCTTGAGTCGGAATTCCACGGCCTGATCGCTTAGTTTCTTTGCCTGGACGGCGCTGATGCCAGGCAATGCCGAGAGGGCGCCCAGGCTGTCTGCCGTTGCGCGGATCTTGTCGAGTTGCCGCTCGATTGCGGCGAGAGTGTCGGAAGAGTCGGTCGACATGTTCTTCTCCAGTAGTGTGTGGTGAAAGGGTGTGGCGCTAGGCGCCCAGGATCTTGTCGATGGCCTTTCGGATCGCGTCGGCGCGCTGGTACAGGGTCTCGATTGCCGACATGAGCTCCTTCGCCGTCAGGCGGCTCTCGCGAGCACTTCGGACAAGTTCGTCGTGGGCCTCCAGTGTTTCGCGGGCGAGCCGGGGCAGGTCGACGGACTGCAGTTCGGTCGTCCCCGCCTGCGCGGAGGCGATGGCCTCGAGGGCCGCGCGCCTGTCGGCCGAGAAGGCGAGCGTCCTCGGGATGACGTTATAGGTGCGAACCCGATTGTTCAGGTCCTCTGCCGCACCGTCGGCGATCGTGCGCTGAAATTCGGCCATCAGGCTCAGTCCACCGTTCCGCGGCCTGATCACGAAGTCGGTTGCGGCTCGCACCGGAGCGTCCGCTGCCAGAATGGCGCGCCGTACGCGCGCAAGGCGGATGGCATCGTCTACGGTTTGGGCGATCCCGAAAATGATATCCGATCCGCTGCCGGCAATGATGCCGCCGGTGGACGTCGAGAATCCCGCGGACAGGATGTCGATCGCCTTGATGGTTCCACCGACCTGCTTCTGCAGCTCGTTGAGTTCGTCGGCGGTCTTCGCGCCCAACAGCTTGGCGAGCAGTTCCGAGTACTGCGCGATCATCGCGAAGTACTGGACCGGAATGGGCTTGTCGTCGTTCGACGGCACCAGGGATTGACGATCGGAACCCACGGTCACACGGCAGGTCTCGACCGAAATTTTCTGCCGACAGATCGCGAGATCGAATGACAGCGGTTGCGCGGCATTAGCCACGCTTGCCATGGTCAGCTTGCCTTCGGTTGAGGCGAACGCGGCGGCAGCTTTCTGGACGGCCGTGTTGCCCGTGTTGGTGGCAACGGAGAACTTCTTCACCTCATCGGCGAGATAGTCCGGTCCGCATGCGGTCAATGCGGTCACCTGACTTATGACCAGGAATGCGAGTGCTGCCTTTCGGCAAGTTGATCTCATCTTTCCCTCCACTGCTGAGCGTCCCTGCGGTCATTCGCTTGACGCCCTGGAGGGGTCTTAGAGGCGTGCCGCTCGTCACTCTGTGGCGTTCACCACAGAGAGCCGCGAATCCCATCATTTTGCGAACGTGGGGATTGCCACAGAGGTTTCCCGATGAGCCGGCCTAGCGTGCGTCCAGACACAGCGGTGTCGTTCGGGAGAAGCACAAATGGCTCAGTTCAACATCGAGATCGCGGCGCCGACGCTGCCGCTCGTTGCGACCAGCAGCGACAAGGACATACTGCGTCTTCAGGAATGGCTCGTCGTCCGCGGCATCGGTGTCGGCGAGAACCCAAACGCCGCGCCCGGAACGGCAGCCTCGGTCGGCATCGACGGAGACTTCGGTCCATCGACCCAGGCCGGTTGCGCGACCTTTGCCGCTGCCGCCGGTCTTCCGTCTGCCGCCGTCAACGCCACCTTCTGGCAGGCGCTGACCGTCGGCATGGCAACGGCCTTCGCTTTCCAGTCCACGTGTCCGAATGTCGGCGACGCGGTGGTCGAGACGGCGCGCGCGCATCTCGTCCAACGGCCTCTCGAGGCGCGGCGCTTCGTCGACAGTGAGCTCAGGGGGCGCGATAATTCTGGCCCCTGGGTGCGGGCCTACTGCCTCGGCGTCTCGGACCAATGGTGCCAGGGTGCTGCCTCGCAATGGGTGAAGCAGGCCTTCGCCGCCCTGGGCAGGCCGTTGCCGTTCCCCCTGGATGGCCAGGGAATTGCGCCGCTCTACGTTCCCTCCATCGTCGGGTCCGCCCGCAGGAACAATCGTCTCGTGCCCGGTGCGAGCACCGCCGCGGTTCCTGCGGGATCCTTCTTCTTCGTGCGCGGCACGATCAACGGGCGGCAGAGCCACGTCCACGTCGGCGTGACGATTTCGCCGATACGACCCGATGGCCGGTTCGACACGATCGAGGGTAACGCCAACACCGACGGCAGCCAGAACGGATGGGAGGTTTGTCAGCGAACCCGATCGCGCGCGGCCTGCGATTTCGGCGTGCTGGTGTGACGCTCGCGTCCGGTCGACAAGCCGAAGATCAGGCGGCTTGTCCCACCGGCAGGTCCACGCGGAAGCGGCTGCCGCCGCCCTCTGCCGCGAGGCAGACGGCGTCACCGCCGTGTCGGCGGGCGATGTCGAGCACGAGGGCGAGGCCGAGCCCGCTGCCGCGGCCGCTCTCGGCCGAGCCTGCCATGCGATAGAAGGGCTCGAAGATGCGCTGGCGTTCTGACTCCGGCACGCCCGGCCCCTTGTCGGTCACTTCGAGGACGGCGCAATCGGACTCGCGGGTGACCGACACGGCGACCGACTCGTCGCCGTCCCTGCCGGTGCCGTAGCGCTGGGCATTCTCGACGAGATTGCGGACGAGCCGGCGCAGCAGGGTGCGGTCGCCGTTGACGGTGACCGGCTCGCCGCTCACCTCGACGTCGTAGTGCGAGGCTTCTTCGGCGGCCAGCGCCAGCAGGTCGACCGGCTCGCGCTGTTCCAGCGTGGGCAATGCCTCCAGCCGGCTCGCCAGCAGGATCTGCTCGATGAGCTGGTCGAGTTCGGCCACGTCGCGCTTCAGCGATTCGCGCGTCTTCGGGTCGGCGTTCTCGCCGAGCAGCGACGCCGCGACCGAGATGCGTGTGAGCGGGGTGCGCAGCTCGTGGCTGGCGTTGGCCAGCAGCAGCCGGTGGGCGGCCACCAGCTCCTCGATACGCTGCGCCGAGCGGTTGAAGCTGGCGGCCAACGCCGCCACCTCGTCACGACCCTCGACCTTGACGCGGGCGCCGAGATCGCCGTGGCCCAGCCGGTCGACACCGGCCTTGAGCCGTTCGAGTCGCCGGCCGAGACCGCGCACCACGGGGAAGGAACCGACCGCGACGGCGATGGCGACGAGCGCGAGCGCCGCGGCGATCCAGTAGATCGGGTTGGGCCGCTCGCGGACCTGACGCGCCACCAGCCAGCGCCCGTCGGGTAGTTGCAGCACGAAGTTCGGCCCGCCGGGGCCACGACGCCAGCCCGTGCGGGCGCGCTTGGGCTCGAAGCGCGGCGGCGGCTTGCCGGCCATGGCGATCATGTCGCCGTCGGGTTCGTAGAGCGCGATGTCGAAGCGCAGCTTGCGCTGAAGTGCCTCGATCGCGCGCTGCTGCTCGGGGCGCGGTGCGTTGCTGTCGGGTAGCAGCGCGCCGGTCAGTTCCGCCGCGACGTCGAGATACTGCGGCGTGCGGTTGTCGTCGTCGGCGACGCGCCAGAGGAGCACGGCAGCGCCGACGAAAACCGCCAGCACGACGAGGATCGTGACGTAGAATTGCAGGTAGAGGCGCTGCATGGTCAGCGGGCTGCGGACGACACAGAAATTGTCATCCCGAGCGTAGCGAGGGACCTTTCCTGTGGCCTCAAAGGTCCCTCGCTACGCTCGGGATGACAGGGGTTTCGTTGCGATGACATTCCTAGCGGTCCTGGTCCCTGGCGAAGACGTAGCCGGTGCCGCGCAGGGTCAGGATGCGGCGCGGTTTCTTCGGATCGTCCTCGATGGCGGCGCGGATGCGGCTGATATGGACGTCGACCGAGCGGTCGAAGGCTTCGAGCTTCTCGCCCTTCAGCACGTCCATCAGCGCGTCGCGCGAGAGGACGCGGCCGGCGCGCTCGGCCAGCGCCAGCAGGATGGCGAACTGGTACGAGGTGATGGCGCGTTCCTCGCCGTCGATCCGCACGACGCGCGCGCCTTTGTCGATCTCGAGGCGGCCGAAGCGCAGCACGTCTTCCTTCGGAGAACTGCCTCCGCCCCGCCGGCGCAGGATGGCACGCAGGCGGGCCTGCAACTCGCGCGGCTCGAACGGCTTGGCGAGATAGTCGTCGGCGCCCAGTTCGAGGCCGACCACGCGGTCCATCGGCTCGCCGCGCGCCGTCAGCATCAGGATCGGTACGTCGCTGCCGGCGCGCAGGCGACGGCAGAGATCGAGACCGTCGGCATCGGGCAGCATGAGGTCGAGGATGACCGCGTCGAAGGTCTCGCGCTTCAACTGGGCCTCGCCGTCGCGGCCGGTGCCGGCGACGGTCACGCGAAAGCCCGCCCCGCCGAGATAGTCGGAAACCATCCCGGCGAGGCGGTCGTCGTCGTCGATCATCAGGATGCGCTCGGCCATCTGCTCAGTATCGAACCGGTGCGACCCCGATGTCATCTGCCGTCAGCCTCTGGCGCTTAGCCCTTCTTGGGGCCGTGCTTGTGTTCGCCCCAGGTCTTGAAGAAAGCCTGGCGCTGGTTGGCGTTCAGCACATTGCCGGCGTCCGTCAGCGCCTTGGTGAAGCGCTTGGAGCTCGCGTCCGCGATCTTCATCTGGTCGGCGCGGATCTGCTCGATCTTCGCCGGGTCGATGGTCGGGGCCTCGAGCGCCGCGCGCATCGCCTTGCGGTTCTCGGCGCGCTGGGCGTGCAGCGGCTTCATGTCGGCGAAGGCGGCCTGCAGGATGCTCACCACCTGCTTCTTCTGGTCCTGCGTGGCGTCGGTGCCGTTCAGCGCCTTGTCCACGCGCTTCTCGATGCGCTGCTGGAACTTGGCCGGGTCGACCGACCCGCCGTCCGCCCGGGCAAAGGCCGGCGCGCCGGCGGTCGCCGCGAGGCTGCCCGCGAGGAGGGCGGCCATTACCGTCTTGATGCTGAGGTTCGTCATGTCTGTCTCCATCTGGTTTCGGGTTGCTGTCCCCGTGAAGCCAAGATGGAGGGTCCCGGTTTCGCGCCCATCTCGCGGCGGTAAAGTTGTGTAAAGTGGCCCGGCCATGACGATCGTGACGACCGAGCGCCTGTCGCTCAGACCTCTGCTGCCCGCCGATGCCGAAGATTACGCGGCCATGCGCTTTCATCCCGAGGTGGCGAAGTGGCTGCCGCCCGCGCCGGGCACGGTACAGGAAGGCGATTTCGTGGCGCTGGCTCATGCCGCGATCGAGCGCTTCGCGGCTTCCTGGCAGGAACGCCGGCTCGCACCCTGGGGTGTGTTCCTTGACGGGCGCCTGATCGGCCATGCCGGGCTGAATTACATCGAGCAGTTCGACGGCGTCGAAGTGCTGTGGTCGCTACACCCCGACGCATGGGGCAAGGGCTATGCGACGGAAGTCGCGCTGGCCTCGCTGGCCTACGGATTCGACACGCTGGAACTCGACCGGATCTTCGCGATCACGCTGGAAGAGAACCGCGCGTCGCGCGCGGTGATGGAACGGATCGGTCTCACCTACCGCAAGCGGGTGGACTACAAGGGCTTCACCGATATCGTCTGGTACGACGTCGATCGCACGGACTATTCCGAGAGGATGTCCAGCGTGGCGCGGTGAACGGCGCGGTCTCCGGCCGCGACCACCGCACCCTCGGAGTGCATGTCCAGCGCGCCGCCCTTCCAGTCGGTGATGATACCGCCGGCGCCCGTGATGACGGGAATGAGGGCCGCGTAGTCGTAGAGCTTGAGGTCCGCCTCGACGACGAGGTCGACATGGCCCGCGGCCAGCAGGCCGTAGGCGTAGCAGTCGCCGCCCCAGCGGAAGAGCTTCACCTTTTCGGTCAGCGCTTCGTGCGCCCTGGCGTAGCCGCCGGCGAACATGGCCGGCGCCGTCGAATACATGTAGGCGCTGGCGACGCCCGCGCAGGCGCGCACCGAGATCGGCTTGCCGTTCAGGGTCGAGCGATGGCCCTCGACGCCCAGCCAGCGTTCCTGAAGGATCGGCTGGTCTATGATGCCGAGCACCGGCTTGCCGCGATGGAACAGGCCGATCAGCGTGCCGAACAGCGGCAGGCCGGTGATGAAGGCCTTGGTGCCGTCGATCGGGTCGAGCACCCAGACATAGTCGGCATCGGTGCGGACCGCGCCATGCTCCTCGCCGAACACGCCGTGATCGGGTACGTGACGAGTCAGCAACTCGCGCATCGCCGTCTCGGCTTCGCGGTCGGCGATGGTGACGGGGCTCTGGTCGGTCTTGTCGTCGACCGTGACGCCGGTTCGGAAATAGCGGGCCGCGATCGGCCGTGCGGCGTCGGCCAGCTGGTGGGCCAAAGCCACCAGATCGGCCGGAACCGGGGCGGAAGGAACCACCTAGGGCAGCGGCGCGGGCGTGTCGGCCATCGTGCGCAGGTAGGCGATCACGTCGGCGCGATCCTGCTCCTTCGGAAGGCCGGCGAAGGCCATCTTCGTGCCGCGCAGGTAGGCGGTCGGCTTGAAGATCAGGTGATCGATATCCTCGTAATTCCAGTCGCCGCCCTTGGCCGTCATCACCGAGGAATAGCTGAAGCCGGCATGGCTGGCCTTCGGACGGTTCACCACGCCCCACAGGTTCGGGCCAACCTTGTTGGCGCCGCCCTTGTCGACGGTGTGGCAGCTGAAGCACTGCTTCTGGAACAGCGCCTTGCCGGCCTCGACGTTGGCGCCGGCCAGCTTCGGACCGATCGGCGGAATCTCGATCGCGGCGGGCGCGGCGCCCGTCGCCGCGGGCGCCTCGTCGGTGACGGCGAGCGCCGGCTTGTCCAGCTTGTGCGGATGCACGACGGCATTGGAGACCTTGCCGACCACCATCGCGAAGAGGGCGGAAGCCAAAACGCAGCCTGCGATCGTGTTGAAACTGGCCATAGTCAAATCCCGAAGCGGCAAATTCTACGGACGCTGCTGTAGCATGCCCGCACGCCGGCCAGTAGTATTCCATCGCGTCCGGCCGCTCGCGCGGCGGAACGTCGCAAGTGCCGGATATTACGAGGTTTTTCGCCTATCGGTGGACGTCAGAACGCGACGCGGGGAGCAAGGTAAATGGCCAAGGGACGGGGCGGCAAAGCCGCCGCCAGCAACATCATCGCCTTCCAGGGCGAACCCGGCGCCAATTCCGACATGGCCTGCCGCGCCGCCTTTCCCTACATGACGACCCTGCCGTGCCCGACCTTCGATGCCGCCATGGGCGCCGTCCAGGCCGGCAAGGCGGAAATGGCGATGATCCCGGTCGAGAACTCGATCGCCGGTCGGGTGGCCGACCTGCACAGCCTGCTGCCGCACACCCGGCTCAAGATCGTGGCCGAGCACTTCCAGCGGGTCGAGCACTGCCTGGTGGCCCTGCCGGGCGCGTCGCTGAAGTCCATCCGGACCGTGAAGAGCCATGTCCAGGCTCTGGCCCAGTGCCGGAACTTCCTGAAGAAGAACAAGCTGCAGCCGCTCGTCCACGCCGACACGGCCGGCGCCGCGCGGGAGATCGCCGAGATCGGCGACGCCAGCGTGGGCGCCATCGCCTCCTCGCTCGCCGCCCGCATCTACGAACTCAAGGTGCTCGCCAAGAACATCGAGGACGCCGACCACAACACCACCCGCATGCTGGTCTTCTCGCGCGAGGAGGCCCATCCGGACTGGCGCACGGTGCAGTGCATGACCGCCTTCCTGTTCCGCGTGAGGAGCCGGCCCGCGGCGCTCTACAAGGCGCTGGGCGGCTTCGCGACCAACGGCGTCAACATGGTGAAGCTGGAGAGCTACCTCTCCGGCGCCCGCTTCGAGCAGGCGATGTTCTACGCCGAGGTCGAAGGCCATCCCGAGCAGACCAACGTCGCGCTGGCGCTCGAGGAACTGGGCTTCTTTTCGGATGAGCTGAAGCTGCTGGGCTCCTTCCCGACCAATCCCTTCCGGCGCAAGGGCTGGGACGCCCCGACCCGGCCCGGCACCTGAACCGATCTCCAGGGTAATCCATGCCGCAACAGCCCGTTCGCATCGCACCCTCCATCCTGTCGGCCGATTTCGCCGCCCTCGGCCAGGAGATCGAGGCCATCACAAGGGCCGGCGCCGACTGGATCCATGTCGACGTGATGGACGGGCATTTCGTGCCCAACCTCACGATCGGCCCGATGGTGGTGAAGGCGCTGCGCAAGCACAGCAAGCAGCCCTTCGACGTCCATCTCATGATCTCGCCCGTCGATCCGCTGGTCCCGGCCTTTGTCGATGCCGGCGCCGACGTGATCTCGTTCCATCCCGAGGCCGGCCCGCACGTCCATCGCACGATCCAGCTCATCAAGGGGCTTGGCCGCAAGGCGGGCATCGTGCTCAACCCGGCGACGCCGCTGTCGGTCGTCGAGCCTGTGCTGGGCGATCTCGACCTGGTGCTGGTCATGAGCGTCAATCCGGGCTTCGGCGGCCAGGCCTTCATCGAAAGCCAGCTCGCCAAGATCGCTGCGCTCCGCAAGGCGATCGACGCGCTGGGCAAGCCGATCGACCTGGAAGTCGATGGTGGCGTCAACGTCGAGACCGCGAAGCGCTGCATCAAGGCCGGAGCCGACGTGCTCGTCGCGGGTACCGCCGTGTTCACCGGCGGACCCGAACGCTACGCGGCCAACATCGAGGCACTGCGCTCATGATCGACATGATCCTGCATCACTATCCGAACTCGCCCTTCTCCGAGAAGGTGCGGATCGCCTTCGGCGTGAAGCAGGCCGCGTGGAAGTCGGTCGTGATCCCGAACATGCTGCCGAAGCCCGACCTGATGCCGTTGACCGGCGGCTATCGCAAGACGCCGGTGATGCAGGTCGGCGCCGATATCTACTGTGACACGCAGCTCATCATGCTGGAGATCGAGAAGCGCGCCCCGACGCCGCCGCTCCTGCCCAAGGGCAAGGAAGGCGTGGCGCGGGCGCTGGCGATGTGGATCGACCGCAACATCTTCTGGGCCGCCGTCGGCGTCGTCATGGGCGCGCTGGGCGACAAGCTGCCGGAGGCTTTCCTCAAGGACCGCAGCGAATTTTCCGGCCGGTCGTTCGATTCGGCCGCGCTCAAGGCCGCCGCGCCGATGGCGCTGCAGCAGACCCATGCGCAGCTCGTCATCGCCGAACAGATGCTGGCCGACGGCCGACCCTATCTGCTCGGTGACGAGCCGTGCCTGGCCGACTGCGCGCTCTATAACCCGGTGTGGTTCATCAAGGAGCGGCTGGGCGGCGGAAAGCCGGTGCCGCCGTTCGACCGGCTGCCGCTGATCACGGCCTGGTCGGAGCGCATGAAGGCGGCCGGCAGCGGCAAGCCCACGGAGATCACTGCCGCGGACGCGATCGCCATCGCGAAGGCCGGTACGCCGGAAGCGACGAGCGTCGATACCAACGACCCCAGCGGCCTGAAGGCCGGTCAGACGATCAGCGTCACGCCCGACGATACCGGCAAGGTGCCGGTGAACGGCGTGCTGGTGGGTCTCACGAACGACCGCGTCTCGATCCGGCGGCACGACGAGAAGGTGGGCGACGTCGTCGTCCACTTCCCGCGCGCCGGCTTCATCCTCACGCCGGCCTGACACGGACGTTTCATCGGAGCGCGCCACTCCAGTGGCGCAATCATGATCATGAGCGCCACTCCAGTGGCGCGCTCCAATTAGCCGGCTTCCTCTAAACGACCTCGACGACGATGCGTCTGCCCTGTGGAAGCGACATCTCACCTTTTCTGTCATCCTGAGCGCAGCGAAGGATCTAACGCAAGCAGCGCAGTACTCTGGTCGTTCGGCTAGGTCCTTCGCTGGCGCTCAGGACGACAATGGGGCACCGCTGCTGCTCTCAGTCGTTTGGTCGATCCGCCAGGGCGACGGCCAATAGTTCAAACGACCTCGACGCCGATCTCGGTGGCGATGCGGCGCAGGCCGGCGACGGAGCGCGCGGTGGCGTTGCGTCCGTCCTGCGGGCAGTGCGTCTCGATGCTGGCGAGGATTTCCCGCGCCGGGTGAGGGGCGCCGGCGGCGGCGGTGAGAAGCCGCGTCAGTTCGGCGGCCCAGGGAATGTCGCCGTCGCCGAACGGCACGGTGCGGTTGGCGGTGGTGTCGCGATCCTTGAGATGGATGAGGTCCACGAGCGGGGCCAGATGGGCAATTTCCGCATCGCTCGGCGGTTTACCGACGGCCCAGGCATTGCCGATATCGACCAGCGGCTTCAGATGCGGCGGCATCGGATTGGGGTCCGTGGCCTCGGCGAGCGCGGTGAAGAAGTCGGCGAGGTCGGCGATCGAACCGATGTTGCAGACGGGCTCGTTCTCGATCTCCACCGCGACGGAATAGGTGAGGCCGAGGTCGGCCAGCCGCTCGAAGCGGCCGATCAGGTCGGCCGGCCTGTAGCCGGGATAGCGCAGGTGGCTGAAGACGCGGATCTTCTCGGCGCCGAACACGGTGGCCATGTCGAAGGCATGGACCAGCGGGTCGTCGGCGGGGCAGTCGGCCGGATCGAAGGCGAAGTCGACCGTGCCGCTTTCGCTGCCCTTGCCGGGCGCGGCCCATTTCAGCAGAGGCGAGACGAAGGTCGGGACACTCAGGCCCTCCTTCTCCAGCCGCCGTGCGATCAGGCTTCCCTGCTCGAGCGTCATGCCGAGCAGGTTCCGGCCCTCCACGGTGCGCATGTCGAGGCGACGCACCTCGTGTTCGCTGCAGAAGGAGATCATTTCGTCGAGGGAGGGGCCGATTTCATCGCCGATGACGGCGAGAGCGAGACGGGGAAGGGACATGCGGCTAACCTACTATGGAGCGGCCGGTTTGGCTAAAGTCGGAACCGGCGCAAGGGAGACGGCATGAGCGACGACGCGATCTTCGTGGGAGCCAGCGAGGCCGACCAGTACCTCCTGCTGAAGTATGCCAATCGCCATGGGCTGATCGCCGGCGCGACCGGCACCGGCAAGACCGTGACCCTACAGACCATCGCCGAGGGCTTTTCCGCCTATGGCGTGCCGGTGTTCATGGCCGACGTGAAGGGCGACCTTTCCGGCGTGAGTCAGCCCGGCGGCAACAATCCGCGGGCGCTCGAACGCGCGAAGCAGCTCGGCATCGACGGTTATGCCGGCCGCGCCTTCCCGACGATCTTCTGGGACCTGTTCGGCGAGAGGGGCCATCCCATCCGCACGACGGTGAGCGAGGTCGGGCCGGTGCTGATGGCCCGCCTGCTGCAGCTCAACGAGACGCAGGAAGGCGTGCTCAACATCGTCTTCAAGATCGCCGATCAGCAGGGCCTGCTGCTGCTCGACTTCAAGGACCTGCAGGCGCTGCTGCAATGGGTCGCCGAGAATGCCGGCACGCTGACGACCGAGTACGGCAACGTCAGCAAGCAGTCCGTCGGCACCATCCAGCGCCAGCTGCTGACGCTCAGCCAGCAGGGCGGCGAGAAGTTCTTCGGCGAGCCGGCGCTCGACCTCGCCGACATGATGCGCTGCGATCCCGCGGGCCTCGGCGCGATCAACATCCTGGCGGCCGACCGGCTGATGCAGAGCCCGCGCCTCTACGCGACTTTCCTGCTGTGGCTCCTGTCGGAACTCTTCGAATCGGTTCCCGAGGTGGGCGATCTCGACAAGCCGAAGTTCGTGTTCTTCTTCGACGAGGCGCACCTGCTGTTCGACGACGCGCCCAAGGCGCTGCTGTCGCGCATCGAGCAGGTCGTGCGCCTGATCCGCTCCAAGGGCGTCGGCATCTACTTCATCACCCAGAACCCGCTCGACGTGCCGGAGACGGTCCTGGGCCAGCTCGGCAACAGGGTGCAGCACGCACTGCGGGCGTTCACGCCGCGCGACCAGAAGGCGGTGAAGGTGGCGGCCGAGACGTTCCGCCCCAACAAGGCCTTCAACGCCGCGCAGGTCATCACCGAACTCGGCGTCGGCGAGGCGTTGCTGTCCTTCCTCGACGCCAAGGGCGTGCCGTTCCCGGTCGAACGCTGCTTCGTAGCGCCGCCGCAGGGCCGCATCGGGCCGGCAACGGCGGAGGAGCGGGCCGCGGTGATGGCGGCGAGCCCGCTGGGCGGCAAGTACGACAGGGCGGTCGATCGTCAGTCGGCCTACGAGGTGCTGACCGGCCGTGTCGCGGCCAGCACTGCTCCGGCGTCGCCCGAAGGCGCTCCACGCCGGCGAGGCCAATATGGGTCGGTGCCGCCCACGGTGCCGGCGAAGTCAGGCCCCTGGGGACCTCGCCCGTCCGCGCCGCCGCCCCAGGTCGAGCAACCGATTCCGCCCGAGCCGAAGCCCCAGCCGCGTCTCAAGACGGCGCAGCCCCAGCCACAGGCCCCTACGCCGGCGCCGAAGAAAGCCCCGGCCGGGCGTCAGCGCGATTCGGTTGGGGTGACGGTCGCCAAGGCGGCGGGACGCAGCATGGCCACCATCGCCGCGCGCGAGGCCGCGAAGGCCGTGTTCGGGAAGGGCAAGGCCGCCAGCATCGGCGCCAGTGTGGGCGGCGCCGTGCTGCGGGGCGTGCTGGGGTCGATCCTGCGAGGCTGAGCCGGCTTTCGCTCAGCTCAGACGCCGATCAGCTCAGACGCCGATCAGCTCAGACGGTCGAGTTCCTTGACGATGGCGTCGCCCATTTCCTGGGTGCCGACCTTCTTCACGCCGTCGGTCTTGCCGACCAGGAGATCGCCGGTGCGGTAGCCCGCCTTCAGCACGTTCTCGACGGCGGTCTCGACCATGTCGGCATCCTTGCCGAGGTCGAACGAGTAGCGAAGCATCATCGCGTAGCTGAGCATCTGCGCGATCGGATTGGCCAGGCCCTTGCCGGCGATGTCGGGCGCGCTGCCATGGATCGGCTCGTACAGCGCCTTGCGGCGGCCGGTGGCGTCGGGCGCGCCGAGCGAGGCCGACGGCAGGAGGCCCAGCGAGCCGGTCAGCATCGAGGCTTCGTCCGACAGGATGTCGCCGAACAGGTTGTCGGTGACGATCACGTCGAATTCCTTGGGCGCGCGCAGCAGCTGCATGGCGAGCGCGTCGGCGTACATGTGATCGAGCTTCACGTCGGAGTACTTCTCCTTGTGCAGCTTGGTCGCCTCCTCGCGCCACAGCACGCCGGTGTGCATCACGTTGGCCTTCTCCGAGGAGAGGACCTTGTTCTTGCGCTTGCGCGCCAGCTCGAAGGCGACGGCGCAGACGCGGCGAATTTCCGGCGCCGTGTAGCGCTGCGTGTCGTAGGCCTCGACCTCGCCGGCGGCGTTGACGTGGCGGCCGCGCGGCTCGCCGAAGTAAACGCCGCTGGTCAGCTCGCGGATGATCATGATGTCGAGGCCCTTCACGATCTCGGGCTTCAGCGACGAGGCATCGACCAGCGCGTCGAACACCTTGGCGGGACGCAGGTTGGCGAAGAGGTCCATCTCCTTGCGCAGGCGCAGCAGGCCGCGCTCGGGCTTCTTGCTGAAGTCCGCCGTGTCCCACTTCGGGCCGCCGACCGAACCGAACAGCACGGCATCGGCTTCGAGGGCGGTCTTCATGGCGTCGTCGCTGAGCGGCACGCCGTGCTTGTCGAGGGCGGCGCCACCGACCAGGTCCTCGGCGATGTCGAAGCCGATCGCGCGCTTCTTGCCCATCCAGGCAATGATCTTGCGGACTTCGTTCATCACCTCGGGGCCGATGCCGTCGCCGGGCAGCACGAGCAGATTGCGATTGGACGCCATGATGGTCAGGTCTTCCGTTGGGTTTAGAATTCAGATCGGTGGAGCGTTGTTTGATCGATTAAAAACAACCTCATCCTGAGGAGCGCCGTCTTCGGCGCGTCTCGAAGGATGGGCAACAGACGCGGTGTCCGTTGCCCATCCTTCGAGACGCTCGCTGCGCTCGCTCCTCAGGATGAGGTCGGGGTTTTGTTCCTCAGGCCGCGCCGTGCAGCCAGGGCTGCGCTTCGCTCTGGCGGCGCTCGAAGTCGTCGATGTCCGACTTCTTCTCCATCGTCAGGCCGATATCGTCGAGACCTTCCATCAGGCACTTCTTGCGGAACGGATCGATCTCGAAGCGGACGGTGCCGCCGTCCGGGCCCTTGATCTCCTGCTTCTCGAGATCGACCTCGATGATGGCGTTGGAGCCACGGCTCGCGTCGTCCATCAGCTTGTCGACGATCTCCTTCGGCACCTTGATCGGCAAGATGCCGTTCTTGAAGCAGTTGTTGTAGAAGATGTCGGCGAAGTCCTCGGAGATGATGCAGCGGATGCCGAAGTCGAGCAGCGCCCACGGCGCGTGCTCGCGGCTCGAGCCGCAGCCGAAGTTGGGACCCGCCACGATGATCTTGGCGTTCTGGTAGGCCGGCTGGTCGAGGACGAAGTCCTTCTTCTGGCCGTCCGCCGTCCAGCGCATCTCGTAGAACAGACCGTCCTTGAGACCCGTGCGCTTGATGGTCTTCAGGAACTGCTTCGGAATGATCATGTCGGTGTCGACATTGACCATGGGCAGCGGCGCAGCGACGCCGCTCAGCGTCGTGAATTTTTCCATGAGACCTCCCGGAAAGGCCGGAATAAACGGGCTTTCCGGGCCGGGGTCAAGCCGCCGATTCCCGCCTAGCGGGTCTTGATGACCAGCGTGTTGGCGATCATGTCGTGCAGCCCGCGCTTGCGCTCGGTGAAGCCGACCATGATGTAGCCGATGCAGAAGATCATGGCGGAGAGGATCTTGGCGAAATATCGCCCCGTGGCATTGAGAAAGCTGAGGCGCTTGCCGTCGCCGGTCACGACCCGCAGCCCCATGGCCATCTTGCCGACCGTGGCGCCCCGCTCGGAGCTCTCCATCAGGGCGAAATAGAGCCAGAAGACGAGGATCGACAGCAGGTTTGCCGTCGGGTCGATATTCTCGGGATTTTCGAAGTCCATGTATTTGATGCCGAACACCGACATCACGACGCCCAGCACCAGGCTGACGAGGATGGCGTCGATGATGTAGGCCACGACGCGGATCCAGAAACCGCCATAGGCCACGGGAAGGGTGCCCGCCGGCTGAGCGTCCCAGACGGGCGGCGGAGGCGGGGGGACGGCGGAACCGGAGTTCGGGACGCTGGCCATGTCTTTCTCCCAGAGGGTCGGCGAAAATGACAATGCAACATTGGCCACAGGCGTTCCCGACTGCAAATAGAAACGGGCGATGCCTTGCGGCACCGCCCGTCTTTCGTTCGCCGTGAAAAGGCGATTACTGGAAGTCGCGAACGTCGGCGAGCGTGCCGCGGATGGCGGCCGCCGCGGCCATCGCCGGGCTCACCAGATGGGTTCGTCCGCCGCGGCCCTGACGGCCCTCGAAGTTGCGGTTCGAGGTCGAGGCGCAGCGCTGGCCGGGCTCGATACGATCGGCGTTCATCGCCAGGCACATCGAGCAGCCCTGCAGGCGCCATTCGAAGCCGGCCTCGATGAAGATCTTGTCCAGACCTTCACGCTCGGCCTCGGCCTTCACCAGGCCGGAACCCGGCACGACCATCGCCGACACGTTCGAGGCGACCTTGCGTCCGCGCGCGATCTCGGCGGCGGCGCGGAGGTCCTCGATGCGGCCGTTGGTGCACGAGCCGATGAACACGCGGTCGATCGGCACGTCGACGAGGCGCGTGCCCGGCGTCAGGCCCATGTAGGCCAGCGACCGGGTCCAGGCCTCGCGGCGGTTCTCGTCCGGCGCGTTGGCCGGATCGGGAACGACGTCGGTGATCGGCAGGGCGTCCTGCGGGCTCGTTCCCCAGGTCACCATCGGCGGAATGTCCGAGGCGTTGAGGTCGAGCTGCACGTCGAAGTGAGCGTCCTTGTCCGACGGCAGACGACGCCACTGGCTCAGCGCCAGGTCCCAGGCTCCGCCCTTGGGCGAGAACGGACGACCCTGCAGGTACTTGAAGGTCGTCTCGTCCGGCGCGATCAGGCCGGCGCGGGCGCCCGCCTCGATCGACATGTTGCAGACCGTCATGCGGCCTTCCATCGTGAGCTCGCGGATGGCGCGGCCGGCATACTCGATCACGTAGCCGGTGCCGCCGGCCGTGCCGAGCTTGCCGATGATGGCCAGGATGACGTCCTTGGCGGTGACGCCGAGCGGCAGGCTGCCCTCGACCGCGACGCGCATGTTCTTGGCCGGCTTCTGGATCAGCGTCTGCGTGGCGAGCACATGCTCGACCTCTGAGGTGCCGATGCCGAAGGCCAGCGCGCCGAACGCGCCGTGCGTCGAGGTGTGGCTGTCGCCGCACACGATCGTCATGCCGGGCAGGGTCAGGCCCTGCTCGGGTCCGATCACGTGCACGATGCCACGACGCGGGTCGTTCAGGTCGAAGTAGGGGACCTTGAAGTCCGCGACGTTCTTCTCGAGCGTCTCGACCTGGACGCGCGACTCCTCGTCCTCGATGCCCTGGCTGAAGTCCGTCGTCGGCGTGTTGTGGTCGGCGACCGCAATGGTGGCGTCGGGGCGGCGCACGGGCCTTCCCGCCATGCGCAGGCCCTCGAAGGCCTGCGGGCTGGTCACTTCGTGAACGAGGTGACGATCGATGTAGATGACACAGGTCCCGTCGTCTTGGCGATGGACGACGTGGCTGTCCCAGATCTTCTCGAACAGGGTCCGCGGTGGCGGCGGCGGGGCCGGCGGCGTGGCCGACTTCTTGCGGAACGCCATGGTGCGCCTGCTACTTCTTTCCGCCGCCCTTGGCGGCGCGGACGTTCTTCTCTTCCTTCGGCTTTTCCTTCTTGAGCTTCTCGCGGCGCGGACGCTTCAGCGCCTCCTCGGCCTGCGTGGCGATCAGCTCGCGCTGGGCCTCGGTGTCCTCGGCGATGCGGCTCGCCTTGCCGCGCAGCTCGCGCAGATAGTAGAGCTTGGCGCGACGCACGACGCCCTTACGGACGACCTCGATTTCCCAGATGTTCGGGCTGTAGAGCGGGAACACGCGCTCCACGCCTTCGCCGAAGCTGATCTTGCGCACCGTGAACGACGAGTTCACGCCGGCGTTCTTGCGGCCGATGCACAGGCCTTCATAGACCTGAAGGCGCTCGCGGTTACCTTCCTGCACCTTCACGTGCACCTTCAGCGTGTCGCCCGATTCGAAATACGGAACGGGCCGCTCTTCCTGCACCTTGTCGATCGTCGTCTGGCCGATCGCGTCGAGAATGTTCATCTCATCCATCCTTTCGTCACTTCTCATCGTTTCCCGCCGCGGTCCGGCTGCGGGCCCACAGATCGGGCCGCCGCCTCCGCGTGATCTCTTCCCGCTGCTTCATCCGCCAGTCGGCGACCTTGCCGTGATGGCCCGAGAGCAGAACCTCCGGCACGCGCCGTTCGATTCCATCGGGGCCTGCCCAGGTCGCGGGCCGGGTGTAGTGCGGGTACTCCAACAATCCGTCCTCGAAACTCTCCTCGCTCGCCGATTCAGCCGCGCCCATCACTCCGGGCAGCAGCCTCACGCAACAATCCATCACCGTCAGGGCCGCGATCTCGCCGCCCGAAAGCACGAAATCACCGACCGAAATTTCCTCCAGCGCGTGGGCCTCGATGACGCGCTCGTCGACGCCCTCGAACCGCCCGCACACCATCAACACGCCCGGTCCCGCCGCCAGCTCCCGCCCGCGCGCCTGACTGAACGGCGCGCCCCGCGGCGAGAGCAGCACCTTCGGCACTCCCGGCATCGCGACCGCCTCGATCGCTGCCGACAGCACGTCGGGTTTCATCACCATGCCGGCGCCGCCCCCGAAGGGCGCATCGTCCACCGTGCCATGGCGATCCCTGGCGAACCGCCTGATGTCGACGGCCTCCAGCGACCACACGCCCTCCCGCAGCGCCCGACCGGCCAGGCTCTCGCCCAGCGGGCCCGGAAACATCTCCGGGAACAGCGTCAGCGCGGTTGCGCGCCACACCTTATTCCTCCGCCTCCTTCGCCGGCCCACCCGTCAGCAAACCTGCCGGCGGATTGACCGTAATCTTGCCGCCCTCGACATCGACCTCGGGCACCGCCTCGTCGGTGAAGGGCAGCATCACCGAATGCCTAGATGCGCTGCCTCCCGACACTTCCATCGTCCGCCCGGCGCCGAAATCGTGGAAGGCCATGACCTTCCCCCAATCCCGGCCCTCCCGGTCGAACGCGGCGAGCCCGATCAGGTCCGCCTCGTACCACTCCCGCTCGCCCGTCTCCGGCAGTCGCTCGCGCTCCACATAGAGCCGCAAACCCCGTACTGCCTCGGCCGCCGTGCGATCGGCTACGCCCTCGATCCGGGCCAGCACCGCGCCCTTGACGGAACTCAGCGCCTCGACCCGGTACTCCTTCGTCCCTTTCTCATCCGACAGCGCGCCGTAGGAGGCGATCGCCATCGGATCTTCGGTGTAGCTCCTGATGCGCACCAGGCCGCGGACTCCGTGGGGCGCCGAAACGACGCCCAGCAGGATGCGACCCTTGCTCATCGGAACCACGGCCCGATCAGGTGGCCGCAGCCTCCGTCGCGGGCTCGGCGGCGGCAGCCGCGGCGGCCTCGGCCTTCATGCGCTCCTGCGCCTTGGCGCGCGGGGCGGACTTCTTGGTCTGCTCGCGGCGCTCGCGCGGCTTCATCAGCTCGGCCTGCGACAGGAACTTCGCGACGCGGTCGGACGGCTGCGCGCCGACCTTCAGCCAGTGGGCGATGCGCTCCTTGTCGAGCGTCAGGCGCTGCGCGTGGTCGCGCGGCAGCAGGGGATTGTAGGTGCCCAGCTTCTCGATGAAGCGGCCGTCGCGCGGGCTGCGCGAGTCGGCGACGACGATGTGGAAGAACGGACGCTTCTTGGCGCCGTGACGGGTCATGCGGATTGCGATCATTCTCTCAAGTCCTCTCTTCAGTCTCTCGATTCGTCGATCTGTCTAACTTCGTTCAACCTTCAGCGCGGAAAGCCGGGCGGCATGCCCATGCCGCCGCCCAGGCTGCGCATGAACCCCTTCTCGCCGAGCTTGTTCACCCGCTTCATCATCTTCAGCATGTCGGCATGCTGCTTGAGCAGCTTGTTGACGTCCTGCACCTGCACGCCCGAGCCCTTGGCGATGCGCTTCTTGCGCGAGGCGTGGATCATGTCGGGGTTGCGGCGTTCCTTCGGCGTCATCGAGAGGATGACGGCTTCCTGGCGCTTCAGCTGACCCTCGTCGATCTTGGCCTTGGACATCGCGGCCTTGGCCTGCATCGCGCCCGGCAGCATGCCCATCAGGCCCGACAGCCCGCCCATCTTGCGCAGCTGGCGCAGCTGGTTGAGCAGGTCGTCCATATCGAACTGGCCCTTGCGGACCTTGGCCGCCAGCTTCTCGGCGTCTTCCTTGTCGATCGTCTCGGCGGCGCGCTCGACCAGCGAGACGATGTCGCCCATGCCCAGTATGCGGGACGCGATACGATCGGGATGGAACGGCTCCAGCGCGTCGAACTTCTCGCCGACGCCGATCAGCTTGACCGGGCGGCCGGTGACGGCGCGCATCGAGAGCGCCGCGCCGCCGCGCGCGTCGCCGTCGACGCGGGTCAGCACGATGCCGGTGACCGCCAGCCGGTCGTTGAAGGCCTTGGCCACGTTCACGGCGTCCTGGCCGGTCATGGCGTCGGCGACGAGCAGCGTCTCCTTCGGCTTGGCCAGGTCGCTGATGTCGGCCACTTCCTTCATCAACTCTTCGTCGATGGAGAGGCGGCCGGCCGTGTCGAGGATGAGGACGTCGAAGCCTTCGCGCTTGGCCGTCTCGAGCGCGCGCCGGGTAATGGCGAGCGGCATTTCGAGCGGGACGATCGGCAGGGTCGGGACGTTGGTCTGCTCGCCCAGCACCTTGAGCTGGTGCTGCGCGGCGGGGCGACGCGTGTCGAGCGAGGCCATCAGGACCTTGCGGCGCGTCGAGAAGCTGCCGCCGAACATCTCGGCCGCCATGCCCTGCGGTCCCTGGCTCAGACGATAGGCGATCTTGGCCGAGGAGGTGGTCTTGCCGGAACCCTGCAGGCCGACCATCAGGATGACGACCGGCGGGATGGCGCCGAGGTCGAGATCGGCGACGGTGCCGCCCAGCATCTCGACCAGGTGGTCGTTGACGATCTTGATGACCATCTGGCCCGGCGTGACCGAGCGGATGACGTCGGCGCCGATCGCCTTGGGCCGGACCTCGTCGACGAACTGGCGCACGACGGGCAGCGCCACGTCCGCTTCGAGCAGGGCGGTCCGCACCTCGCGCAGGGCCGCGTCGACATCGGCCTCGGAAAGCGCGCCGCGCCCCCTCAGCTTGTCGAAAACATCGCCCAGACGCTTGCTAAGACCTTCGAACATCGTGCTCCCGTTCGCTCAAAGACGTATCGCGCCGATGCGCGAACCTTCGCGGATCAGCGGAGCTCCCCGAAGGGGGAACCATGTAAATCGGCACGACCGATTGAGCCGGCGGGGTATAAGGCTTGCCGCGTCAGGAGTCAAAACGCTTGGACGGCTCGTCTAACCCATTGATCGAAAACGATTCCCAGAGGCTTCCGGGCTGGTCGGTGCTGGCCTTCCTGGTCGCCGCGCCGCTGATCGGGCTGGCCGCTTTCTGGCTTTTGCCCGAGCGGACCAACCTGTCGGTGCTGGCCATCTTCTTCGCGGCGGGCCTGCTGGGCATCGGGGTCGCGGTCCTGCCGCTCGGCCGGAACGCACCGGCCGCCCTCGGCTTGCGGCCCGTCGGCTGGCGCCCGATCGTCCTCGCGGTGGTTGGTACCACGGTCCTGTCCTTCGTCGTCAGCCAGCTCGGGCCGCAGCCCGAGGGGGTGCGGCAGGTCACGGAGGGCATCCAGGGTGTGCGGGCGCTCCAGACCCTGGCCGTGCTGGGCATTCTGGCGCCGCTCGCGGAAGAATTCGTGTTCCGTGGCCTGCTCTATGGCTGGCTGGCCGGCCGGTGGAGCAACCTCGTTGCCTTCGTGATCAGCTCGCTGGCCTTCGCCGCCGCCCATACAGAGCCCGTGCACATTCTTCTGGTCCTGCCGCTGGGCTTCTGGTTCGGCTGGCTGCGCTGGCGCACCGGCTCGCTGGTCCCGACGATCGTGGCGCACATGATCAACAACACGATCGCCGTGGCGGCGGCTGCGTTCCTGAGCCCCTGATTATGTTACATATCATGGGTATAATATCGATTTACACCCATGATATGTTACAATCCCATGGATCGACCATCACACCGCGACCAACTCGCGGCTCTCCTTGAGACTCATCCAATCGTACGTGCCCACGAACTCCGGCAGGCCGGCATATCGGCGCCTGCCATCTCGCGGGCCGTGGCGGCTGGGGAACTCGTCAGGATTGCGCGGGGGCTCTATCGGCGGGTCGATGGCGAACTGTCCGCCAACCAGTCACTGGCAGAGGCATCCAAGCTGGTGCCGAAAGGTGTGATCGCCCTGACATCGGCACTCGCTTTCCATGAATTGACCGACCAGATGCCGAGAAAGGTCTGGGTCGCGATCAGTCCGCGCGACTGGGCGCCCGTTACCACCTATCCCCCCATCCGCATCACTGAGTTCCCCGAGAAATACATGGTGTCGGGCGTTGAAAAGCATCGGATTTCCGGGATCGACGTCCCGATCTTCTCGGTGGCGAAGACGCTTGCCGACGTTTTTCGCAGCAGGTCAGTCGATCGATCGATTGCCATTGAGGCGATGCGCGCTGCGCTGCGAAACCGCAAGGCGACACCTGCGGAGATATCGCAGGCGGCCCAGGACGGCGGGGCGTGGAAGATCATGCGGCCCTACCTCGAAGCGCTGGCGTCCGATGGCTGATGGCCGGCGAACCTCCGCGGCGTCGATAAAACAGCGTCTGCTCGATCTCGCTCGCGCCGAAGGCCGGGTCCACGAAGTCGTGCTGGTGCGATATGCGCTTGAGCGGCTGCTCTACCGCTTGTCCATCTCCCCTCATCGCGACCGCTTTGCGTTGAAAGGTGGAATGCTCGTGGCCCGATGGATCGGCGGAAGCCATCGGGAGACTCGGGATGCGGATTTTCTCGGCTTCGGAGAGTCCGCGCCGGACGATCTGAAGGCAACTTTTGCCGAGATCATGGCTACCGGCGCAGACGATGCTCTCGCATTCGACGTTGGCGCGTTGCGCGCAGACCAGATCCGCGAAGGGATGGAATATGAAGGCGTTCGCCTTCGAACGACGGCATATCTCGACAGAACGCGCATTCCGGTGATCCTGGACATCGGCTTCGGTGATGCCGTCGCGCCCCGGCTCGAGCCGATGAACTATCCCTCAATTCTGGGAATGGAGGAGCCCTGCGTTCAGGCTTATCCGCCGGTCGCCGTCATCGCCGAGAAATTTCAGGCGATCGTCGCCCTCGGCATGATCAATGGGCGCATGAAGGATTACCACGATCTCTGGGCCCTTCCGAAGGCGCTCGACATCGGTGCGGCCGACCTCGACGCTGCGATCGGCGCGACGTTCGAACGCAGGAAGACCGCGATACCTTCGGAGCGGCCAGCCGGCCTTTCGCAGGCTTTCGTCAATGATGCTGCAAGGCAGCGTCAATGGCGAAACTATGCGCTTTCCATCGGCCTCGACGCTGTTTCGCTCGCTGAGGTCGCGGATGCGGCCTGGGAACTTGTCGGCCCGTCATGCGCACGCCTGACTTTCGCGGCGAGGCGTGGCTGACGGATCGAATTCGTACGGGCTGCCCTGATCAGGACGCGAGCTTGCGTTCGACGAAGTCGAGCCGGTCCTGTCCCCAGAAGATCTCGCCGTCGATCACGAACGAGGGGGCACCGAACACGCCCTGCTCGATGGCGTGCCTGGTGTAGGCCTCGCGCTTCTCGGCGATGCCCGGCGCTTCGCTGGCCTTCATGACGGCGGCGCCGTCGAGACCGCATCCGTCGATGATCGCCTTCAGCGTGTCAGGATCGCCGCTGTTCTTCTCCTCGGCCCACAGGCCGGTCAGCACCGCATGCGCGACCTTGATGGCATCCGCCATGCGGCCCTCTTCGCGCAGCGCGATCACGCACTTCGCGGCCGGCACCTCGTTGGCGGGAAAGAATTTGGGTTCCAGCGTCGTCTTCACGCCGAGATGGTCGCGCCAGCGCTTCAGCTCCATCATGCGATAGGCTTGGCGCTGCGGTGAGCGCTTGGGCAGCGGCAAGCCTCCCGACACCGCGAAGATCGAGCCGAAATCCACCGGCCAGATCGTGACGCTCGCGCCGTGCTTCTTGGCCATGGCGTCGAAGCGGGCGGAGCCGAGATAGGTCCACGGCGAATTCAGCGAGACGTAGTAGTCGACATGCTTGCCCATGCGGTTCCTCCGGTTGGAGGCGGACTGTGGCGTAAAGCCTGGCGATACGCCATCTTCGCGACGTGACTGTCCCACCTGAACGAGCCATCGCCATAACCGGCGGCGACGCCGCCTATTTCGACCTGATGCGCGACTGCATCGCCTCGTTGCAGGCGACGGACGAGGGGCGGAAGCTGGCGCTCGGCGTGCTGGATTGCGGCCTGACGGAGGAGCAGCGCGGCTGGTGCCGCGAGCGTGGCGCCGTGCTGGTCGAACCGGAATGGGATTTCGATTTCCCCGGCCGCGAGAAACTGAAGGACGGCTACAAGGCGCTGACGGCGCGGCCGTTCCTGCCGCGCTATTTTCCGGGCTTCGATCTGTATCTCTGGATCGATGGCGACTGCTGGGTACAGCAGGGCGACGCGGTCGACCTGTTCCTGGCCGCTGCCCGCACCGGCGCGCTGGCCGTGGCGCCCGAGATCCATCGCTCGATGCGCCACTACCGTCACGCCTGGAAGGAATTCTCCACGATCAACGGTGCGGCGTTCGAGGCCGCATTCGGCCGGGAAACCGCCGAGCGGCTGATCCGCTATCCGCTGATCAATGCCGGCGTCTTTGCGCTTGCCGGCGACGCGCCGCATTGGCGGGGCTGGGCGGACCTGCTGGGCGAGGCCCTGCAGCGGTCGGCCGACATGACCGACCAGGTGGCATTGAACGTCCTGGTCTACGACCGCGGCTTCGCCTGCGAGCCGCTGCCCAGCCGCTGCAACTGGCCGGTCCATCACGCCACCCCGGCCTGGGATGCCGCGCGCGGCCTGTTCGTGGAGCCGGCCATGCCCTACGAGGCGCTCGGGATCCTGCATCTCACGATCTATACCAAGCGGCTCGCAACCCTGGACGTGCGCGAAATCGGCGGCCCGCAGGCCGGGCAGGTGCGGGCGCGCGCGTTGCGCTGGCCCGGCCGAACCGCCATATAGCGCCGCATGGCCGGAACGCCTTTTCTCAAGATGCACGGGCTGGGCAACGACTTCGTCGTGCTCGATGCGCGCCGCGCTGCGCTCGATCTGACGCCGCCACGCCGCCGCGCCATCGCCGACCGTCGCCTGGGCGTCGGCTGCGACCAGCTGATCGTGCTGGAGCCGCCGACCGAGGGCGAGGCCGACGTCTTCATGCGCATCTACAATCCCGACGGCACCGAGGCCCAGGCCTGCGGCAACGCCACGCGCTGCGTCGCCTCGGTGGTGATGGACGAGCTCAAGGCCGAGGAAGCGACGATCCAGACCATTGCCGGCCTGCTCGAATCGCAGAAGGTCGGCCGCGGCGCCAACGGCCTGCCGGTGATCTCAGTCGACATGGGGCTGGTGCGCATGGACTGGCGCGAGATTCCGGTCGCGACGGCGTGCGACACGAAGCATATGCCCGTCGGCATCGGCCCGCTGCAGGATCCGGTCGGCACCAACATCGGCAATCCGCACGCGACCTTCTTCGTCGACGATCTGGCGGCGATCCCGATCACGGAGCTGGGGCCGAAGCTGGAGCACGATCCGTTCTTTCCGGAGCGCGTGAACGTCGGCGTGGCCCAGGTGATCGGCGAGAACAGGGTCAGGCTCAGCGTCTGGGAGCGCGGTGCGGGCCTCACACTCGCCTGCGGGTCGGGTGCCTGCGCGGCCGGCGTCGCCGCCGCGCGGCGCGGGCTGACGGGTCGCAAGGTCGATATCGTCGTCGAGCACGGCACGCTCACCATCGAGTGGTTGCGCGACGATCATGTGTCGATGACCGGCGGCATATCGCTCGCCTACAGGGGCGAACTCGACCGCTCCCTGCTTTCCTGAGGTGCGGCAGTGAGCGAGACGGAACCCGAGAAGAAGGGCTGGTTCGCGCGGTTGCGCTCCCGGGTGGCGCCGACCGTCGAGCCGCCCAAGCCGTCTGAGCCCGAGATCGCGCAGCCCGAACCGGTCGAGCCGGCCATTACGGCTGAGCCCGAGATGCCGGTCGTGCCGCCACCGGTGGAGCCGGCCGCCGCGCCGGTAGAGACCGCTTCGGAACCCGAGCCGCCCACGGTTGAAACGGCGGCCGTGGCCGAGACGGAACCGGAGGTCGAGAAGCCCGAGCCTGAAAAGAAAGGCTGGCTGTCGCGCCTGCGCGAGGGCCTGTCCAAGTCGACCAAGAAGGTCGCCGAGAGCATCACCGGCCTCTTCACCAAGAAGAAACTCGACCAGCAGACGCTCGACGATCTCGAGGACGTGCTGATCCAGGCCGATCTCGGCGTCACCGTCGCCGGCCGGCTCGTGGCCAAGCTCGGCAAGGAACGCTTCGGCAAGGAAGTCACCGACGAGGAAGTGCGCGCGGCCTTCGCCGACGACATCGCCGAGATCCTGCAGCCGGTGGCCGTGCCGCTGACCATCGACGCAGCGCGCAAGCCGCATGTCGTGCTGGTGGTCGGGGTCAACGGCAGCGGCAAGACCACGACCATCGCCAAGCTCGCCGGCCTCTACAAGGGCGAGGGCCGTTCGGTGATGCTGGCCGCGGGCGACACGTTCCGCGCCGCCGCGGTCGAGCAGCTCAAGGTCTGGGGCGACCGCGCCGGCGTTCCGGTCGTGTCGAAGCAGACCGGCGCCGATGCCGCGGGCCTCGCCTACGAGGCGCTGGAGCGGGCACGAGCCGAGAAAACCGACGTGCTGCTGATCGACACCGCCGGGCGCCTGCACAACAAGACCAACCTGATGGAAGAGCTCGCCAAGATCGTGCGCGTGATCCGCAAGCTCGATCCCGAGGCGCCGCATTCCTGCCTGCTGGTGCTCGACGCCACCACCGGCCAGAACGCCCATGCCCAGGTCGAGACCTTCAAGACCATGTCGCCGGTCGATGCGCTGGTGCTCACCAAGCTCGACGGCAGCGCCAAGGGTGGCGTGCTGGTGGCGCTCGCCGAGAAGTTCAAGTTGCCGGTCGTCGCCATCGGCGTCGGCGAAGGCATCGACGACCTGCGGCCCTTCGAGGCGCGGGCGTTTGCGCGTGGATTGATGGGTTTGCCGGCATGAGCGAGAAGAGCGACGACAACGGCACGCGCAAGCTCTACGCCACGGCGCTGGAACTCGCGCCGCTCATCCTGTTCTTCGTCGCCAATGGCCGCTGGGGCATCTACTGGGGCACCGGCGTCTTCATCGTGGCGACCTCGATCGCATTGCCTCTTTATCGCGTGCTGGAGAAGCGCTGGCCGGTCATGCCGCTGGTCGGCGGCTTCTTCGTGCTGGTGTTCGGCGGCCTCACCATCTGGCTGCAAGACGAGACCTTCATCAAGCTGAAGCCCACCATCGTGAACTGCCTGTTCGCCGTGATCCTGGGCGGCGGCCTGGTGCTGTTCAAAAAGCCGCTGCTGAAGCCGCTGTTCGGCGCGGCCTTCAAGCTGACCGACGAGGGCTGGTATCAACTCACGATGCGCTGGACGATGTTCTTCTTCGTGCTGGCGATCGTGAACGAGGTGATGTGGCGGAACTTCCCGACCGACACCTGGATCGCCAGCAAGATGTTCCTGAGCTTCCCGCTCACGCTGGTCTTCGCCTTCCTTCAGATCCCGCTGCTCAAGAAGTACTGGGACGGCGACGACAATCCCTTTGCGAGGGGGAGTTGACGCTCCAAACTTGTCATCCTGAGCGCAGCGAAGGATCTCGCGCTGGCCAAGGAGTCCTTTGGTCGCTCGGTGAGGTCCTTCGCTCCGCTCAGGACGATAATTGTCAGACGCCCGCGGGCTTCCTCGGCGGCCACATGCGGGCGAGGTCGCCGGTCGGGTTGGAGTAGGTCGCGAAGTCGGCCTTGTCGCGCGACTCGTGGAAATGCGCCAAGGCCCAGACCACGGTCGGGAAGGCGAGCTGGTCCCACGGTATGTCGGCCCAGTCGACCAGCGCCACTTCCTCGCTCTCGATGCCGCAGGCGATGTCCGGCGTGACCAGCTTCGCGCGGTACATGATCTGCACCTGGCCGATGCGCGCCACGCTGTACATGGCGAGCAGGCGGTCGATCTCGATGGTGGCGCAGGCTTCTTCGAGCGCCTCGCGCTGCGCCGCCTGCTCGGTCGTCTCGCCCAGCTCCATGTAGCCGGCGGGCAGGGTCCAGAAGCCCTTGCGCGGCTCGATGGCGCGCCTGGCCAGCAGGATCCTATCTTGCCAGGTACAGACCGCGCCGGCGACGACCTTGGGGTTCTGGTAGTGGATGAACTCGCAGCGCCCGCAGACCAGCCGCTCGCGATTGTCGCCCTCGGGCACCCGCTTCTCGAAATGCTCGGGCGGATCCCAGGGCAGGCGGGGGCGATCGGGTGGAGCGCTCATGTTGCTCGCCCCTACGCGGCCCGGATCAGCGCCGCGACGCCGGGCAGGGTCTTGCCTTCCATCCATTCGAGGAAGGCGCCGCCCGCCGTCGAGACGTAGGAGAATTTCTCTTCCACGCCGGCGGCCGCCAGCGCCGCCACCGTGTCGCCGCCGCCGGCCACCGACAGGAGCTTGCCCGCCGCGGTGAGCCGGGCCACGTCCTGCGCCAGCGCCATCGTGCCGGTGTCGAACGGCTTGATCTCGAAGGCGCCGAGCGGACCGTTCCAGACGACGGTCGAGCAGTCGGCAATCTCTTTCTGGTAGAGCGCGATCGTCTTGGGACCCACGTCGAGGATCATCTTGTCGTCGGGGCAGGCATCGGCATCGACCACGACGTGCGGCGCGTTCGCCTTGAACTCGTCCGCCGCCATCACGTCGAGCGGCAGCAGCACCGTGCACCTGGCGGCCTTGGCCTTCTCCAGGATCTCGAGTGCGGTTGCAGCGAGGTCCTTCTCGCAGAGGGACTTGCCGACCGGGATCCCCTGCGCGTGCATGAACGTGTTGGCCATGCCGCCGCCGATGATCAGCTTGTCGACCTTGCCGACGAGGTTGCCCAGCAGGTCGAGCTTGGTGGAGACCTTGGCGCCGCCGACGATGGCGCACACCGGCCGCTTCGGGCTGCCCAGCGCCTTGTCGAGCGCCTCCAGCTCGCCCTGCATCAGGCGACCGGCGACCGCCGGCAGGCGGTTGGCGAGGCCCTCGGTCGAGGCGTGGGCGCGATGGGCGGTCGAGAAGGCATCGTTCACGTAGACGTCGCCCAGCAGCGAAAGCTTGTCGATGAAGCCCGCGTCGTTCTTCTCCTCCTCCTTGTGGAACCGCAGGTTCTCCAGGAGCAGCACGTCGCCCGCCTTCATGTTGCGGACGGCCTCTTCCGCGAGCGGGCCGATGCAATCCTCCGCAAAGCCCACCGGCTTGCCGAGCGCGGACTCCAGCGGCTCGACCAGCGGGCGCAGCGTCATGTCGGGCACGCGCTTGCCGTCGGGGCGGCCGAAATGGCTGAGCACGATCACCTTGGCGCCCTTGGCCGCCAGTTCCTTGATCGTCGGTGCTGCGCGCTCGATGCGGGTCGCGTCGGTCACCTTGCCGTTCTTCATCGGCACGTTGAGATCGACGCGCACCAGCACGCGCTTGCCCGACATGTCCATGGAATCGATCGTCTTGAAGGTCGTCTGCGGCATGAACTCTCTCTTGTCTGTCGAACGGCCGTCTAGCGTTTCCGGATCACGAATACCAGCACCTCGCCCTCGCGCGTCGCAGAGACCAGCTCGTGGCCGGTCTGCCGGCAGAAGGCGGGAAAATCGGCCTCGGCAGCGGGATCGGTCGCGCGCACCGTGAGCAGGCCGCCCGTGTCCAGCTCGCGCAGCTTGCGGTTGGCGCGCAGCACCGGCAAGGGGCAGAGCAGGCCGGTCGCGTCGTATTCCAGCGTGTCGGTCATCTTGGCCTGTAATATTGCATGGCCTCGGGCAGCCAGCGTCTGATGTCGGCAATGCGTGTCGTGTCCGCGGGATGGGTGCCGAGCCACTCCGCCTGCCGCTTGCCGGAACCGGCGGCGCGCATGCGTTCCCACAGGCCCACGGCCTCGCGCGGATCGTAGCCCGCCAGCGCCATCAGCACGAGGCCGATCCGGTCGGCCTCCGATTCCTGCGCGCGCGACATCGGCAGGATGTAGCCCACGGTGGCGCCGGCGCCGACCGCAGCCATCATGGCAGGCAAATAGGTGCGGCTGCGGCCGCTGACCGTCGCCGAGAGGGCAACCGCCGCGGCCGTCGTGCCGACCGACGCCACCATCTGGTCGCTCATGCGCTCCGCCCCGTGGCGCGCCAGGGCGTGGGCGACCTCGTGGGCGATCACGACGGCCATGCCCGCCTCGGTTCGGGTGATCGGCAGCAGGCCGGTGTAGACCACGATCTTGCCACCGGGCAGGCAGAAGGCATTCGGCTCGTTCTTGTCGACGGTCTTGAATTCCCAGCGAAAGTTCGGCGCGCGCCACAGTTCCTGCGGTGGCCGTTCGGCGGCAGCGGCGATGCGGCGGCCGACCTTCTCGACCAGCGCGTTGGTCTGCGCGTCGCGCGACAGCGTCTCCTTGTTCAGCACCTCGCGATAGGCCTGCAGGCCCATCTGTCGCTCCTCGCTTTCGCTGACGAGCATCATCTGCGAGCGCCCCGAAACCGGCGCCGTCTCGCAGGCCGCGAGCAGGGACGTGAGGCCGCACAGTGTCAGCAGCAGGCGTGGGGCGAATGCCATGGCGCGAAGTCTAGGGAACGCACCGGGTGCGGTCGAGCGTGCGCCGCGCGAGGGCGTGCTATAGGGAAGCGTCCACCGAACGAAGACCAAGTTGACCCCCCATCGCTATTCCACGATCGGCGACGAACTGTTCGCCGCCGGACGTTTCGACGAAGCCATGTCGGCCTATCGCCAGGCGCTTGCCGCCTCACCGCGCGATGCGCAGGCGCGCATGGGCCTCGATGCGATCCTCGAACGCGCCCGCACCGCGCAACCCAACGCGCAGCTCAGGACCTTGTTGCTGGAGGCCTATGCCGACGACGGCGCCAACTGGGACGCCGTGGGCTGGGGCGCGGCCAACCAGCTCGTGGTCGGCTGGCCCGGCGACAACGACCTGCAGCGTCTCGCCGACGATCGCCTGCTGCATGCGTTCCTGCGCAAGTCGCTGAACCGCGACGCCGATCTCGAACGCAAGCTGCTGGCCTTGCGCAAGGCCGTCGCGAC
The DNA here is from genome assembly GCA_001557035.1 of Rhodospirillaceae bacterium CCH5-H10. GTDB lineage: Bacteria > Pseudomonadota > Alphaproteobacteria > Reyranellales > Reyranellaceae > Reyranella. Next base: position 3,507 of record LSKJ01000757.1, on the reverse strand, counting down.
CGCCGAGCCGACGCCGCAGGTCACCGAGCTGATCGCGTCCCTCGCGGAGCAGGCCTGGCTCAACGAATATGTCTGGCCCGACGATCGGACGATCGTCGACGAGCCGGCCGCTTCGATGTTCCGGCCGCCCGCGACGCCGCGTGCCGAAGTCGCCGAAGAGCAGGATCTCAAGGCCACGATCCCCGAGATCGCGCCCATCACCGACGCCGTCTCGCTGTCGGTACAGGCGATGTACGAGACCAATCCCTATCCGCGCTGGACGCATCTGGCGCGCCGGCCGCCGGTCGACGTGCGCGCGGCGCTGATGCGCGACTTCCCGCATGCGACCGCCATCGATTTCGGCGAAGCGCCGCTCGAAGTTCTGATGCCAGGCGCCGGCACGGGCCAGCATCCGCTCACCGTGGCGTCGTCCTACGCGAATGCTCGCGTGACCGGCGTCGATCTTTCGCGCGCCAGCCTCGCCTACGGCAAGCGCATGGCGGCGCGCTACGGCATCGACAACATCGAGTTCCTGCGCGGCGACATTCTTGACCTGCCGAAGCTCGGTCGCATCTTCGACCATGCCGAATGCGTCGGCGTGCTGCATCACATGGCCGATCCCAAGGCGGGTCTGCAGGCGATCTCCGCGGTGCTGCGGACCGGCGCCTTCCTGCGGCTCGGCCTTTATGGCGAGAGCGCGCGCACGCTGGTGGTGAAGGCGCGCCGCGACATCGAGATGGCGCGCCTGCCGTCGACGCTCGACGGTCTGCGCGAATTCCGCCGCAAGGTGATGAGCGGCGAATGGCGGCGGTTGCGGCCACTCACCGCGTGGGAGGATTTCTGGAGCGCGAGCCTGCTGCGCGATCTCTGCTTCCACGTGCAGGAACACCGCTTCACGGTCTCGCGCCTGCGCACTTTCCTCGAAGGCAGCGGGCTGCGCTTTCTCGGCTTCGAATTCAACGTCGGTGCGTCGCAGAGCGCGGCAGCCAATGCCGGCCCGCTCGAACTCTATCGCGCGCGCTTCCCGACCGAGCGGACGATGTCCGACCTCGCCCGCTGGGAACAGCTCGAACGCGAGAAGTCGAACCTGTTCCCGGGCTACGCCTTCGTCTGCCAGAAGGAATAGGAAGCCGAGCGAAGCTCGGCTCTCCGAGCAGGCTATCGCATGTGAAATATACCGTCGTCTCGACCGGAGCGCCCCTCGAGTTCCTCGGGGTAAACTCCGCGCGGAGTGGAGAGACCTCTTTTCCAGTTAATGCCGTCAAATCGAGGAAAAGAGGTCCCTCCACTCCGCTTCGCTCCGGTCGGGACGACGGGTGTGTGAGCTACATGCGATAGAGCCGCTGACTGGGAAGGCGGGTCTTCAGTCGGCGAAGAAGCCCGGTCCGCCGCGGCGCTTCAGTTCTTCGCCGGCGTCGCGGCCCATCGCGGCGGCTTCGCTCGCGCTGCCGTGGCGTTCGGTCTCGATCACCGTGGATCCGTCGGGGCGGGCGATCAGGGCGCGCAGGTGCAGCGCGCCGTCCGTCAGGATCGCATGGCCCGCGATCGGCGTGCGGCAGGAGCCGTCGAGCACGACCAGCATCGCATGCTCGGCGCGCACGCAGACGCCCGTGGCTTCATGGTCGATGGTGGCGAGCCAGCCGCGGGTCCGCGCATCGTCGGCGCGGGCCTCGATGCACACCGCGCCCTGTCCGACCGCGGGCAGCATCTCGGATTCGGGAATGGGCGTGCCGACCTCGGGCTTGCCCAGCCGCTTCAGCCCGGCGAGCGCCAGGATCGTCGCGTGAACGGTGCCGGCGGCACGTTTCGCGAGGCGTGTTTCGACATTGCCGCGAAAGGTGACGATCTGTAGGTCCGGCCGGCGGTGCAGCAGCAATGCCTTGCGGCGCAGCGCCGAGGTGCCGACGACGGCGCCGCGCGGGAGCGCGTCGATGCGTTCCAGGTCGCCGGCGATCAGCACGTCGCGTGCATCCTCGCGCGGCAGGAAAGCGGAGATGGCGAGGCCCGGCGGCTGTGCGGTCGGCATGTCCTTCATGCTGTGCACGGCCGCATCGATACGGCCGGCCAGCAGCGCTTCCTCGATCTCCTTGACGAACAGGCCCTTTCCGCCCGCCTCCGAAAGCGGCCGGTCCTGGATCACGTCGCCGGTGGTCCTGATCGGCACGATCTCGATCGCACCGGGAGCGGAGAGGGCCGGAACGGAGCGGGCCAGGGCATCGCGCACCAGGCCGGTCTGGGTGAGGGCCAGCGGACTGCCGCGCGTACCGAGCCGGAGAAGGGGGGACGTCATGGCCGCTGCTCTAGCGTAGGTTGCCTGTACGCGCCACAAGCGACGAAGCCTCGGCTGCAAAATCAAGACTGCGTGATTTGATGCGCGATGATGCCTTCCAGGCCAGCGTTCCGAGAAACAAGCCCTGCAAGAAGGGCGGATGTGCGCAAGCCGGCTTCAAGGGAGAATGTGCTTCTGTTATTGAGCCGCGCTCACCCGGATGATCAGACCCTTGCACTTGGTGTGTCGCAGGCAAGCTGCGAAGTTGGCGAAAGCCATTGCCGCATGAGCCCCGATTTCGAGATCGTGCCGTTGTTCGCGACGCCGCTGGTCGTCTACGACGTGCCGGATGCGGCGACACTCAATGCCGACCTGCGGCGAGTCATCGATGAGCGCGAGAAATCCCATCCCGGCAAGCAGGCCTCCAACGAAGGCGGCTGGCAGTCGACGTGGGACATGGATCGCTGGGGCGGCGTGCCGGCGCTGAAGCTTCTGGCGATCGGCCGCAACACCGCCAATCGCGCGACCATGGACCGTTCGGGCACGGCCGGCAGTGGTCCGCATCCCGGCCTTTTCGCCGTGACGTGGCGCGCCAACATGTGGGCCAACGTCAATCGCAGCGGCCATGGCAACCTGCCGCACGCACATCCCGGCGCCTTCTGGTCGGGCGTCTACTATGTCGACGATGGCGGTATCGCTGCCGATCCGTCGCTGGGCGGCGCGCTCGAATTCTTGGATCCGCGCGGCGCGGGGCCCTCGATGTATGCGCCCCATCTCGGCTTCACCCTGCAGGGCGGCCTGTCGGGCGGGGCCAACGAAGTGCTGCTGCCGAAGGCCGGCCGGCTGGTCCTGTTTCCGTCATGGTTGCTGCATCAGGTCCGTCCCTATCGCGGCACGGCCGAACGCATCTCCATCGCCTTCAATCTCAGCCTCTAGGACGACGGCGAGACGCCATCTGGCGCCGCCGCCTTCCGCCCTCTAGAAGTCACGCATGCGCGTGATGGGCATCGAAACGAGCTGCGACGAGACGGCTGTCGCCCTGATCGAGGCGCCGGCGGGAACGCAGGCGGTCGGCAGAATCCTTTCCAATACCGTCTACAGCCAGCTCACCGAGCATCGCCGCTTCGGCGGCGTCGTGCCCGAGATCGCCGCGCGCGCGCACCTCGAACGGATCGACGGGCTGGTCGCGCAGGCGCTCGACGAGGCCGGGCTCGGCCTGGCCGATCTCGACGGGATCGCCGCCACCGGCGGGCCGGGAC
>LSKJ01000756.1 GCA_001557035.1 Rhodospirillaceae bacterium CCH5-H10 | reverse complement strand
AGGAGATGCAGAAGCGCTGGACGACGATGCTGGAGAGCGGCCAGACCTAGACGGCGACGCTCTCCTCGATCCAGGCGGCATAGGCTGGCGAGACGTGCACCATCGGAAACGCGTGGATCGCGGGCACCTCGTAGGGATGCAGGTCGAGGATCGCCCGCTCGACGGCGGGGTAGTGCTCGTCGAGGGTCTTGAACAGGATGCGATATTCCTTGCCGCTCTCGATGGCGCCTTTCCATGTGTAGACGCTTTCGATTCGGGAAATCTGGGCGCAGGCGGCGAGCTTCGCCTCGACCAGCGCGCGGGCGAGCGAGCGGGCGTCCTTGCGGTTGGCGACGGTGGTGACGACGGCGATGGCGCTCATGACGGTCTCTTCTGATCGAGACGGGCGGATCAGAACAGCGAAAAATACTCGCGCTGTTCCCAGTCGCTGACTTCGAGCTCGAAGCGGTCGATCTCGGCCTGCTTGAGGCGGAGATAGTAGTCGATGAAGAAGTCACCGAGCCCGGCGCGCAATACCTGGCTCTCCTTCAGTGCCGCCAGAGCCTCGCGGAGCGAACGCGGCAGTAGCGGCGCGTTGGCCTCGTAGGGTTTGTCGGCCGACGGCCCGGGATCGAGCGCGCGCTCCATTCCATCGAGGCCGCAGACGATCTGGCTCGCCATATAGAGGTAGGGATTGGCGGCCGGCTCGCCGACGCGGTTCTCGAGATGCGTTGCCGGATCGCCCGGTCCGCCCAGCACGCGCACCATCACGCCGCGATTGTCGCGGCCCCAGATGGCGCGGTCGGGCGCGAGCGAGAAGGGGCGATAGCGCTTGTAGCCGTTCAGCGTCGGCGTGCTGAAGGCTGCTGCGGCGCGCGCATGTTCGAGCAGGCCGGCCATGTAGTGGCGACCGGTCGCCGACAGGGTTTCGTTGGCGTCGACGAAGGCGTTGGCGTGCGTCTTCCGGTCGATCAGCGACTGGTGCAGGTGCCAGCCGCTCGACATCACGTTGGCGAGCTTTGGCCGGCACATGAACGAGGCGTGGAATCCGTTGCGCTGGGCGATCTGTTTGGTGGCGCTGCGGAACAGCACCATTGTGTCGGCCGGATCGAGCCCGGTGCCGGTGCGGAAGGTGAATTCGACCTGGCTGGGTCCGAACTCGACTTCGAGCGAGCGCAGCGGGAGGCCGAGATCGACCAGATTGGTGCGCAGGATCTCCAGGATCGGATCCATCTCGTCATAGCGCTGCTCGGTCAAGTACTGATAACCCTGGTTCAGCAGCGACACCTCGGGCGGCTCGCCCGGCTGGCCGGCATCGCCGGTGCCGAGCCTGGCCTTCTCCAGCTTGAACAGGTGGAATTCGACTTCGAGGCCGGCGCAGAAATCGTAGCCGCGATCCTTCAGCGAAGAGAGGGTCTTGCGCAGGACGTGCCGCGTGCAGAGCGGCATCGGCCGGCCGTCGGCGAAATGGATGTCGCACAGCATCCAGCCGGAATGCGGCGCCCAGGGCAGGGCACGGAAAGTCGTGGGATCGGGCAGCATGACCACGTCGGCCGCGCCCTCCAGCTCCTTCATCCCGAAGCCGCCGCCCGGCTGCCAGACCGGGAAGACCGTCCGATGCGACGTGTCCTTCAGCAGCATCGTGGTCGTGAAGCCGACGCCGTTCTTCAGCGCGGCATCGACTTCCGACGCCACGATCGTCTTGCCGCGCAGGATGCCGTGCTGGTCGGCGAAGGCCAGCCGCACGACGGACATTTCGCCCGCCTTCATGCGCCGCTCGGCCTCGCGCGTGGCGGCCTTGCGTTCCTCGTTCCAGAGGCCCGCGCGCTCGACCAGCGTCATGGCTACGCGACCAGCGGAGGGACAGTGTCGGCCGCCCAGCTCGAGGCGCGGCGGCGGCGCACGTCGACGTCCTTCCAGTAGGCTTCCCAGCCTTCCGTCGGTCCCATCCCGTCGATCGCGACGGGACCGCGGATCGCGGCGGCGCGATGGGGATCGAGCCACATGATCGGCCGCTCGCCGTTGCCGACCTGGCCAATGGACGACAGCAGCATGCGTCGGTAGGCGACGATCGCCTTGTCGGTCGTGCCGAGATGTTCGCGCGTGCGGTCCTGGATGCGGCCCTGGCTCTCGACCGCCCACTGGTCGTGGACGTTGATGTCGAAGCCCATGCCGGTGAAGGTCTGATTCTTCTGTTCGGCGACGCTGTAGCCGTAGTCGTTGTGACGGCCGATCAGCGGGCGATAGTCGGGAAGCTGGTAGAGCTTCAGCCGCTGCTCGCGCATCGCGGCATGGTCGACCGGCTTACCGAAGCTGGTGAAGATCGCGTACCAGTAGCAGCTCGTATCGTCGATCGGCACGTGCCACTGCGTGATCGTCATCTCCGCGCTCATCGGGATCACGAAGGCGTAGGGAAAGACGAGGTTGGTGACGCGCACATGCGTATGCTGTTCGTTCAGCTTGCGCAGCGCGAAGAGGCGCAGGCCGTAGTCGGTGGCCTCGACGTCGAGCCTGGGGCGCGGGAACTCGCGCAGCAGGCGCGTCATCGGGATTTCGGAATCGGCCGAGGCGGAGCGGAACTGCTTGCCGTAGGCCGCGCCGGTATCCTCGTCCTCGTAGAAGCGATGCAGGTAGGAGGCGTGCGCCGGGTCGATGCCGACCTCCAGCGCCTGCAGCCAGTTGCACTCGATCAGCCCCTTGAATGCAAAGGCGTGCGTGCCGGGCGCGAGAAAGCAGTCAAAGTCGGGGAAGGCGGGGGCTTCTCCCTCGCCGAGATAGGCGAAGACGATGCCATTCTTCACGACGACGGGGTAGCTGCGCTGGCGTACCCGCTGGCAGAGCACGCTGCCCTCCGGTTCGGCCGGGGTCTCCAGGCACTTGCCGTCAACGTCGAACAGCCAGCCATGGAACAGGCAGCGCAGGCCGCCATCCTCGAGGCGGCCGAACGCGAGGTCGGCACCGCGGTGCGGACAGTCGCGGTCGAGCAGCCCGTGCCGGCCGCGCTCATCGCGGAACAGCACGAAATCCTGCCCCAGCACGCGCACCGCCTTCGCCGGGCGCTCGGCCGGTAGCTCGTCGGCGAGGGCCACGGGATGCCAGTAATGGCGCATCAGCGCGCCGCACCGGGTGCCCGGACCGACGCGGGTCATCAGTTCGTTCTGCTCGGGGCTCATCATGCGCAAAGTTTCGCGCAAACGCCCCTGCGTGTCACGACACCAGTGCGCGACAGTCGAGATCGTCGACGGCCAGGTGAATGCGCTCCAGATGATTCCACCAGATCACGGGCGGGATCCCGGCGGACTGCATCCAGATCGGCCGGGTCGTCAGCCACAGAACGGCCAGTCGATAGTCGTCCTGCAGCGACGACCGGTCATAGCCCGTTACGCCATGGTCGATCAGGCCGGCATGGAAGCAATCGAGCAGATGGCCCTCCGCACGCTGACGCAGGTCCGGATACCAGTGCATCGCCATCATGTAGGCGAGGTCCTCGGCGCCGGAAGCCGGTCGCCAGGCATCCCAGTCGAACAGCCGGGCCGTGTCCGATGAACCGTCGCGCGGGAGGAAGCAGTTCCAGGTATGGGAATCGCCCTGCACGAGGGTCAGGTTGCGCCGCGCGCGATAGCGCTGGAGTACGCGAGGCGCCTGGTCGAACACTCGTTCGTAGAATGCGCGCCGATCCGCCGACAGGCGGTCGCCCAGCATGTCCGCGAACTTTGCATAGGACGTTGCGAGGTCCTTCAGCCAGTCCTGGACGGCCTTCGGCTCGGGCCAGGTGCCGACCGTCACGCCCAGTCGCGGATCGTCCCACCACGCGGCCTGGAAGCGGGCATGGGTTCGAACGATCGCCTCGCTTTGCGCGATCGTCGGGGGCACCGGCCACTGCGTCGCAACCAGGTGCGAATCGGTCAGGTCCTCCAGCAGCAGGTGCCATGCGCCGGTCGCCGCATCGTGGTGCGCCTCGAAGCAGCGCAGCAGCAGGCCATCCGGCGTTGCAGGCGCGACAGTCGCATAGAAAGCGACTTCCTTTCGGCCGCTTTCCCATTTTACCCCGGGACGATTCGGCAGGTCGGTCTTGAAGATGAGCGACGTCGGCGCATCCGGGGAGGCGCCTTCGTAGGTGAGCCGCAGCCGCTGGACGAGGGACAGTATCGTCGGGAACGTCCGGTCGACCGAGACGGCGGAGACGCGGCCGCTGCCCAGCGCGCCATTCCGGCGAAGCACGTCGGTGAGGTGCTCGGCGCTGGCAGCCTCGGGCGAAAGGGGCGTCATGTCCTCCATTGTGCCGAAGCGACCGCAGCCGGTAAATTGGCCAGATGAATACCTTGAATGGCATGCCCGGCCCTACCTCGCGGGTCTTCTTCTCACAGCGTCTGCGTTTGCATTATGTCGACTGGGGCAACCCGGAAGCGCCGCCGCTTCTCCTCGTCCACGGCGGGCGCGATCACTGCCGGAACTGGGACTGGGTGGCGCAGGCGTTGCGCAAGGACTGGCACGTGATCTGCCCCGATCTGCGCGGGCATGGCGACAGCCAGTGGTCGCCGGACGGCAATTACTCGATGGCGGCCTACATCTACGACCTGGCGCAGCTCATCCATCAGCAGAACCTGGCGCCGGTGACGATCGTGGCGCATTCGCTGGGCGGCAACATCTGCCTGCGCTACACCGGCATCCATCCCGACAAGGTGCGCAAGCTGGTGGCGATCGAAGGCCTCGGGCCGTCGCCCAAGGTGATTGCCGAGCGCGGCAACAAGCCGATGAACGAACGCATGACCGAGTGGATCGACGAGCAGCGTAAGCTGTCGGCCCGGGGGCCGCGCAAGTACCCGACGATCGAGGACGCCTTCAAGCGCATGCAGGAGGAGAACAAGCATCTCTCCGCCGCGCAGGCCCGCCACCTGACCGAGCAGGGCGTCAACCAGAACGAGGACGGCACCTATAGCTGGAAGTTCGACAACTATGTGCGAGTCAACCAGCCGTACGACATGAGCTACGAGGCGATCGAGGAGCTGTGGTCGCGGATCACGTGCCCGACCCTGCTGGTCTACGGCAAGGAGAGCTGGGCCTCCAATCCCGAGAAGGACGGGCGCATCAAGCATTTCAAGACCGCCCAGGTCGTGGAGTTCGAGCGGGCCGGCCACTGGGTCCAGCACGACCGTCTCGACGATTTCGTCGCCACCACACGGGAATTCATCAAGTGAAGGCGGCGGTCCTGCGCGGCGGCGACATCGTCGTCGCCGACGTCCCGGCGCCGGTGCCGGCGGCCGGGCAGGTGCTGGTGAGGACGCTGTGCTGCGGCATCTGCGGCTCCGACCTGCACTATGCCAAGCATGCGCCGCACATGGTCGAGATGTCGAAGCGCATTCCCGGCCGCGTGCCGCTCGACCTGTCGCGCGACGTCGTGTTCGGCCACGAGTTCTGCGGCGAGGTGCTGGACTACGGTCCCGGCACCGAGCGCAAGCTGAAGCCCGGCACGCTTGTTTGCTCGATGCCGGTGATCCCGCAGGCCGACGGCCACCGCACGGTCGGCTATTCCAACGACTTTCCCGGCGGCTATGGCGAGCAGATGGTGCTGGCGGCGCCGCTTCTGCTGGAAGTGCCCAACGGACTCTCGGCCGATCATGCCGCGCTCACCGAGCCGCTCGCGGTCGGCATCCATGCAGTCGAGAAGGCGGCCTTGCAGGACAACGACGCGCCGCTGGTCGTGGGCTGTGGACCGGTCGGCCTCGCCGCCATCGTCGGGCTGAGGCTGAAGGGCATCCATCCGATCATCGCCGCCGATTTCTCGCCCAAGCGCCGCGAGCTGGCTGCGAAAATGGGCGCCGACGTCGTGATCGATCCCAAGGTCGAGTCGCCCTATGCGAAGCTGGCGCCCGGCAAGCGCGCCGTGATCTTCGAATGCGTCGGCGTGCCGGGACTGCTGCAGCAGGTCTTCGAGGCGGCGCCCCGCGATGCGCGCATCGTCGTAGCGGGCGTCTGCATGGAGCCGGACCGGATCGAGCCGCTGTTCGGCATCTTGAAGGAACTCTCGATCCAGTTCGTGCTGGGTTACACGCCCGACGAGTTCGCGCGCTGTCTTCGCCTGCTGGCCGAGGGACAGGTCGAGGCCGATGCGCTGATCACCGGCAAGGTCGGCCTCGCCGAGGTGAAGGGCGCCTTCGCGGAGCTGGGCAATCCCGAGCGCCACACCAAGATTCTCGTGGAGCCGTGGCGCTGACTTTGATAGCGCTTCACGGCATCGAGGGAGGAAAAGCAAAGTGAAATTCTATAATTCGGTCGGCCCCAACCCGCACATGGTCCGGATGTTCATGGCCGAGAAGGGCTTCGACGTGCCGAGGGTCGAGGTCGATCTGCGCGGTGGCGAGAACCGGCGCGAGCCCTTTCTCAAGATCAATCCGGCGGGCCAGTGTCCCGCCCTCGAACTCGACGACGGTACGGTGCTGGCCGAGATCACTGCGATCTGCGAGTACATCGACGAGATCAAGAAGGACACGCCGTCGCTGATCGGCGACACGCCCGAGGAGCGCGCGAAAACCCGCATGTGGGTGCGTCGCATCGATCTCAACATCCTCGAGCCCGCGGCCAACGGCTTCCGCTTTTCGCAGGGCCTCAAGATGTTCCAGGACCGCATCCATTGCATTCCGGAGGCGGCGGACGGGCTGAAGGAGAGCGCGCGCAAGAAGCTCGTCTGGCTCGACGGGCAGATGGGTTCCAGGCCCTTCATCACCGGCGACAAGCTCACCATGGCCGACATCCTGCTGTTCGTTTTCCTCGAGTTCATGGCCAAGGTCGGCCAGCCGCTCGATCCGGCGAACAAGAACCTCGCGGCCTGGATGGAACGCATGAAGGCCCGGCCGAGCGCCGCGGCCTGAGCCCGGAAGGCAGGACCCCCCGATGCGTCGACTGCTCACCCTGCTGTTCGTTCTTCTCGTGTTGCCGGCCGTCGGCGTGCAAGCCCAGGGCGATCCGTCGGGCCTGAAGGGTCTGTTCCTGCTGACCGACTATCCCTCGCAGACCGTGCGCGCGGGCGAGGTCACGACCATCCGCTTGAAAGTGAACAATGCCGGCCAGATGCCCGAACCTCTGGCGCTGGCGCTGACGGGCGTTCCCGCGGGCTGGAAGATCGACATGCTGGGCGGCGGCCAACCGGTCGGCGCCGTGATGGTGGGCGTCAATCAGGACGTTACCGTGCAGCTCCGGGTCGAGGTGCCGAAGGATGCTCCGACGGGCTCGCAGACGGTCACGCTGACGGCAAAGGGGCCGATGCAGCAGGCCAGCCTGCCGCTCACGCTTACCGTCGGCACCGAGGCGCCGGCCAAGCTCAGCCTGAAGTCGCGCCTGCCATCGCTGCGCGGCACGCCGCGCTCGGCCTTCGAATACACGCTCACGGTGGGCAACGATTCGGGCAAGGACCTGACCGTGGCGCTGGCGGCGCAGGGGCCGGCCAATTTCCAGAGCGTCTTCACGGAAGGCTTCGGCTCGAACGAGATCAGCTCGATTCCCATCGAGGCCGGGCAGACCAAGGACATCAAGCTCAAAGTGACGCCGCCGCGCGACGTGAAGGCCGGCGACTATCCCGTGCTGGTCAAGGTCGCGGCCGAAGGCGCCACTGCGGAGATGCGCGTCACCCTGCAGCTGAGCGGGCAGGGCAGGCTCGCGCTTTCGACCAAGGACGGTCGCCTGAGCGGCGAGGCCGAGATCGGCAAGACCTCGACCTACACGCTGGTGCTGACCAATGACGGCACCGCGCCGGTCGACGAGGTCGAGCTGTCGGGAACCGTGCCGGCCAACTGGAAGATCGAGTTCAATCCCAGGTCGCTCGCCGCCATCGCGCCAGGCGACAAGAAGGAAGTCCAGGTGATGGTGACGCCGGCCGACAAGGCTGTGGCCGGCGACTACATGGCCTCATTCCGCGCCGCCGCGCGTGGCGAGCAGTCCTCGGCCGACTTCCGCATCACCGTCACCACCTCGACCCTGTGGGGGATCGCGGGCATCGGCATCATCGCCGTGGCGCTGTTGGTCCTGCTGGGCGCGGTCGCCCGTTTCGGCCGTCGCTAGCAGCAGCCGATGGCCGATACCGTCATCGAGGCGCGCGGGCTGACCAAGATCTACGGCAGCCATCGTGCCGTGGATGCGATCGATTTCAGCATCCAGCGCGGCGAGATCTTCGGCCTGCTCGGCCCCAACGGCGCCGGCAAGACGACGACCATCCTGATGATGCTCGGCCTCACCGAGACCAGCGGCGGCTCCGTCGACGTGCTGGGCTTCGACCCGGTGCGCCAACCGCTCGAGGTCAAGCGCCGGGTCGGCTACCTGCCCGACGCGGTCGGCTTCTACGATCACCTGACCGCGCGCGAGAATCTGCGCTACACCGCGCGGCTTCTCGCCATCCCGCGCCGCGAGGCCGAGACACGGATCGCGGAGGCGATGGAAAGCGTGAAGCTTGGCGACGTGCTCGACAAGCGGGTCTCCACTTTCTCGCGCGGCATGCGGCAGCGGCTGGGCATCGCCGAGATCGTGATGAAGAAGGCCGAGGTCGCCATCCTCGACGAGCCGACCTCGGGCCTCGATCCGCATTCGACCTTCGAGCTGCTGGAGATGATACGCGGCCTGAAGCGGGCCGGTGTCGCCGTGCTTTTGTCCTCGCACCTGCTCGACCGCGTCCAGAGCGTCTGCGACCGCGTAGCCCTGTTCAACAAGGGCAGGATCGCATTGATGGGCACGGTGGTCGAACTGGCCAATCAGGTGCTGGGCGCCGGCCATCCGATCCTGGTCGAGGCGACGGGCGCCGACATCACGGGTACGCTGCGCGGCATCGAGGGCGTGCAGACGGTCGTTCCGGAGGGAGAGGGTGCCTGGCGGGTCGTGGCCGACCGCGACGTCCGTGCGGCGGTCGCCCATCGGATCGTGACGTCGGGCGGCACGCTCACGCGGCTCGCCGACCTGCAGCCCAGCCTCGAAGAGGTCTACACGCGCTACTTCGAGGAGGCGCGCCGTGCCGCCTAGCGTCTCTTCGAGCAGAAAGGAAACACTCTCGCGACCTCATGCTGAGGAGCGCTCCGCAGGAGCGCGTCTCGAAGCATGGGCATCGGCACCACCTTTGTTGCCCATCCTTCGAGACGGCGCTTCGCGCCTCCTCAGCATGAGGTGGTTTGGTTGCAGGGAAGTATGAGAGGAAGACACTCGAGCACCGCACGCCGTCAGGGTTCGCCTTTCACTGGCCTCGGCCCGGTCTTCATGAAGGAGCTGGCGGATCATCTCAGCAGTGTCCGCATGATGGTGCTGACTTTGTTCGTGCTCGCCTTCGGTGCCTTCCCGGTGGCCTCGTCGCTGCAGACGCTGCGGACGGTGGTCGATCCCAACTCCTTCCTTTTCCTGCGCATCTTCACCCTGGAGCCGGAGCAGGTCGGCATCTCCTTCATCGCCGCGCTCAACTTCATCATCCCGCTGATGGCGATCGGGCTGGGATTCGACTTGGTGAACAGCGAGTTCAACCGGCGCACCTTGAGTCGCGTCCTGTCTCAGCCGATCTATCGCGATGCGCTGCTGCTTGGGAAATTCCTGGCGGGGCTGGCGACCTTCGCCGTGGCGCTGGTGGCGCTGTGGCTGATCGTGGTCGGCGCCGGCCTGCTGCTGCTCGGCGTGCCGCCGCGCGGCGTCGAGGTGGCGCGCGGTCTCGGGTTCCTGGTCGTCGCCATCGCCTATGGCGGCGTGTGGCTGGCCATTTCCATGTTCTTCTCGGTCGTTTTCCGCTCGACCGCGACCTCGGCGCTCTGCGCGCTCGGCCTGTGGCTGTTCTTCTTCCTGCTGTGGCCGCAGCTCGCCTCGGCGATCGTGTCCGGCGTAGCGCCGAGCGAGATCCGCAGCCTGGAAGAGTATGCCGCGGTCCAGGACATCGCCATGGGCCTGATGCGCCTGTCGCCGGGCACGCTGTTCAGCGAAGCGGTGCTCGGCCTGCTCAGCCCCGAGACCCGGACGCTGGGTCCGATGCTGCCGGCCCAGATGCGCGGCGCGATCATGGGCGCGCCACTGCCGTTCGACCAGAGTCTGCTCATGATCTGGCCGCAGATCACCGGTCTCGTCGCCGGCATGATCGTCGTCTTCGCGGCCGCCTACGTGGTCTTCCAGCGCGAGGAAGTGCGCGCGTGAAGGACTGGACTCTCCAGGCTGCGCTCAACAACGCACGCTGGTGCGATGCGGTCTGTCGCGCGCACGGCCACGCGGGTCGGATGCTGCCGCACATGTGGGTCAACGCCGCGACCGTGCCGCGCTTCTATCCCAATGCCGTCACCCTGGCCGTCGGCCCAACGGCGCTGGAAGAGCAGCGAAGCACGGTCGAGATCCTGCAGAAATCGAACCTGCCCGGCCGCTGGTCGGTGAAGGACAGTTTCAACAAGCTCGACCTGTCGCGCCGCGGCTTCGAGCTGCTCTTCGACGCACATTGGATTCGCAGCGAGATGCCGGGCGAGGGACCGTCCACTGACATCGTCTGGCAGCGCGAGGATAGGGGCGGCGAAGGCCTACCGTTCGACGATCCGGCTTTCGCGATGTTCAAGGGCCGGCGCGGCTTCAAGGTCGTGGCGGGCTTCATGCTCTACCGCGCAGAGGACGTCGTCGGCGTCACGAATGTCGTCGCCGAAACGTCCGATGCGGCGGCCGTGTGGCGATCGCTGACCCTGTTGTCCGCCCAGACGTTCCCGCGCCTGCCGCTGGTCGGCTACGAGTCCGGCCGGGAACTCAAGGCGGCGGTTAAAGCCGGCTTCGAGTCCGGCGACAAGCTCAGGGTGTGGGTGACGGCTCGGGACTGAAACCGCACGCCTTCAGCGCCGCCAGCATGTGCGCGGGCGGTGGCGCGGTCACGACGATCGGCGGCTTACTATTCGACAACGGCAGCACGATGCCGTGCGATTGCAGGTGGAGCTGGTTGTTCGGCTCGGCCCGGCCGTAGAGCCGATCGGCGATCACCGGGCAGCCGGCGGCGGCTCAATGGACGCGGATCTGGTGGGTGCGGCCGGTCTCGGGTTTCAGTTCCAGCCAGGTCATGCCGGGAGCGCGTCCCATCACCCGGTAGCGCGTCAGCGACGGCTGGCCCTTGTCGGAGACCTTCACGGACCATCCGCTGCGCGTGTTCACCTTGAGCAACGGCATGTCGAACACGCCTTCGTCGGCTGGCGGCTCGCCCTCGACGACGGCCCAGTAGGTCTTCTCGGTATCGCGGCCCGAGAATAGCCGGCCGAGCTTGGCCAGCGCCTTGGGATGCCGACCCAGCACCAGCACAC
>LSKJ01000755.1 GCA_001557035.1 Rhodospirillaceae bacterium CCH5-H10 | reverse complement strand
CTTCTCGATCTCCTCGCCGAGCACGAAGCGCTTCTCCTCGATCTCGGCCGGCTTGGCTTCGAGTTCGGCGATGACCTCGGCGGTCTGCTCGCGGCGCGCGTCGAGTTCGACGATCTGGCCGTCGGCCTCGGCCAGGCGCTTGCTCCAGCCTTCGTGGTCCTGCGCGATCTGCGCCAGACGCTCGACCCGCATCTTCGACTCGCGGGCGAGGCGGTCGCACTGGCTCTCGGCCTCGACGAGCGCAGCCCGCAGCTCGGCGATACGCACGCGCAGCGCGCCGGCGGCGGCGCGGTCGGCCTGGGTGTCGGAGATCGACGACAGGCGCGCCTCGCGGAAGGTGCGGCGCATCTCGACCTCGGCGATGTCGCTCGTCACCTCGGTCACCACCGTCTCGATGCCGTTGAGGCGCGTGCGGAGCTGGTCGGTGCGACGGGCGATCTCGACGTGACGGTCGCGCGCCTGCGTGGCCAGGCGCTCGGCGGTGCCGATGGCCGCCTGGGCGGCGCGCTCGGCGGCGCGGGTCGCCTCGCCGGCATCCTGCGCCTTGCGGCGCGCGGCATCCGCCACGCTGCGCTCGTAGGCGCGGGCCTGGTCGACGCAGGTCTTCTCGGCATCGCGGGCGGCGGCGAGCCAGGTCTTCTCGGCATCGACGCGCGCCTGCTCGATCGCCTGCTCGGCGACGACGCCGTCGATCTGGTAGCGGATCTCGGCCAGGCGATTGCGCTGGCTGAGGCGAACGGCGGCCGTGGACGGCGCGCCGGCGCGCATCGTGTAGCCGTCCCAGCGCCAGACGGCGCCCTCGCGGCTGACGAGCTGCTGACCGGGCTTGAGCGCCGGCTGCAGCGCCGCGCCGGTCTCGTCGTTGGCGACGATGCCGATGAAGGCCAGGCGGCGGGCCAGTTCCGGAAGTGCGCCGACATGGGCGCCGAGCGGCGTCGCCCCTTCCGGCAGCGCCGGCGTATCGGTCAGTTCATCGAGCGGCAGCCAGTGAACCGGCGCGCCGCGATCCGACGAGGCTTCGAGTTCGTCACCGAATGCCGCGCCCAGAGCCTTCTCGTAACCCGGCTCGACGGTGAGCGCGTCGAGAAGCGGCGGCCACAGCGAGTCGGCCGCCGACTTCAGCGCGGCGGCGACGCCGGATTCCTCAGCGCGCAGCTTGGTCAGGCGCGCATTGGTCTTCTGCAGCGTCTCGACGGCGGCGGCGTGACTGGCTTCCGCGGCCTCGCGCTCGGCGGCGCGAGCGCGCTCCGTCTCGAGGCGCTCGGCTTCGGCCCTGGCGACGGCCAGCCGGGCGGCGTCCGATTCGTAGCGCTCGGCCTCGCGGGCGGCTTCGATGGCTTCCTGGCTGGTGAACCGCGTCTCTTCCAGCGCGGCGCGAGCGGCTTCGAGTTCGGCCTCGACTTCCGGCAGCGCCGGCAGGTTCGACAGTTCCGTCTCGAGTTGCTGCTGCTGCGCGATGACTTCATCGCGGCGCGACGACAGGCGGCGCAGGCGGTCCTGCAGTTCGGCGATTTCGCGCGACACGCTCTGGCGCAGCGCCTCGTCGTCGGCGATCTGGCGGGTCAGCCGGTCGTGGTCGGACTCGGCGGCGTTCGTCTCGGTGCGCGCCTCGTCGCGCGCCTGCTCGGCGGCCTCGGCGCGCTCCTCTTCGCCCACGCGCTCCTCTTCGAGGCGACCGCGCTGGGTTTCGAGATCGGCAATGGCGGCTTCGGCGTCGTTCTTGCGGCCCTGCTCGCGCGTAAGATCCTGCACGGTCTGCTGCAGGCGGGTTTCCGCCTGGAGCTGGGCCGCGGCGACGCGCTCGGCCTCGGCGGTCAGCGCATCGTGCGCCACGCGCAGGCGCTGCAGCGCGGCGGCGGCCGCCGCCTCGTCGTTGCGCAACGGCGGCAGCGCGGTCGCGGCTTCGGCCTGCGCGGTGGTCGCGAGACCGACCAGACGCGTGAGATCGGCGACCTGCGCCTCGGCTTCCTTCAGCCGCTCGGCCGACTCGGCCAGGTCGCGCTCGGCATTGGCGAGCTTGAGCGCCAGAACGGCAGCCTCGGCACGGCGGATATGGTCGGAAAGATTGCGGTAGCGGCTGGCCTGGCGGGCCTGGCGCTTCAGCCCCTTGTGCTGCTCTTCGAGCGCGACCAGCACGTCCTGCACGCGGGCCAGGTTCTGCTCGGCCGCACGCAGGCGCAACTCGGCCTCGTGACGGCGTGCATAGAGACCGGTGATGCCGGCCGCCTCGTCGATCACCGAGCGGCGATCGGCCGGCTTGGCGTTGATGAGCGTGCCGATGCGGCCCTGGCTGACCAGCGCCGTGGAGCGCGAGCCGGTCGCGGCGTCGGCGAACAGCGTCTGCACGTCGCGGGCGCGGATCTCGCGGCCGTTCACAGAATAGGCCGAGCCGTGGCCGCGCTCGATGCGGCGCACGACGTCGAGCTGGTCGGTGTCGTTCACCATCGCCGGAGCGGTGCGCGTCTTGTTGTCCAGCGACAGCATCACCTCGGCGATGTTGCGCGCCGGCCGCTGGCCGGAGCCGGCGAAGATGACGTCCTCCATTTCGCTGCCGCGCATCTGCTTGGCGGAGGTCTCGCCCATGACCCATTTCAGCGCTTCGACCAGGTTCGACTTGCCGCAGCCGTTCGGCCCCACGATTCCGGTCATGCCGGGCTCGATGGAAAGCTCCGTCGGATCGACGAAGGACTTGAAGCCGGAGAGCCGGAGCTTGTCGAACTGGACCATTACACCACGCCTGTCTGGTTACGTGCCTTGACTGCCTACTTGGCGAGCTTGGCGAACACGCCGTCGAGTTCGTCCACCGAGCGAGCGCCGCGATAGAGCTGGCCGTTGATGAACAAGGTCGGCGTCGAGTTGACGCCCATCGCCTCGCCGCCCTTGTAGTCGTTGATGACCGCGTTGCTCATCGCCTCGTTGGCGAGGCAGGCCTTGATCTCGTTCTCGCCGAGGCCGGCGATGCGCAGCGGCTTGGCCAGTTCAGCCAGCGGATCGGCAGAGGCGGCCCACTGCGGCTGGCTGCGGAAGACCAGGTCGAGCACGCCGAAATAGCGGTCGTTGCCGGCGCATTCCGCGATCTGGGCAGCCTTGGCCGCCACCTGGTCCAGCGGGAAGTCGCGATAGACCAGCTTCACCTTGCCGGTATCGATCCACTTCTTCTTGATCTCAGGCAGGACCTGCGTGTGGAAATGCGCACAGTGCGAGCAGGTGAGAGAGGCGTACTCGATTACCGTGATGGGCGCCTTGGGGTCGCCCAGCACATGGTCGCCGGGCTGCACGCTTTCGAGCGCGGCCTTGTTGGGGGTCGAGGCAGCCGCCACCGGCGCCGGGCCGGCCGCAGGCGGACGGGTGCCGAAATAGACGCCAGCCGCAATCGCAGCCACCGCCACGACTCCGACGGAGACGATCAAGATATTCCGCATTTGCCCCTACCCTCTCCACTACATCTTGGGAATTACGCCTGTGGGGAGTCAAACGTTTACCGCCCTACCTGGCGTAAAATCGCTACGATCGCATCGAAGCCGCCCGGATTGCCGTACGGCTGCTCGTTGATGAACAGGGTCGGGGTCGAATTGACCCCCAGCGCCTGCCCGGACTGCACGTCGGCGATGACTTTGTCCAAAAGCCGGTCATTGGCGAGACAGGCCTGGGCCTCGGCCTCGCCGACCCCCAGCCCGGCCAGCACCGTCATAAGCTCCGCCCCGGGGTCCGGCGCGGTCATCCACTGAACCTGCGTCCGGAAGATCGTGTCGACCGCGGCGAAGAACCTGTCCGGACCGGCGCACTCGGCCAATAGGCTCGCGCGCGTGGCGATCGCATCCGACGGGAAGTGGCGATGGACCAGCTTGAGCTTGCCGGTGTCGATCCAGTCGCGCTTCAACGCCGGCATCACCGCCGCGTTGAAGGTCGCGCAGTGCGGGCAGGTGAACGAGGCGTAGTCGATCAGCACGTTCGGCGCGTCGGGCTTGCCCAGCACGTGATCGCCGGGCAACGGCTCGAGGAACTGCCGCTGAGCCTCGGCCCGGCTATCGAGGCCGAGCGTGGCGAGCGCCCCCAGGCTGCCCAGCAGGAAGCCACGCCGGTCGGTCGCGATCCGCGCGCCCAGCCGTGCCAACGCCGCGCGCAGGTCGGGATCCTTCACGTCGGCGGTGCGGCGCGCCATGTCCTGTTCCACGGCGGGATCGGGCCGCGCCACCCGCGGCGCCGGCCGCGGCGCGGCGATCACCCCCTGCACCAGTCGCACGTCATCGATCATCCTGTGCCCGAAATAGGCATTCACCCGTTCCACGATCTGACTGCTCCTGTGCTGGACTTCGAGGGCGGCGGCGCCGGAAACCTTCAACCGCAGCGCCTTGCCGGCACGCGCCCCGCGTCCCGCGAGGATCGCGTCGGGTCGCGTCGTGCGGGCGAGTTCCGGCCCCACGACCGCCGGCCAGTCGGCCTTCAGTCGCATCAGGGAAGCGCCACGGCCGGCCGCCTTGCCGCCCTCGCGGGCGATGCCGGAGGTGAGCTTCTGGGCCAGACCGCCGATCGCACGGAAGCCGTTTTCGCGCATGGACCCTTTCAAACGCCGCCCCGTATGGTAGGCCACGCCCCCGAACCTGACCATGACTCACGCCGACCGCCTGCTCGCCTGGTATGATCGACATCGTCGCACCCTCCCCTGGCGCGCAGCCCCGGGAGAACGCACGGCGCCTTACCGTGTCTGGCTGTCGGAGATCATGCTGCAGCAGACCACCGTCGCCACGGTGGGCGAGTACTTCCACCGCTTCGTCGAGCGCTGGCCGACGGTCGAAGCCTTGGCCGAAGCGCCGCTCGACGACGTGCTCTCGGCCTGGGCGGGCCTCGGCTACTACGCCCGCGCCCGCAACCTGCATGCCTGCGCGCAGGCCGTCGCGCGCACCCACGGCGGTCGCTTTCCCGAGGACGAGGCGGGCCTGCTCGCCCTTCCCGGCATCGGCCGGTACACGGCAGGCGCCATTCGGGCCATCGCCTTCGACCATCCGGCCTCGGCGGTCGACGGCAATGTCGAGCGGGTGATTGCGCGGCTCTACGCGATCGAGACGCCGCTGCCCGACGCCAAGCCCGACATCCAGGTCCGCGCCGCCCGGCTGGTGCCGCAGCAGCGCGCCGGCGATTACGCGCAGGCGATGATGGATCTCGGTGCGACGGTCTGCATCCCGCGCAACCCGCGCTGCGTCATCTGCCCGCTGATGCAGAACTGCAAGGGCCGCAGGCTCGGCATCGCCGAGGAACTGCCGCGCCGCGCCCCCAAGGCCGAGAAGCCGACGCGCCGCGGCCTCGCCTTCGTGCTGCTGCGCAAGGACGGCGCCGTGCTGTTGCGCAAGCGACCCGCGAAAGGATTGCTCGGCGGGATGGACGAGGTGCCCTCGAGCGCCTGGCGCGAAGGCCCGCTCGTCGAGACCTCAGCGATGGCCGAGGTGCCCGTCCCGGCACGCTGGACGACGATGACGGGGCTGGTGCGTCACACCTTCACGCACTTCCATCTCGAACTCACCGTCGC
Source organism: Rhodospirillaceae bacterium CCH5-H10 (assembly GCA_001557035.1). GTDB lineage: Bacteria > Pseudomonadota > Alphaproteobacteria > Reyranellales > Reyranellaceae > Reyranella. Next base: position 21,998 of record LSKJ01000755.1, on the reverse strand, counting down.
CCGCGCCATCGCGACGACGGGGCGGCTCGCCGAACTGGCACCCGGCACGAGCTGGTGCACGCTCGACAAACTCGACGAACGCGCCCTGCCGACGGTCATGCGCAAGGTGATCGAGCACGCCGTGAAGGGTTAGGCGGGCGAAGCGGCCGCAACGGAGCGCGCCACTCCAGTTGCGCTCAAGCTTCGTCGATCGGAAAGACAAGAGCGCCACTGGAGTGGCGCGCTCCATCAGTTCGACCGTGTTCTAAAGTCCCGCCCGCACCTGCTGGCGGAGATGGTCGATCGGGCGGCGCGCGCCGGCGACGTCGATGTGCCAGAAAGTCCAGCCGTTGCACGCCGGCGCGCCCTGCACCGCCGCGCCGACCTGGTGGATCGAGCCGCGATGGTCGCCCAGCGAATTCGAGGCCGACAGCGAACCGTCGGCGCGCACACGGGCATGCAATTGGCCGCTCGGGTCGGACAGCACCGTGCCGGGCCGCAGCAGCCCCGCCTCGATCAGCACGCCGAACGGGATGCGCGGCTCGGCGCGCTTGCTGGGCTTGGGCGTCACGTCCTCGCGCGCCAGCGGCTCGATCTCGGCGATGCGCTTGCGCGCGATGGCGGCGTAGTCGGGATCGCGTTCGAGGCCGATGAAGCGGCGGCCGAGGCGGCGCGCCACCGCGCCGGTCGTGCCGGTGCCGAAGAAGGGATCGAGGATCGTGTCGCCGGGATTGGACGCCGCCATGATGCAGCGGAACAGCAGCGACTCGGGCTTCTGCGTCGGATGCGCCTTCTTCCCGTCCTCGCCCTTCAGGCGTTCGCCACCGGTGCAGAGCGGCAGCAGCCAGTCGGAGCGCATCTGCACGCCCTCGTTCAGCTCCTTCATCGAATCGTAGTTGAAGGTGTAGCGCTTGGCCGCCTTGTCGCGCGCCGCCCAGATCAGCGTCTCGTGCGCGTTGGTGAAGCGCTTGCCGCGGAAGTTCGGCATCGGGTTCGACTTGCGCCACACGATGTCGTTCAGCAGCCAGAAGCCCTGGTCCTGCAACGCCGTGCCGATGCGGAAGATGTTGTGGTAGCTGCCGATCACCCAGAGCGTACCCTCGGGCTTCAGCGCGCGCCGCGCGGCCGCCAGCCAGGCGCGCGTGAACTGGTCGTAGCGCGAGAAATCCGCGAACTTGTCCCAGTCGTCATCGACCGCATCGACCTTGCTGTTGTCGGGACGCAGCAGGTCACCGCCCAGCTGGAGGTTATAGGGAGGGTCGGCGAAGACCATGTCGACGGAAGCCTCGGGCAGGGCCTGCATCAGTTCGATGCAGTCGCCGACGAGCACGCGATCAATTTTATCCACAGGCATCGGTGGAAGATGAGTCCACAGCCCTTTCCGGTCAAGAATCTAATTGAATCAATTGCTTAGACACTAGATCGAGTCGCAAAACTCACAGCCGACCACTATAACTGGAGCACGGCATCGCGGGGCGGCATGAACGGGACACCCTCTTTCACGGATGATGACCCCAAGAGCGGGCTGAAGCGCCGCGAAGCGATCGGTGGCGCGATGGCCGGTGGCCTGGCGCTTTCGGGTCTTTCGCCCCCGGCCCATGCGGCCTCCGGGGTCCGCACCCTCGCGTCGCACGGCCAACTGCTGGCGGCCTACGACCATGTGATCGTGGGCGCCGGATCGGCGGGATGCGTTCTGGCGCACCGGCTGGGGCGGGCCGGGCGGCGGGTACTCGTGATCGAGGCCGGCACACGCGCGACCCTTCCGGCCGTCGCGGTCCCGCCGGCCTGGCCCAGCCTTCAGGAGAGCGCGCTGGACTGGCGATACGTGACGACGCCGCAGCCCGGACTGGGCGGTCGCACGATCACCTGCCCGCGCGGCAAGGCGGTGGGTGGATCGAGCATCATCAATGCGCTGGCCTATCAGCGCGGCCACGCGGCCGCCTACGACCGCTGGCCGACGGGCTGGCGCTACGCCGACCTGCTGCCCTACTTCAAGCGCGCCGAAACCTTCTCGGGCGGCGCCAGCAGCTGGCGGGGCGGCAGCGGCCCCCTGCACGTCCTGTCGCTGGCCGACGTCACGGACCGCACGCCGGTCGCCGAGGCCTTCATGGCGGCCGCGCAACAATCGGGCTTCCCGATGACGCCCGACATCGGCGGCGAACTCACCACCGGCGTCGGCTGGAACCAGCTCAGCATCAAGGGCCATGTGCGCGACGATGCCGCCACGGCCTATTTGGACAGTCTCGAGCTGGGAACGGTCGATCTGCTCATCGGTACCGAAGTCATTGGCCTCGAGATCGAGAACGGCCGGTGCCGGGGCGTGCGTCTGCCCGATGGCATCGTGCGGCCCGAGGGCGACGTCCTGCTCTGCGCCGGGGCCATCGATTCGCCGCGCCTGCTGATGCTGTCTGGTGTTGGCCCGGCGGACGAGCTGCGCGCGCTGGGAATCGGCAGCGCCATGGACCTGCCCGACGTCGGCCGCCATCTCGAAGATCATCCGCTGCTTGCCGGCGTGGCCAATCAGGCGCGCCGCGAGGTGCCGGCCTCGCACTACAATCACTGCGACTCGCTCCTCTATGTGCCGCACGCCACGCCCGGCGAGAGTCCCGACATTCTCGTCATGTGCCTGTCGGTGCCGTTCGTGCGGCCGACCGTCGGCCCCCTGTCCGCGCCGGCCTACGTCCTCGTGCCCTGCCATCTGCAGCCGCGCAGCCGCGGCAGCGTCAGACTGGCCTCCAGCGATCCGCGGGCCGCGGCGATCATCGATCCGCGCTACCTGTCGGAGCCCGACGACCTCGCCGTGCTGGCGAGAGGCGTCGAGATCGCGCGCGAGATCGGCGCGGCAAAGGCGTTCGACGATTGGCGGTCGAAGGAAGTCTATCCCGGGCCGGCCTGGGCGACGGACGCCGGCCGCCACGACTTCATCCGCCGGGCGACCGACTCGTTCCATCATCCCGTCGGCACCTGCCGCATCGGCGCCGTCGTCGACGAGCGCCTGCGCGTGAAGGGAGTCGCGGGATTGCGCGTCGTCGATGCCTCGGTCTTGCCCGGCCTGCCCGCGGCGATGAGCAACGCTGCCGTCACCGCCGTCGCCGAGAAGGCGAGCGACCTGGTGATCGCGGGTTAGGCGCGGTTGCGCCGGAACAGCAGCGCGACGATCACCCCGCCCAGCACCGAGGCGAGGACCATCAGCACGAAGAAGCCCGCGGCGGCCCATATCGCGTAGGTCATCGCCTTGCGGCCGGCCTCATCGACCTTCCTGTCGACCAGCGCCCGCAACTCACCGACCTGCGCGGTCATCTCGTCCCGCAGTGCCTTCAGTTCCGGTCCCATCGCACGGGCACGCTCCGCGGCGGACTCCCTGCTCTTCTCGATCGCCTCTCTCGGAGACGGCGGCGGGACCTGCGCCTGCTGGGCCAAGGCCGACGCCGCACCGGCGATCGAGAGGCCCAGCATGAGCATCAGCGACGTGACGAGTCTGGACATGACGGGACCTCCTCCTCTCAGGCGATTTCCTCGGCGATCGCCCTCTTCACGGCCGGCCTCTCCGACACGCGACGCCGGTGATCGACCACGCGCGGCACGCGCGCGAGATCGACGCCGTCCTTCTCCATCCATTGCGCGAGGGTGAAGAGATAGGGATCGCAGATCGTATAGGTGTCGCCCATCACCCAGGGGCCCTTCAGCATGTCGCGCTCGATCATCTCGAACGCGCTGCCGACCGTCTCCGGCACCTTGCGCTGCATGGCGGCGATCGAATGGGAGTCGTCGGCATCGACCCAGCGATGACCGCGCATCCGATGGGCATGCGCCACGTGCAGGTGCGAACAGAGATAGGAATTGAAAGACTGCATCCGGGCGAAAGCGAAGGGATCGTCCATCGGCGCCAGCCCGGCAGCGGGGAAGCTCTGCGCGACATAGACCAGCATGGCGGGCGTCTCGGTGAGGATGCCCCTGTCGGTCACGAGCGCCGGCACGCGTCCCTTGGGATTGATCTTCAGGAAGTCGGGCGACTTCTGCTGCTCCTTCGAGAAGTCGATGCGCTGCGTCGAATAATCGGCGCCGACTTCCTCGAGCAGGATGTGGGTGGCGAGCGCGCAGGAGTTTGCGGCGTAGTAGAGCTTGAGCATGATCCTCGTCAGACCTCTGCGTAGATTTCGATGACGTTGCCTTCGGTGTCGCGGAAGAACAGCGCGCGATGACCCCAGGCCGGGATATCGCGCGGCGGGCCCATGAGATTGACTCCGGCGGCGGCCAGCTCGGCCTGGATCTCATCGATCTCGGGCGGCGCGACCCTGAAGGCGAGCTGCACCGAGGCCGAGCCCGACGCGGCGCCTGGCCCGTCCTGGAAGACGCCCTCAAGCGTGCGCTGTCGCAGGCAGAGCAGGCCAGAGCCGACATGGAAGCTCACCCAGCGCGGCGTCTTGCGTTCCAGGCGAAACTTCATCACGTCGAGATAGAAGCGCTTCGCGCGTTCCATGTCCTCGCAGAGCAGCACGACATAGTCGAGGTTGCGGATCGAGGTGAGGCCCATCGCGTCAGACCAGACGCGTCACGGGCGCGAAGCTGCGCCGGTGGTGCGGCGTCGGGCCCAGCAGCGACAGCGCTTCGAGATGCTGCTGGCTGCCGTAGCCGCGATTGGTCTCCCAGCCGTAGCCCGGATAGGTCAGGGCGAGCGCGTGCATGTAGCGGTCGCGAGTCACCTTGGCGAAGATCGACGCGGCGGCGATGGAATAGGAATGTGCGTCGCCGCCGACGATGGTCTCGGCGCGGCAGCCCAGTTGCGGCGGCGCGCGGTTGCCGTCGATCAGGACGACCTCGGGCTGGTCGGCCAAGGCCTGCACGGCGCGGCGCATCGCGAGATAGGTCGCCTGCAGGATGTTGATGCGGTCGATCTCCTCGACGCTCGCTTCGGCCACGGCAAACTGCACGACGCCGGACGCGATCATGGCCTCGTAAGCCTCCTCGCGCTGCTCCAGCGTCAACTTCTTGGAATCGTCGATCATGCGCAGCAGCTTGCGCGCCGCGCGCGCGCGATCGATCACGGCCGCCGCCGCCACCACCGGTCCGGCCAGCGGGCCGCGCCCGACTTCGTCGATGCCGGCGACACGCCCCTCGCAACGCAGTTCGAATCGAAAGCTCGGCATTATCCCCATCGAGAGCGGCTAGACTGGACCATGTCCCTGATTGTCCGCATCATCGCAGAAGACGCCATCGCGATGGAACAGCTTCGTGCGGTGCGCTCCCTCGACCTGCCAGACTGGTGCATAGCCGCGGGATTCGTGCGCAATCGTGTCTGGGACCATCTGCACGGCATCGTACCGGCACGGGCTCCTGTGGATATCGACGTCATCTATTTCGATGCTTCGGACCTGTCGACGGAGCGCGAGGCCGGGTTCGAGGCGCGGCTGCAGGCGCTCGCGTCCCTGCCCTGGCAGGTTCGCAACCAGGCGCGCATGCATGTCGTGAAGAAGGATTACCCGCAGCATCGCGACACCGCGCACGCCATGACCTTCTGGCTCGAAACGGTGACGCCGGTCGGCGTGCGCCTGGAAAGGGACGACACGCTCACCGTCGTGGCGCCGCTCGGCACCGACGACCTGCTGAACCTGCGCTGCCGGCCGACCGAATTCGGGCACATCCGGCGCGCCGAGTACGAAGAACGCATCGCCGCCAAGCGCTGGCGCGAACTGTGGCCCAGGGTCGAGTTCGTCGACTAGAATCCGGCGCAGATGATCGCCGCCTTCCTGCCCCTCGCCGCCATCGCCCTGCTGGGCGCCCTGCTCCGCCATTTCATTCCCGGCATGGAGCAGACCCGCCAGTCGATGAACAGGCTGGTGCTCTACGTTTTCCTGCCGGCCCTGGTCTTCCGCACGGTGATGGACGGCACCATCACCCGGCTATTCCTCGAAATCCCCGCGCTGGCCGCGACCGGCACGCTCGTGTCGCTGGCTGCGGGCTTCCTGATCTTCCACTTCCTGCCGATCCCCGGCCCGACCAAGGGCGCGATGATGCTGGGCGCGGCCTTCGGCAACGTGACCTATCTCGGCCTGCCGGTGCTGCTCGGCGTCTTTCCCGGCCAGGCCGACCAGGTCGCGGAAGTCTCCGTCCTGTTCGAGGTCACCAAGTCGTCGCTCAACCTCACGCTGGGCGCGATGATCGCCATCGCCTATGGCAGCCAGGAACCGATCACCTTCCGCCGCACCGCGCTCGAAGCGTTGAAGCTGCCGCCGCTCTGGGCGCTGTTCGTCGCGATCGTATGGAAGCTGTCGGGCATTCCCTGCCCGGCGCTGATCATGGACACGGCCTCGATCCTCGCCGTCGCGGTGAGCGGCGTCATGATGCTGTCGCTCGGCATGGCGCTGCGCTTCTCGGCGACACCGCTCATGGCACTGGCGATCCCCGTCTCGGCGATCAAGCTCGTCCTCTCGCCGCTCGTGGTCTTCCTCGCCGTCGCGCCGTTCGGCCTCACCGGCGTCTACAGCAACGCCGCAATCCTCGAAGCCGCGATGCCGAGCCAACTCCTGTCCTTCATCATCGCCGGCAAGTTCAAGCTCGACGAGGAAACGCTGGCCTTCGTCATCATGGTCGACACGATCCTGGCCTTCGTGACCCTGCCGATCGTGCGCGCACTGCTCCTGTCGTGAGCGGCTAGAAGAGCTTCATCTGCCGCCCGTCGCGCCTGGCATCGACGAGCGCGGTGCGGGCGGCGGCGGGAACGGCGAAGCGTTGCGTATCGAGGCGGTAGCGCACGCGGTTGAGGTTGAGGCGTTTCACCGAGGCGGCGAAGCGATGGCTCAGCAACTGCGCGATCGGGCCCTCGCCTTTCATGCGCGTGCCGAACTCGGCCTTGTAGAGCGCGCCGCCGCGCATCTGGCGCACCAGCGACAGCACGCGCTCGGCGCGGTCGGGGCGGTTGGTGCGCAGCCATTCCTCGAACAGGTCCTTGATCTCGAGCGGCAGGCGCAGCGCCGTATAACCGGCGCGCGTGGCGCCGGCCGACGCGGCCGCATCGAGGATCGCCTCCATTTCATGATCGTTGAGGCCGGGGATCATCGGCGCCGTCATCACGCCGACTGGAATCCCGGCGTCGGCGAGTTCGCGGATCGCGGCCAGCCGGCGATGCGGCGCGGAAGCGCGCGGCTCCATCGTGCGCGCGAGGTCGCGGTCGAGCGTCGTCACCGACAGGAACACCTCGGCGAGGTTGCGTCTGGCCATGTCGCCCAGGATGTCGATGTCGCGCGTGATCAGATGGTTCTTGGTGACGATGCCCACCGGATTGTTGAAGTCGCTCAGCACGCGCAGGATCTGGCGCGTGATCTTGAGGTCGCGCTCGACCGGCTGGTAGGGATCGGTGTTGGTGCCCATCGCCACCACGTCGCAGCGGTACTTCGGCGAAGCCAGTTCGGCCGTCAGCAATGCCGCCGCCTCGGGCTTGAACAGAATCTTCGTCTCGAAATCGAGGCCGGGCGACAGGCCGAGATAGGCGTGGGTGGGGCGCGCGAAGCAGTAGATGCAGCCATGTTCGCAGCCGCGATAGGGATTGATCGAGCGGTCGAAGGGAATGTCGGGCGAGCTGTTGCGCGCGATGATGGTGCGCGTCGCGTCCTTCGTCAGCATGGTGCGCAGCGGCGGCAACTCGTCCTCGATGTCCCAGCCGTCGTTGGTGCGGATGCGCTTCTCGTCGTCGTAGCGGCTGGTCGCGTTGCTGAGCGCGCCCCGGCCGTTGTGCTGGGGCTCGGCGATCTGGTCGTCCGGATAAAGCGGCTCGACGGGCTCTTTCATGCTCCGACTCTTAGAACAAAAGCAGAACGAGTCAAGCCACTGTCTCTAGGGGTTCATTGTCTCGCGCTACGGCCATCCCTAGAGAGAAAGCCATGCAAGCCATCGAGTTACGCACCGCCCGCCCCGAGGATCGCGACTTCCTACTGAGCCTGTCGCCGCGCCTGTCGGGCGTGCCCGGCCCGGCCTGGCACGACCTCAAGGCCATGGAAGGATTCCAGGACCGGTACATGGCGGCGACCTTCGCCAACGTCGATCCGGCAGCGCAGACGCTTGTCGCCTGGTCGGCCGACGGCAAACGCCTGGGCTACATCCACATGCGGCCGTTCAAGGACGGCGTGACCGACGAGCCGTGCGGCTACGTCTCGCTGCTGGCGCTCGCCGAGGAGGCCGAGGGTCAGGGCATCGCGCACCTCATGATGCAGGCGGCCGAGACCTGGGCTCGGGCAAAGGGCTATCGCTTCCTCTGCCTCGACGTGTTCGCCGACAATCGCCATGCCGTCGAATTCTACGAACGCCGCGGCTTCCAGACCGAGACGCTCCGCATGGTGAAGCCGCTATAGCCACTCGCATATTTATACTATGGGTTGTATCGATAGTATTGAATACAATCTAATGTGCCTGCTGACACCTATCTATTTGAGAGACGGCAAATGGCAGATATTGAGGTCAGGACTGCGAGTCACGATGACATCGATTTCATCGCCAAGCTCGCGCCGCCGGAGGATGAGGAACTCACCTCGCAAGCCCGTCTCACCGTAGAAGGGGCCCCGACGGCCGCCAATTCTGCGATCTTCATCGCCGTGGACGGCGATGGACGGCGCCGGGGCTACATCCATTTATTCCCGGAGAGGGACGACTCAGGAGAAGAGCCTCGCCGCTATGTCATGCGAGTCGCCTCGATACAGCAGCCGGAGTACGACGTCTTGAGCGGCCTCTTCGCCGAGGCCGACGCCTGGCTGAAAAAGCGCCGCGGGTCACCGGTTTTGGTCCTGGTATACTCCGAGGACGAAAGTGGCGCCGCGTTCAAGGCGGAAACCATCAACCCTCCGAGGCCGTCATAGCCACTCGGCGCGAAGGGTGCGGATGGGGTCGCGGTCGAAGCACTGGTCGATGCGGGCCCGCAGATGGACCTTCATGGCAGGCTCGAGACCGGCGTCGCTCCATTGCGAGGGATCGGATGGATCCCGCGGCGCCTCCGTCTGAACTTTCCAGCGCGCCATGAACATAGTCGTACGCAGCCAGGTGAGCCGTCGCATCGGCTGCAGCCACGGTTGCAGTTCAGCGGCGCGTGTCTTGCCGATCCTCGCGAGATAGGAGTCGTAGAAGCCTTCGACCTCGGCTCGCGCGAGAATCTTGCCGACATCGGGATGCCAGAGGGTCGACGTCGGCAAGGTGGCGTGCGCAAGGTCGATCGCCGGCGAGCCGACATGAACCTTTTCGAGATCGACGAACCAGGCAACGCCCGCACGATCCACAATGAAGTTGCCGGGATGCGTGTCCGCCAGGGCGATCGACAGAGGCTGCGGGCGATACGCGAGGGTGTTTGCCATTTCGCGCATGAGTTCGAGCTCTTCGACGATCTCCGCTCGCGCGCCCGCGTCAGTGACGGCCTTGTCGAGAAAGCGTCGGGCGCCCTGCTCCACGACGTCGAGCGTCGCGCGGAATGGATTGTCCTGCCGCGGGGTCGGCGAAGCGGGCGCCGGCAACGGAAGCGAATGCAGACGCGCCAGCGTATCGGCCATCGCGTCGAGTTCGTCCGGCAGAGAGGGCGCACGCCCGTCGATGAAGTCGACGATCAAGGCACCGCCGGGCAGGCCGGGTCGCGGCTCGATCACCTCATGCAGGCGGGGCGTGCGTCCGGCCGGCTCAAGATGACGGAACGCTTCGGCCTGCAGGTGCAAGCGCCCTGCCGCCGTCGGATCGTCTTCGTAGGCGTAGGCGATCCGCGCGAGCTGGCCATCCTTCAGTCGTACGTGACCGTGCGCCGTGCCGGTCGCCGGCAAGGCCTCGCCCTCGCGGAGGGCAGCGAGGAAATCAGCCACTGCGCGGCAGCTTGCCTTCGTTGAGGCGCGGCATCAGCTCGGCGAAGTTGCAGGGGCGGAAGCGGATGTCGAGCTGCTGGCGCAGGATGTCGTCCCAGCCGTCCTTGCAGGCGCCGGTCGAGCCCGGCAGGGCGAAGATGTAGGTCGCGTTGGCCACGCCCGCGGTGGCGCGGCTCTGCATGGTCGAGGTGCCGATCTTCTGGAAGCTGATCCAGCGGAAGGTCTCGCCGAAGCCTTCGATCTTCTTCTCGAACAGGGCCTCCAGCGCCTCGGGCGTCACGTCGCGGCCGGTGACGCCGGTGCCACCGGTCGAGATCACCACCTCGATGCGCGGATCGTCGATCCACTTCTTCACCTGCGCGCGGATCAGCGCGACGTCGTCGGTGACGATGGCGCGGTCGGCCAGGACATGGCCGTCGCGCGCGATGCGCTCGACCAGCGTGTCGCCCGACTTGTCGGTCTCGAGCGTACGCGTGTCGGAAACCGTGAGAACGGCGATGTTCACCGGCTTGAACTGCTTGGTTTCATCGATGCGATTCATGAGTTCAGTGTACCCCAGGAAACAGCGCCAAAGGATTTTTCCTTGCACGGCTGGAAAAGCATCAGGACTTTCCATTGACTCCCCGGGGTAGGGTTCTAGTGATCTCCACCCTAGACAAGCTGACAACCCAGAGCCTGGAGACATCATGACCGACCCGACCGACTGGAAGCATGACGGCGTGCGGGTCATCCCCGCCGGATCGCTCGACACCAACACCGCGCAGACCCCGGGCATGAACCGGGCCGCAGCCATCAATTTCGCCCGCGTCGGCGCCCAGAAGCTGTGGGCCGGCACGGTGACGATCCATGCCCACGCCAAGACCGGCGCCCACCATCACGGGCATCTGGAGAGCGTGATCTACGTCGTGAAGGGGCGGGCCCGCATGCGCTGGGGCGAGCAGCTCCAGTTCGTCGCCGAGGCCGGGCCGGGCGACTTCATCTACGTGCCGCCCTACGTGCCGCACCAGGAGATCAACGCCTCCGACACCGAGCCGTTGGAATGCGTGCTGGTCCGTTCCGACAATGAGGCAGTCGCGATCAACATCGACATCACTCCCGCCGAGAAGGTCGAGGAAGTGTATTGGGTCGATCCGACGCATCCTCATCCTCACAAGCATTAGCTTGTGAGGATGGGCGGGCGGCAGCGCATTCATATGCGCGAGAGCCCGCTCCGTGCAGAACGGACATGAATTCGAAGGTGGCCCTAACCGGCCGCCTTCTTCTTTTTCGGCCACAGCCCTGCCAGCAGCAGGAGCATCGCCACGATCGCGAAGCCGGTCGAGATGGTGCTGTGGAAGAAGATTGTCGGATCGCCGTCGGAGATCGCGAGGGACTGGCGCACCGAGCGTTCGAAGATCGGACCCAGCACGTAGGCCAGGATGACGATGCCGAGGTCGAAGCCGTGGCGCCGCAGGAAGTAGCCGACGAAGCCGAAGATCACGGCGATGACCACGTCGGCGGGATTGCCGTTCGAGGAATAGACACCGATCAGGCAGACGGCGAGGATCATCGGCGTGAGATAGGCGCGCGGGATGTCGAGGATGCGCACGAACAGGCCGATCAGCGGCAGGTTCAGGATCAGCAGCATGACGTTGCCGATATACATGCTGGCGACGACACCCCAGAAGATCTCGGGCTGGCGTTCCAGGATGGTCGGCCCCGGCGTGACGCCGTGGATGATGAAGGCGCCCAGCAGCAGCGCCGTGACTGCGTTCGCGGGAATCCCCATGCAGAGCAGTGGCACGAAGGCGCCGGCCGTGCCGGCATTGTTGGCCGACTCAGGTCCTGCCAGTCCCTCGACGGCGCCCTTGCCGAATTGCTCCGGATTCTTCGAGAGCTTGCGCTCCATGCCGTAGGACAGGAACGAGGCCAGCACCGCGCCGCCACCGGGCAGCAGGCCCACCAGGAAGCCCATGAACGTGCCGCGCACGACGGGACCGACGGACCGTTTCGCCTCCTCGCGCGAGGGCATGAAGCCCAGCAGGTGCGAGGGCGGCGGCAGCACCTTCATGTCGTCGGGCTTCTGCCGCGCCATGAACAGGACTTCGGAGAGGCCGAACAGGCCGATCGCCAGCGGCACGAGATTGACGCCGTCGCCCAGCGCGAGGATGCCGAAGGTGAGACGCGGCGTCATGTTGAGCGGATCGCTGCCGATCGTGCCGAGCAGCAGGCCGAACCCCGCCATCAGCAGCGCGCGCGGCAGCGAGCCGCTCGACATGTAGGTGACCATGGTGAGGCCCGCGAGCATCAGCATGGCGTATTCGGCCGGACCGAACTTGATGACCAGCTCGGCGAGCGGCGGCGACAGGAAGGAGATGCCGATGACACCGACCGTGCCGGCAAAGAACGAGCCGAGGCCGGCGATGCCGAGCGCGGCGCCGGCGCGGCCCTTGCGCGCCATCTCGTAGCCGTCGAGGCAGGTCACGACCGACGAGGCCTCGCCCGGGATGCGCATCAGCACCGAGGTCACCGTGCCGCCATAGGCCACGCCGTAATAGATGCCGGACAGCATGATGATGGCCGACGTCACGTCCATCTTGAACGTGATCGGCAGGAGGATCGCGATGGTGGTGAGCGGCCCCAGGCCCGGCAGGATGCCGACGACGGTGCCGAGGAACACGCCGACGAAGCAATAGAACAGGTTGTCGAGAGTCAGCGTGGTGGCGAAACCACCCAGCAGCGCTTCCATGCGTCGGGCCTCAGCGAACGTAGGTGTAGAAAGTGCGCTCGATCGGGCCTTCCGGCAGATCGACGCGCAGCAACCAGCCGAAGCAGACGAGACCGACGGCGGCACAGGCAACGCCATAGCCGATCGAGGCGGACCACGAGCGGCGTTCGGCGAAGCGCATGATCACGACCGTCACCGCGACGGTCGTGACGACGAAGCCGGCATACATCGCGCCCAGAGCGAACACCGCGAAGGTGGCGATGTAGACCGCGAAAGTCCGGTTCGATTCCTTCGTCGCCTCGACGTCGTCGGTGTCGCCGCCCTCGGTTTCGCCGGCCTGACCCGGAAAGACCAGGACGACGAGCGCGAGCACCACGCAGATCCCGGCCATGAGCTGGGGGAAGAAGCCGGGGCCGGGACCGTCGAAGCCCCAGCTGTCCAACCCCATCGCCTTCCACAGGCCGACCAGCGCCGCGACCAGCAGGCCGAGCGTTGCGATCCGCGTGCCACTCAACTTCATCATGCAGGCTTCTTGGCCATGCCGGTTTCCTTGAGGATCGGCACCAGCTCCTCCTCGATCTTCTTGAGAAGCGCGCCGTATTCCTTGCCGTCGCGATAGATCGGCTGGATGCCGAGCTTGGCGATCTGGCTGGTTACGGACTCGTCCTTCATGACGTCGGCCAGCGCCTTGTCCATGCGCTCCTTGATCGCCGGATCGACACCGGTCGGGAAGGCATAGCCGAACGGGCCGTTGCTGACGGCGTTGTAGCCCAGTTCGCGCAGCGTCTTGACGTCGGGATAGTCGGGCCAGCGGGCCTCGGCGGCCGACGCGAGCAAGCGCAGCTTGCCCGCCTCGATCTGCGGCCGCATCTCGGCCACGGTCTGGATGACGGCATCGACATGGCCGCCGATCGCGGCCGTCACCGATTCGACACCGCCGGGGAAGACGACCCAGCGCAGCTTGGCACCACTCAGCTTGGCCAGCTGGAACATCGCCACCACGTTGGTGACGTTGTTGGAGCTGTAGGTGAGCTGCTTCTGCTTGCCCTGGTTGACGAGGTCCTCGATCGACTTGATCGGTCCGTCGGCCCGCGCGCCGACGCCGTACCGCAGCGCCGCGACCTGGCCGATGATGTCGAACGCCTTCCACGGGTCGTAGGCGACGTTCATCATGTTGGGCACGGCGACATGGCTGGAGATCGCCACCAGGCCGATCGTGTGGCCGTCGGGCGCCGACTGGGCGAGCGTCGTCGGCCCTAAGGCGCCCGCGCCGCCCACCACGTTCTTCACGATGACGGTGGCGTTCAGCCGCTTCTCGAGCGCCTGCGCGATGATGCGCGCGGTGAGGTCGGTCGAGGCGCCGGGCGCATTCGGATTGATCAGCGAGATCTCGCGGGCCGGCCACTTGCTCGACTGGCCGATCGCCGGAGCGGCGACCGTCATGGCGGCGAGCGCGGTGCCGCCCTTGAGCACGGTTCTACGGTTCATCTGTCTTCCTTCCCTGTTTTCGTGTCGGGAGACAGTGCTTGCCGGGCGCTCGACTGGTCAAGGGAGGCGTGCCGGTACGCGAACCGCTACGACGCGGCGCGCACCTCGGCCGATCGGTCCCAGATATTGGGCTGTTCGCGGTTGGTGTAGCCCGACACGAACAGGTTCGGCTGGCCCGTCTTCACGTCGTAGGTGTGACGACGCACCGCGCCGATGTTACCGCCATAGACGTGGATGCTGATCGAGCCGCGATCGTCGAACGCGTTCGTCACCTGATGGATGTCGCCCGCCGGGTTGCGCGGCGCGGGCACCAGCGCCTCGACGTCACCCGGCTCCAGTTTGGTGAGCGCGCCGGGCACCAGCACGCCGGTCTCGGGATCGCGCGTGAAGGCGAGCGAGGTTTCCGAGCCGCGCAGCATGCCGACCAGGCCCCACATCTCGTGATCGTGCACCGGGGTATTGGCCTTGGGCGCCCACACGAAGCTCACCACGCAGAAGCGCTCGAACGGATCGCACCACAGCAGGTTCTGCGCATAGCCGTGCGCCGGCACCCTGGCCGCCTGCTCGGGCAGCCAGTCGTCGTGCCTGCACAGTTCGCCCAGCAGCTTGGCGCCCACTTCGACGATGGCGTTCTCGTCCTTGTCCTGCCAGGCGCCGCCGGTGAGGGAAGTCATGTCGCCGATGAAACGACGCAGGCGATCGATACTCATTCCGCAGCCTTTCGCTCGAAGGTGTTTCCGAAAATCGCCTCGGTGTCGGCGCCGAGACCCGGCGGGTCGCGCCGCTTGGAGATGTCGGTGGCGGAGATGCGGACCGGACTCCCGAAGGTTCTCGTCTTCACGCCGGAAGGCAGTTCCATCTCCTCGACCCAGCCCATGTGCGCGACCTGCGGGTCGGCCAGGATCTGGCTGTAGGTATTGATGCGGCCCTGCGGCACGCCGGCCTTCTCGAAGGCGGCCAGCCAGTGATCGACGCCCTGCCTGGCGAACTCGACCTCGAGCAGGTCCTTCAGCGCGACCTGATTGGCGGCGCGTGACTGCGTGGTGGCAAAACGCTGGTCGGCGAACAGGTCGGGGCGACCGACGACCTGGGTCACCGCTTCCCAGAGCTTGTTGTTGCCGGCGGCGATGACGAAGTGGCCGTCGGCGCACCTGAAGGCCTGGTAGG
Source organism: Rhodospirillaceae bacterium CCH5-H10 (assembly GCA_001557035.1). Lineage (GTDB taxonomy): Bacteria > Pseudomonadota > Alphaproteobacteria > Reyranellales > Reyranellaceae > Reyranella. The sequence continues at coordinate 6,830 of LSKJ01000755.1, read as the reverse complement.
GCGCATTGCGCGGATGGGCCGAGCCCAGCTTCTTCGGGTCGTTGCCGGTGCCGAAGAACTCGCTGGTCTGGAGCGCGGCCATGCCGAGGCTGCAGCCGAGCATCGAAGCGTCGACATGCGCACCCGGCCCGCCGCCCGCGACGCGGCGCAGGATCGACACAATGGTAAGCGCGGCATAGAGGCCAGTGCCGACGTCGGAAACCGGCACGCCGCACTTCACCGGCGCACCGTCGGGCTCGCCGGTCACGCTCATGATGCCGCTCATCGCCTGGACGGTGACGTCGAAGCCGCCCTCACCCGAGCGCGGGCCGCTCTGGCCGAACGCCGAGATCGAGCAATAGACGAGGCCGGGCTTTTCGGCGCGGAAGGATTCGTAGCCGAGACCGAGACGATCCATCACGCCCGGCCGGTTGTTCTCCAGCACCACGTCGGCGGTGAGGATCAGCTTGCGCGCCGCCGCCTTCTGCGCCGGATCCTTGAGATCAAGCACGACCGATCGCTTGTTGCGATTGATCGAGGCGAAGTTCTCGCTGTAGCCCCCCTCGGGGCCTTCCGTGATCGGCGGCCACTGGCGCATCATGTCGCCTTCGGGCGGCTCGACCTTGATCACCTCGGCGCCGAGATCGGCCAGCAGCATTCCACAATAAGGACCTGCCAGGACCTGGCAGAACTCGACGACGCGTACACCAGCCAGCGGCAACATGTTCAGCGGGTTCCATCCTGCGCGATGTAACGGGGCCAGTCGTGCGAGGCGATCTGGTCGAGCGACGGCGTCGGCTGGCCGAGGCGAAGCTGGTAGATCCAGTAGTTGGTGAGTACGCGCTGCACGAAGTCGCGCGTCTCGTGGAGCGGGATCGATTGGATGTAGAGCAGCGGATCCTGCGAGGCGTTCAGCGAATTGTCCCAGCGCATCACGTTGCCCGGGCCACCATTGTAGCCGGCGGTGGTGCGCACGAGATTGCCGTCGGTCTCGTTCAGCAGCATCGAGATGTAGGCCTGGCCGAGCGACACGTTGACCGACGGCTCCCATGGATTGGCGCCCGCCGTCTCCGGCGCATAGCGCGCCGAGACGGCGCGCGCCGTCGCCGGCATGAGCTGCATCAGCCCCATCGCGCCCACGACCGAGCGCGCCTTGGGATTGAATGCCGATTCCTGGCGCATGAAGGCATAGACCAGCGAGCGATCGACGCTCTGGCCGCTCGACGGCTGCCACGGCGGGATCGGATACATGCCGCCGTCATAGCCCTTGATGTTGTGGCGCTGGTCCCAATTGGCGTTGCCGACGCGGACCGAAAGCGCGGGCAGTTGCGCCTTCTGCGCCAGCGCCATCACCGCCTCGATGTAGCGCGGATCGGCGTCGATCGACGCGGCGAACAGTTCGCGCTCCGCCGCCGTGGTGGCGCCGAGTTGCAGCAGCGCCAGCGCACGCCGGGCCGCGCGGTCGTTGCGCAGCAGATCGGCCCGGCGACGGTCGAGCGGCGGCACCTCGAAGTCCGGCTGGATCTGCATGCCCAGCGCCTTCTGCGCGACGAGCCCGTAGAACGTGCGGCCATGCAGCGCCGCGCGCTTGAGATAGGGCGCGTACTTCTGCGGATTGCCGGCGAGCAGGTTGGCGCGTGCGGCCCAGAACGAGCCGGCGGACAGGGTCCACGACGAGGCCCGGTCGGGCGAGGCATCGGCCACCAGCTCGAAGCGGCGGGCCGCCTCGGCCATGTTGCCGCGTGTAAAAGCCGACATGGCGGCGTTCCAGTTGGCGTCGGGCGGCATGCTGGCCTCGACCGGGATCTGCACGCCGCGCTGCGGGTCGGCCTCGAGCTGGCGGGTGCGCAGGCGACCGCGCCACAACTCCACTTCCTGCGGCCCCAGAATCTCCGTCGACGACTTGCGGTCCAGCAGCACAAAGGCGGCATTGAAGCCGCCATCGTCGGCCATGCTCTGCAGGCGCGAACGCAGCTCGGCGGCCTGGCCGGCATCGGCACCGTTCACGGTGCGGGCAGCCGCGAAGTTCGGCGAGCCCGGCGTGCTGCCCACGAACGTGGCCGGCGTCAGCTCCGGTCCGCCGGGCGTGCGACGCGCCAGCGCCAGCTTGTAGATGGCCGGCGCATCGGGATGGTCGTTGTATTCCTGGAGCCAGGCGGCGAGCTGGTCGTAGCGCGCCTGGTTGTTCGGGCTGAGCAGGCGCTGGGCGCCGACATAGCCCATCAGCGTCTTGTCCTGAAGTTGCCGGATGTCCTCGTCGGCCTGCGTCCAGTTGCCCGACTGCTGCGCCTGGAAGATGCGGCGGTAACGGTCGCGCGTCTCATTGTCCAGAACGGTCGGCAGATCGGCGACGACCGCATTCTCGTCGAGTTCGACGACGGGCGGCGGCGGCACATAGACCGCCGCGCGCGGGGCGGGACGGGCCGCGGGTCGTGCGGCCGGCCGGGTCACGGCGGCCTTGGTCGCGGCAGGCTTGGTCGCCTGGGACTGGACCGGCTTCTTCGCTGTCTGCGCCGAAGCCTGCGCCGCCACGAGGGCAACCGCCCCGATCAGGACGGCGGATAGGGTGGTTCGCATGGCGCACCGTAGTTTGACTCATGCTGGGGCGACAAGGGCCGCTGTGCCTATACTGTGCCCAACGGAGGACCGAATGAACCTGCATCAAGAGCGTGCCGCGGCCGTGCGGCGACTGATCGACGAGGCCCGCACCATCGAGAAGTCGGGCGTGACGGCTGCCAATCTCGACAGGATCGGCGGTCTCCTCTCGTCGCTGGCCAGCCGCGCCGACCTCTTTCCGCAGGAGGAATTTCCGCTGGGCGCCGACGGCGGCATCTATCGCCTGAGCGAGGATCCCGACAACCGGTTCGCGCTCTATGCCTCGGCCGGCGGCCCCGGCAAGAAAGTGCCGCCGCACAATCACACGACCTGGGCGATCATCGCGGGCGTCCACGGCGCCGAGCGCAACGTCGTCTACGAACGGCTCGACAATGGCGCGCAGGAAAACGTCGTGCAGTTGCGCGAGGCGCCGGCCAAGGAAAAGACGCTGAAGCGCGGCGACGTGATCACCTTCCTGCCCGACGACTTCCATCACATCGAGACACCGGTCGGCTCGGGCAACGCGCTGCACCTCCACTTCTACGGCCTCAGCCTCGAACACCTGCCCAATCGCCTGACCGTCGACATGAAGACCGGCGCGGCCAAGCGCTTCATGGCCAAGCCGAAGATCCTGACGCCGCTGCTCACGGTGCAGCAGGTGAAGGAGATGCTGAAGTCGGGCGAGGTCTTCGCGTTCTTCGACGTGCGCGAGGAAGGCGAGTTCTCGACCCAGGGCCATCCGCTGTTCGCGACGCCCCTCCCCCTCTCCCGCCTCGAGCCGCGCGCGCTGGCCCTCCTGCCTGATCCGGACATCCGCATCGTGCTGATGGACAGCGGCGAGGAAGGTCAGACAGGTCGCGCCAATCGCGCCGCCGCGGCGCTAAGCCGCCTCGGCTACACCAATCTCTCGGTCATGGCCGGTGGCCTGAAAGCGTGGCGCGACGCGGGTTATGAGGTCTTCACCGGCGTCAACGTACCCAGCAAGGCGTTCGGCGAGATCGTCGAGCATGGCAACGACACGCCGCGCATCGATGCCGCCGACGTGCAGAAGATGATCGATGCCAAGGCCGACATGGTGATCCTCGATTCCCGGCCGCTGCCGGAATTCACCAACATGTCGATCCCCGGCGGCATCGACTGCCCCGGCGCCGAGCTCGTCTATCGCGTGAAGGACTTCGTGACGCGGCCGGAGACGCTGGTCGTCGTCAATTGCGCCGGCCGCACCCGCTCGATCATCGGCGCGCAGTCGCTGATCAACGCCGGCCTGCCCAACAAGGTTATGGCGCTGAAGAACGGTACGATGGGCTGGCATCTCGCCGGCCTGAAGGTGGCGCGCGGCGAGACCAGGAGCTTCGGTCCTCAGGGACCGGAGGCCGCGAAGTTCGCTCAGGCCGCCGCGGCGAACATCGCGGGCAAAATGGGCATCCGGAAGATCGACAAAGCCGGCCTCGACGCGCTCGAGAAGAAGGGCGGACCGCTCTATCGCCTCGACGTGCGCGACCCCGCCGAGTACGCGCAGGGCCATCTCAAGGGCTTCCGTCATGCCGCGGGCGGCCAGCTCGTTCAGGCGACCGACCAGTATGTCGGCGCCCGCAACGCCACCATCGTGCTGCACGACAATGACGGCGTGCGCGCCACCATGACGGCGCACTGGCTGCTGCAGATGGGCTGGAACGAGACATACGTCCTCGACCACAAGCCCGCCGCCTCCGAACTCACGACGACGGCCGAGCCGCGCTATCCGGCGGGCTTCACCGTGCCGAAGGTCGCGACGGTGTCGGCGGCCGAACTTCAGAGGGCGCTGTCGACGACCCTGGTGGTGGACCTCGACACCAGCCTCAAATATCGCGACGGCCACGTCCCGGGCGCCTGGTTCGCGGTGCGCGCAAATCTCTCACGCACCCTGCCTGAAATGCTGGCCAAGCAGGCCGGCATCACCCGGATCGTGGTCGTGGCCCCGGACGCCGAAATCGGCGCGCTGGCCGCGGCCGAAAGCGCCGATCTGACGGGAGGCCTGCCCGTAAATGTTTTGACAGGCGGAATTAAAGCCTGGCGGGAAGCGGGATTCGAGGTCGAAACCGGCCACGTCCGGATGGCCGATCCGCCGACCGACGTCTGGTACCGCCCCTACGACTTCAAGGAGGACGTCGAGGCGGCCATGCGCCAGTACCTGGACTGGGAGGTCGACCTCGTCCCGCAGGTCGAGCGCGACGGCGATGCCCGGTTCTCCGTCCTGAAGCGGTAGAACGGCGGAACGGCTTGCATTTAAGGGCCTTGTCACATCGTCGCGTACGCTTGACACCCTGCGGGCCTGCCCATAGGTTCCGGCGCGTTTTTCATTGTGACCGCATCGCGTCGATGGGGTGGCGGTGGAAAGCCCGGAGCGGAGCATCCGGTTATGGCTGAGGACGATCGGAAATCGACCCCTGACGAGCTGGATCGGCGCCTGAAAGGTGTCCGACAGGCCTACCAGGCGGGAACAGGACGGTCGTCGGGACCCGCAACGCGTGGCGCCGGAGGCGAAAAGCTGGGCGTCGGCATGCGGATCGCAGTCGAACTGGTGGCGGGCGTCGTTGCGGGGGCCTTTATCGGCCTGATGGCTGATCGGTGGCTGGGCACGAAGCCCTGGCTGTTGATCGTGGGGTTCGTGCTGGGGTGCGGTGCGGCGTTCTTGAACGTCTACCGGGTTGCGCAGGCTGAAGAGCGGCGCAGCAAAGCAGCCCAGGATGAGAAGAAGAGCTGATTTGGGGATAGAGTAACGTGGCCAGCCCGCTCGAGCAGTTTGCTATCCAGGACTACACCGCCCCGCTGTTCACCATCGGTGGCCACCACATCGCCGTCACCAACTCCGCCATCTTCATGATGGGCGCCGTGGTCCTCTCTTCGGGCCTGCTGCTGGCGGGCGCCGGCAAGGGTGCGATGATTCCGGGCCGCCTGCAGGCGATGTCCGAACTCTTCTACGAGTTCATCGCCAACATGATCCGGGACAATGTCGGCAGCGCCGGCAAGAAGTTCTTCCCGTTCATCTTCTCGCTCTTCATCTTCACGCTGTTCGGCAACATCCTCGGGATGCTCCCCTACGGCTACACCTTCACGTCGCAGATCGCCGTCACCTTCTTCATGGCGATGGTCGTGTTCCTCGGCGTGACGGTGATCGGCCTGTTCAAGCACGGCCTGCACTTCTTCTCCCTGTTCTTCCCGCACGGCGCGCCGCTGTTCACCGCGCCGATCCTGATCCCGATCGAGGTGGTTTCCTACCTCAGCCGCCCGATCAGCCTGTCGGTTCGACTGTTCGCCAACATGACGGTCGGCCACGTGCTGCTGAAGGTGCTGGCGGGCTTCGTCGTGGCGCTCGGCATCTTCGGTGTCGTGCCGCTGGTGGTCCTGGTCGCGATCACCGCGCTCGAGCTGCTGGTCGCGCTGCTGCAAGCCTACATCTTCACCATCCTCTGCTGCATTTACCTGAACGACGCGCTGCACCTGCACTAGGTCGCGGCGCCCGTACCCATCGATCCATCACGTCAAAGCCAAGAGAAAACAGGAGATAGAAATGGACGCTTCAGCCGCCAAGTTCATCGGTGCAGGCCTCGCCGCCATCGGCATGATCGGCGCCGGCATCGGCGTGGGCAACGTCTGGGCCAGCTACATCACCGCCCTGTCGCGCAACCCGGCCTCGAAGGCCGAAATCGGCGCCAACATCTGGATCGGCTTCGCCGTCACCGAGGCCATCGCGCTGTTCGCGCTGATCGTCGCGCTGATCGCCCTCTTCGCCTGAGTTCGATCGTGCCCATTCAGGCACTCCGGACTTCGGTCGCCGCGGCAGCCCTGATCGGGCTGCCGTTTGCCGCGCAGGCGGCCGGCATGCCGCAGTTCGACCTCACGAGGTTCCCCACCCAGATCTTCTGGTTGGTGGTGTGCTTTGCCGTTCTGTACTTCCTCATGGCCAAGGCCGTCCTGCCGAAGATCGGCAAGACGATCGAAAGCCGCGAGCACAAGATCCAGGCGGACCTCGACGCGGCCCAGAAGGCCAACGACGCCGCTCGCGCGGCGGGGGTCGACCAGGACAAGGCGCTCGCCGAGGCGCGCGGCCAGGCTTCCGGCCTGATCCGTGCCGCATCGGAGGCTGCTGCGGCCGCAACCTCGGCCAAGCTGCACGAAGTCAGCGACCGGCTGGGTGCCGACATCGTCGCCGCCGAAAGGCGGATCGGCGAGCAGCGCACGCAGGCCCTCGCGGGCCTCGGCACCATGTCGAGCGA
>LSKJ01000754.1 GCA_001557035.1 Rhodospirillaceae bacterium CCH5-H10 | reverse complement strand
CACGCCGGTCGGCCGGACCAGCCGCGTGAGCAACTGCCGCGCGGCGTCGGCGTCCATGCGATTGACCGTCGTCTCGCCGCCGACCACCGCGACCTCGCCGATGCCGGCTGCCACCATCTCGCCCTGCACCAGCAGCGAGGCGAGTTCGGTGTCGATCAGCTCCTCCTCGTAGTCGCTGAGGTAAACCGCGCCGAGAGTGAGCAGCGCCACCGGGATGAGGTTGAGCAGCAGGATGCGCCGGGTCAGCGGCGAGTGGCCGCGATCGACGCTGCGCCGCCGGCGCAGCAGCGACGGCGAATCGGCAGCAGCCGGCGTCCCCGCCGGTGCCTTGCGCACCGCGCGCGGAAACAGGCGGCCGAGCGCCGTCGCGATCCGGGAACTTAAAGTCGGTGACCCGAGCGGACGCGGCGCGGGCTCAGGAGTCGCGGTATCGGTATCCGATGCCATAAAGCGTTTCGATCTGCTCGAACTCGCCGTCGACCTCGCGGAACTTGCGACGAACGCGCTTGATGTGGCTGTCGATGGTGCGGTCGTCGACGTAGATCGTCTCGCCGTAGGCCGCGTCCATCAGCTGGTCGCGGTTCTTGACGTGACCCGGCCGCTCGGCGAGCGACTTCAGCAGCAGGAACTCGGTGACCGTGAGGTGCACCTCCTTGCCCTTCCAAGTGCACTGGTGGCGGCTGGGGTCGAGGACCAGCTCGCCGCGCACGATGCGCTCGGCCGCGGACTCGCCCTTGGCGCCGCCCACGTCGGCCCGGCGCAGCACGGCGCGGATGCGCTCGAGCAGCAGGCGCTGCGAGAACGGCTTGCGGATGAAATCGTCGGCGCCCATGCGCAGGCCCAGCACCTCGTCGATCTCCTCGTCCTTCGAGGTGAGGAAGATGACCGGGAATTGCTGCGTCTTGCGGATGCGGTTCAGGAGTTCCATGCCGTCCATGCGCGGCATCTTGATGTCGAAGATGCCGAGGTCCGGAGGCGCCTGGTTCAGGCCTTCCAAAGCCGACGCCCCGTCATTGTAGGTCTTGATCTGGAACCCTTCGGCTTCGAGCAGCATCGACACCGAAGTGAGGATGTTGCGATCGTCGTCGACGAGGGCGATGTTCTTGCGCACGGCTTGGCTTCTCCTGCAGCGGACAACGGCAATCTGACCATGCTATCACAGACCGGGCCGTCGCCGCCGCCTCCCCGGTCCACAATACTCAACGAATAATTGCGGCTTTTTTGAACCGAAAATGACCCAAGACGACATGTCTCGCACCGTGCGCGCCCTGCTGCGCGGCCTCGATCGGGCGTCCCTGGCCACGTTCCTGCCCGCCGAACCGGCGGGATGGCCCTATGCATCGCTGGTTCTGGTGGCGGTCGATCACGACCTCACACCTATCCTGCTGCTGAGCGACCTTGCAGAGCATACGAAGGCCATCCGGGCCGACGGGCGGGTTTCCCTGCTGTTCGACGGTACGGCGGGCCTCGACCAGCCCCTGACCGGACCGCGCGTCACCGTGCTGGGGCGCGCCGAACGGACCGACGACGAACGTCTGAAGGCGCGTTTCCTGGCCCGGCATCCCGATGCGGCCCTTTATGCCGGCTTCAAGGACTTCGGATTCTACCGGGTTTCCGTGGAGCGGAGTCATCTGGTCGGCGGTTTCGGCAAGATCCGGTGGATCGACCGGGCCGGGCTGGCGGCCCCCGAGGCCGAGGGCCTGGCGGCCGCCGAACCGGGCATCGTCGGCCATATGAACGAGGATCATGGCGACGCGATCCAGCTCTATGCCGAGAAGTTGATCGGCCGGACCGCCGGCGGTTGGACGATGACGGGCATCGATCCGGAGGGTCTCGATCTGCGGCGGGGCGGAGAGATCGCGCGGCTCGACTTCGACGCTCCGCTCGAGGCGGCCGGCGAAGCGCGCAAGGTTCTGGTGGCCCTGGTCGCCCGGGGCCGGACCGCTCCCCCAGCGAAATCGGAAGAAAATTGATTCCGCGACGCGGCATTCATTTCGCGGTTGCGAAGTCCGATCCACATGATCCTCGACACTAACTTGTCGCAGGCACTTGCCACCCTATAGCCCTGCCAGTAGCGCATAGGGCAATAACACCTTCGCCATTCGGATTAGCCGGAAAGCAGGAGAAACGCTGTGCATCAGGCGGGCTTCGTCGTACCGAAACTTGGACTGGAAACACTTGGGCTCAAGAACCCGGGCAACGTCTACTGGAACCTCCAGGTTCCCTCGCTCTACGAGGAGGCAGTCCGCCGCCGCGAAGGCGTCGTGGCCGATGGCGGCGCGCTCGTCGTGCGGACCGGCGTCCATACCGGCCGCTCGCCCAACGACAAGTTCATCGTCGAGGACTCGGAGAGCAAGGGTCGGATCGACTGGGGCAAGACCAACAAGCCGATCACCCCCGACCGCTATCGCGCGCTCTACAATCGCATGATCGCCTACGCACAGCGCCGCGATCTCTTCGTGCGCGACTGCTGGGCCGGCGCCGATCCCGCGCTTCGTATCGGCGTGCGCGTGGTCAACGAGACGGCGTGGCACAACCTGTTCGCCCGCAACATGTTCCTGCGGCCGCGGCCCGAGGAACTCGAAGGCTTCAAGCCCGAGTTCACGATCCTGAACCTGCCGGGCTTCCAGGCCGATCCGAAGCTCGACGGCACGGCGTCGGACTGCGCCATCCTGGTGAACTTCACCGATCGCGTCGTGGCGATCTGCGGCACCTGGTATGCCGGCGAGATCAAGAAGTCGGTGTTCACGATTCTGAACTACCTGCTGCCGGACAAGAACGTGCTGCCGATGCACGCCTCGGCCAACATCGGTCCGAAGGGCGACGTCGCGGTCTTCTTCGGCCTGTCGGGCACCGGCAAGACGACGCTCTCCGCCGATCCGACGCGCACCCTGATCGGCGACGACGAGCATGGCTGGGCCGAGGACAGCCTCTTCAACTTCGAGGGCGGCTGCTACGCCAAGGTGATCAAGCTCAGCCGCGAGGCCGAGCCCGAGATCTACGCCACCACCGGTCGCTTCGGCACGGTGCTGGAGAACGTCGTGATCGATCCGGCGACCGGCCGGCTCAACCTCGACGACGGCGCCTACACCGAGAACACGCGCGCCTGCTACCCGCTCGACTTCATCCCGAACACCTCGCCCACCGGCATCGCCGGCACGCCCGAGAACATCGTGATGCTGACGGCCGATGCGTTCGGCGTGCTGCCGCCGATCTCCCGCCTGTCGCCGGAGCAGGCGATGTACCACTTCCTCTCGGGCTACACGGCGCGCGTCGCCGGTACCGAGAAGGGCGTGACCGAGCCGCAGGCGACCTTCTCGACCTGCTTCGGCGCGCCGTTCATGCCGCGCCATCCGACCGTCTATGCGAAGATGCTTGGCGAGAAGATGGCCCGCCAGAACGTGAAGTGCTGGCTGGTCAACACCGGCTGGTCGGGCGGCGGCTTCGGCGTCGGCGAGCGCATGTCGATCCGCCATACGCGCGCGATGGTGCGCGCGGCCCTCGACGGCACGCTGGCCGGTGTCGCGTCCTCGACCGATCCGCACTTCGGCATGCAGGTGCCCAGCGCCTGCCCCGACGTGCCGGGCGAGGTGCTGAACCCGAAGAACACCTGGAAGGACAAGAAGGCCTACGACAGCGCCGCGCGCGACGTCGCCCAGCGCTTCGAGAAGAACTTCCAGCAGTTCGAGAGCCACGTCGACGACAAGGTCAACAAGTCGGCCATTCGCGCAGCCGCCTGAGACAACGCGACATCGCTTCTGCACGGCGGACATCCTATGATGTCCGCCGCGTGAGCCCGATTTCCGAGACCCCCCTGCCTGGAGCGGCAGCCTCGCTGCGCCGGCCCTGGCGCCTGCCGATGGTCGCCGCGCTGGCGCTTGCCTTCGTCTCGCTCTCGCTGATTTCCGGCATCGCCTACATCGTCGTGCTGGCCGGAGCGACCGGTACGGCCGAGCGCCTCCTGGTCGACCGCGCCGCCCGTGTCGTCGACGGCCAGGTCGCGCTGGTGCGCAGCCGGCTCGATCCGGTGGGCGAGCAGCTCGAGCTGATCGCGGGCCTTGCCGCGGCGGGGCGCATCAACATCGAATCGCCCGTCGACGTCCGCGAGGCGCTGGCGGTCATGATGCAGCAGGTGCCCGCCGTGTCGGCCGCGGGCTTCGCCACGCTCGATCTCCAGCTGCACCGCGCCGTCCGGGAGCCCGATGGCCATATCGATCGCGAGACGCTTTCGCTGGTGGACATGCCGCAGGGCATGCAGCGTTTCCGCCAGCTCCAGACGGCGCAGCAGACCTTCTGGGGGGCACTTTTCTGGAGCGAGACCAACAAGCAGCCGGTGGTCAATGTCCGGACGCCCGTGCGGCGCATCGACAATGCCTTCATCGGCGGCCTGATCGCCACGGTGGCGGTCGGCGATCTCTCCTATCTCATCGACCCCAAGAGCGGCGGCGACGGCGGGTTCTTCATCCTTGTGGGGCGGGACAAGGTGCTGGCGGCGCGCCGCCTCATCGACCCGCGGGGACTGGGCCTGTCCGAGGAACGGCCGCTGC